>NZ_CBBQHX010000093.1:0-3029 GCF_964946895.1 Stagnihabitans sp. | reverse complement strand
TCGGCGGGCAATTCCCGAATTGCCCGCTCCTAGTGTCACGACCTACCGGCCGTGCGCCCATCTGAACATCGCTTGGTCAACGAACGGCTGTTCCCGCTCATGTCCGAAATTGCAGAAACCTGATGCTGACCGACGGCTTTCCGCCCCTTACGTCGGTTCGATCCGCCGTCGACGCAGTCGGCCCAAAGCGGCCCCTGCATTACTCGAAGTGCCGCGCTGCAGCATCCCTCCAAGCCGTCATTTGAAGGGCGCTGCGGCAAAATTCGGTCATAGAGAATGCCTTGCGATTGATCCGTTTGATGTTCGAAGGAAAACAAGAAGTGGCCGTTCAGGCTGGTGCGTGGGGATGGGTGTTGACCACGCCAATAAACACGGCCGCGGTCTTAGCGGCATCAAAAGATGGCAAGCTCTGCAAATTGTTGAAAGCAAAGCGGATCGCAGGGTTTTCGGGACGCAGCGGGTCTGGAAGCTCGTCCCGAAAGATTGCCTCGGTTCGATTACTTGCTGGCAAAGCCCAAAGTCTGGGTCACTTTGCCATCCACCGTCTGGGTGAAGATCGCATAGCCGTCGACCATCACAGCGCTCCAGCCAGGTTCTGCGCCGGTTGCGGCGCGCAGGGCGGCATCATCCGGTGTGGTGATCGTGATGATCGGCTTGGAGACATCAACGGATTTCACCTCATCCGCCGAAAGCGGGCGGATGAACAGATACTCGGCCGACAAGGCACCGTCCTTCCACTTGCCGATCGTTGCCATATTGCCAGCCGGTGTGACACCAACGACAGCCGTCCACTCCCCTTCGGCAAGCGAGGGGCTGTGCTGGGTGATCTTGCCCGCGCCTTGTTTCAACATGTAGGTCAGCGCATCGACATGAGGATCGATGCCATCGGTGTGCATTCCGGCCATGTCCACCGCCACGTCAGCGCCATGATATTTGCGCATGACGTCCATGTTGGCGTTGTTCCAGCCGATGAAGTCGATCAGGTGGAAGTTGATCAGGTTGGTGGTTTCTTGCGCGTGGTCCTGGGCACGGGCCGTCGTCGCGAGGGTCGAGGCAGCCAGCAGAAGGGCAGCGGTCGTTTTCAGAAAGGTCATCTTCAGGTCTCCATCAGGTTTGCGTGAGGTGTTGGGGCGGGAAGTTTGGAAACGCCACGGGGCCAGATTGCGGGCTTGCGAAGGTTGAGGCGGCCATTGATCCATCGTGGTCAAGCTCATCTTTTGTTTCGGCACACGTGCGATCTTCGCCGGGCTGTTCTGTGATGAAGTGGAAATAGCCGCTGGACGCCGCGTAAAATAGAGATAAAGAATTGAACATCTCTATCAAGGAATTCGATGATTATTGGGGGCCCAGCTTGGACGGATTAACACTCGACCAGGTCGCAGTGTTTGTCGCCGTGGCGGACGAAGGCAGCTTTTCCGCAGCGGCACGAAAGCTCAACCGCGCGCAATCGGCGATCACCTACACGATCCAGAACCTTGAATTGCAGGCCGGAATCGATCTCTTTGACCGCTCTGCCTACAGGCCAATCCTGACCGAGGCGGGCCGTGTCCTGCTGCTCAGGGCACGGCGTGTGCTGGAGGGTGTAACCGATTTCCGTAAGCAATCCCGCGCCCTGCTGGTGGGTGTCGAAGCCCGGCTGACAATTGCAGTAGATGTGATGATGCCAGCGAGCCTGCTCACCTCCGCTTTGAAGGACTTCAACAAGACCTATCCGATGGTGGAGATGGCGCTTCTTGCCCAGCCGATGGAGGCTACACTGGCCGCTCTTCGGGACGGAAGTGCGGACATTGGCATGGTGGTCGATGTGCCGATGCCGGGGCTGATGGACGGCTTCGAGAGGATGCGCTGCGGCGAATTGGCGACGATCCTTGTGGCGGCTCCGGATCACCCGCTCGCTCAGATGCCGGACCCGATCCGTCAGGAGGATTTGCGGGACCACACCCAGATCCTCTTGTCATCCGGCGCACTCGGGGGCGCGAAGGACTGGGGTGCGCAGGCCGTCAATCGCTGGCGCGTCAACGATCTTGGTCTGCGCCACGCCCTATTGTTGGCGGGCGTCGGTTGGAGCAGCATGCCCTATCACATGGTGGAAAACGACCTCGCTTCCGGTCGTCTCGTCGCGCTGAAGCTCAGCCCCGTCAGTGCCGCCGAAGTACCGCTTCCACTGCCATTCTGCGTGGCGCATCTGTCGACCAAAGTCTTGGGCCCGGCCGGGCGCTGGCTTCTTCAACGATTGGCCGGGCAGCAAGAGTGATCATTTCGTGTTTCTTCAGGCATATGCCCCTTCGGCATTGCCCTTCACACCTGTGATATAGCTTACGATGTCATTGCCATCGGTCTCGTCGCGCCGCAAGGAGGCCACGATACGGCCGCGGCGGAAGACGACGATCCGGTCGACGAGATCAAAGACCTGACGCAGGTTGTGGCTGACCAGAACCAAAGGCACGCCGCGCTCTTTCAATCCGCGGATGATGTTTTCGACCTGCGCAGTTTCCTGCACGCCCAAGGCCGCCGTCGGTTCGTCCATGATGACCAGCTTGGAGGCAAACGCCGCCGTGCGGGCGATCGCCACACATTGCCGCTGGCCGCCCGACATGTTGCGGATCGGGTTGTCGACGTTGGGGATCTTCACCGCCGTGGTCTTCAAGGCCTCCATCGTGCGTTCCCGCATCGCCTTGCGGTCGAGCCACGAGAACGGCCCCAGCTTGAACTTGAACAGCTCTCGCCCCAGAAACAGGTTCGAGGGCACGTCCAGATCGTCGGCCAGGGCCAGGGTCTGGAACACCGTCTCGATCCCGGCCTCGCGCGCATCGAGGGGGCCGGCATGGCTGACCTCTTTCCCGTTGAAGAAGATCTGCCCCGCCGTGCGCTGCTCGACCCCGGTGATCTGGCGCACGAAGGTCGATTTGCCCGCACCATTGTCGCCGACGACGGCCACATGCTCTCCGGCGCGCAGGGTAAAGTTGGCGTCGTCCAGCGCGTGCACGCCACCGTACCGCTTGGTCAGACCGCGCGTTTCAAGAATGATG
>NZ_CBBQHX010000092.1:0-3044 GCF_964946895.1 Stagnihabitans sp. | reverse complement strand
CAAGGATGACGGTTTCTTCTTGGGGGGTCATGGGGGTCTCGCTGAATTGCGCACATCGAAGCACCCTGCCCTCTCGGGCGGGGCCAGTGGCGTACTGCTGGAAAGAAGGAAAGCGCGACCGTCGCGGATGCAGACGGTCGCTGTGTCGGGGCCTACCTCAGCCGACCCGGTCGAGGAGCTTCTTGGCGCGTCCTTCCATATCGAGGCGGGCATCCTGCTGGGTCTTGTCGCGCGCCAGTCGCGTGATCCCTTGGACAAAGTCAAAGATACTTTCGGGCGGGCGGCCCTCTTCCATCAGCACCTTCTCGATGATCTTGCCGGATTCAGCCTTGGAGAAGCCGCGTTTACGCAGAAAGTCATCCCGGTCCTCGTCCGTCCGCGCGACGATCTGCTGCCGCGCCGCTTTAATACCGTTCACAAAGCCCTGCGGCGAAGAATTGGCGAAGCGCGTCAGGGCTGGTGCCGCCTCTTGGGCAAAGCGGGAGGCGGCGTATTTTGAGTGGCGGATGGTGATCTCCTGGAAATCCTCGACGCCCCAGAGATTGCGGTTTTGGCAGACGGCGCGCAGATAGAAGCTCGCCATGCCGAGGGTCTTGGCCCCGACCTCAGAATTCCAACAGTAGAAGCCCCGAAAGTAGAGATCAGGCGAACCGCCCGGCAGGCGGCCCGCTTCAATCGGGTTATGATCATCGACCAGAAACAGGAAGACATCGCGGTCCGAGGCATAAAGCGTAGTCGTGTCGCGGCTGATTTCGACATCGGGGTTGTAGACACCGGTCGACCAGTCGAGCACGCCCGGCACCTTCCAGCGCGTGTCGCCGGTGCCATTGCCCGCGATGCGCTGCACCGCCCCGACCAGTTCATGGTCGTGGATGCGCCCATAGTCGAGGCCGGTCACCGCACGCAGTTCAGTGCGGCCATCCTCGGTCTCGAAGGTCTTGACCTGCTCGGCGCGATGATTTGCGAGTCCGTATTGCAGGTTGATCCCTGCAAGCGGCGCAGGCAACTGCCGCAGGTAGGAGGCCGGCGCGCCGACGATGCTGGCGAGCTGGCCGAATGCCCAGTGCGTCGGTGCAACTGGCTCATGGGCCTTTGGCAGAACCAGATGCAGCCGCTCAGAGCTGTCACGCGCAGGCTCCACCCGGATGTCGGCCGTCGCGACGACCCGGGAACGGCTGCGTTCGGACCGGCCCTTCACCGAGGCCCAAAGATCATCCAGCGACAGATACCGCTCGTCGTCCGGCCGGTTGAACCATTCGGACGACACCCGCCCGTCACGCTCGCCCCGGCTGACATCCACTTTCCAGCCACCAGCCCGCGCCGGTGCGACCGGATCCAGAACTTCCACAACGCCCATCGGCTATCTCCCGCGACGGGCGCCGGGAGCCACTCTCCCGAACCCTAAACCCATCACTGGACTACCAGTCCTCCTCTGACTTTCTACATCGCAAGCGCCCATCGCGCACAGGGCAACGCTTCAATCGCGCCGGGCTCTCTAGGTCGGACGTGTTCTAGTAACCTGCTGGAATGTCTTGGATATACTCATCAAGAGCGGCTTAGATTGGCGCCGCACGCCAGCCACCTAAGGAAAGTTGGACGTGGCATTCGCTTCAGTTCAGGCATACAGAGTCGCGTGCGCGACCGTTATCCAGGCTGAGCCGACGCGCTGAACCAGCCCACTGTTTGAGAAGGAGTATATTTGAAGCTCGGGGAACAGCTTTTGAATATCATCAAGCGATTTATACTCAAAGCCTAAGGTGGTGTCGATGGTACGCATCCAATCCGGCATGTCATCCGGATAGTCGATCGTAACTTCTGCTGACACGCGATATGGCTCCGCCGCAAACAGGCCGATCACTTGGAAGTCAGCAATAACCCATTCGTTGTAGTTCCCGTTGGCGCGACCAGAAATTGTCGCTGAGAAATCAGATGCCGTCATATCGCGCGGGTGGGAAACTTTGCGAACACCATCCTCCATGTACGTCCCGCAGTCAGAGGCGCGCGCGTCCAGCACAGACCAGGGCGTCCGCAGCCTAAGTATCACACCGATGCATCCCGTCGCATTGGCCCTACAAAGGTCCGCGAACTCGTCGCCTGGCATAACCGTCGAACAGGAAAGGCCAGTCTGGGATCGGCACGCAATCACTTCCTGGAGATCGGATGGGAACGGATACTCGAAGTTCGAACCAGCTCCTTTCGGCGTCCCAGAAAAATGCACGATAAGGGCACCATGTGCTGCCAGCACACAGTGAATTTCGGAGAGTGATGGACGCGCGAACATTAAGACACGCTAACGCAAATTGACCAGAAAGTCATCCCGGCGAGTTTCCCCGCCGGGTAAGCGATGGTCAGCTTTAGAAGCCGACCTCGTCGTTGTTGTCGACCAGCTCGGGGCCTTCGCCCTCGGCCGTCTTTGGACGGCTGAGGAAGTCGACCTTCTCGGCGATGATCTCGCAGCCGTAACGGTCGACACCCGCCGCATCGGTCCACTTCGTGTAGTGAATGCGGCCCTGGACCAGGACCTTCATGCCCTTCTCGCAGTTCTCAGCGACCGATTTGCCGAGGCCGTTGAAGCAGGTGATGCGGTGCCATTCGGTGTCCATCACGCGGTAACCGTGCTCGTCGCGGATCGGGCGGCCTTCCGACAGGCGGGGGCGCGAGGTGGCGAGGGTGAAGTGGGTGATCTTCGTGCCGCCCTGGGTAACGCGGGCTTCCGGGGCCTGACCGATGTTGCCGGCGAGGATGACGATGTTCTGCATGGTGTTTCTCCTGTGTCTGGTGCGAGGGACCATCCCTTCGACAAGACCCGACAGAAGCCTGTCGGGAGACGTCTGCACGGCTGGGCCAAGGGACCAGCCGGAAACCCCCGAGGGGCCGGGGTGGAGCGGGCAGGACGCTTTGCGGCCAACACGGCCCGGGCAGGAGTTGGGGTTGCGGGCAGGAAACCGAACAGGCTTAGGGGATTGTCAGTCGAAGGGGAGGTGCCTCAACCAGGCCACAGGGGAGAGGAACCCAAGCAGACGAGTTCAGCCGACCTCATCCGG
>NZ_CBBQHX010000091.1:0-3582 GCF_964946895.1 Stagnihabitans sp. | reverse complement strand
GCAGCAATCCTCTGGCGCCAACTTTCGGATGAACGGCGGCTGCCACAGGGGGCGAAAGCTGTGACCTTCGGCCGTTGTGGCAAGGCAGTTGAACAAGGTGTTGGCAAAGACCGGCTGACCCTGCGCGTCCAGGCCCACTTCATGGATGTCGATGTCGCCGGTGATCCAGGTCTGGTGCGGGGCGTAGAGGGCGTCCGTGTCCCCATCGACGGACCCGGCCGGAAGAAGATTGTCGAAACGGTAAAGCTGGATTTCCGTCGCAAGATATAGCGACCGGGCATCCTGCGACACCGCAAGGCCCATGCAGCGCGGGAACGAGCGTTCGAAGACGGCCAGCGATCCATCGGGCTTGGCCCCGAGGAAGAACACCTTGCCACCCTGATAGGTCGTGAACGCCAGCGACCCGCCCACCACTGACAACCAAGACATGAACCCGCGTGACGTGGTCAGCGCGAAGGCGGGCGTTTGGTCGGCAGGGACTTCGGCTGTCATGGTGCGCTTTCCGGAAGGGTGTATTTTGCACTACGCCTGCACGAATTAAGTTGTCAATCTTTGCCTTGCATTGAATTGGACGAATGGCGCGGCACCCAAGGAAAAGACAGGGTTTTGCGAAAGTTAATATTTTTCAATCTAAAGTTTTTTGGGTCAGATTGTTGGGCATTTCCTGCCTTTTCGCTGAAAAGATTGCTGGGGCAGGACACCGGATGTCCCCTAAATTATAAGCGAGCTGGCACGGTACCCGGCGGATAAAGTGATGTATTTCAATGCATTGAAATTGGCAAGCCTTGCCTCGAAATAACCGCCAGCGGCAAAAGCGTTCGCATAAGACGCATTTCTGCTTGCACCACCTTCAGCCCGGCCTGATCGTGGTGCCGCTTGCCTGCGCGCCAGCCGGCACGTTGGGGTGAAAGAACAGAGGCTTTGGTTTTGCAACCTTATTGTAAGGGGTGCGGGACCGGTAACGGCAGGTCCGTGACAGGATCGTAGATGAAACAGGGCCAGGGGTGCGGCCAAGCGGCTTTATGACGCTGCGGTGCACCCATCGGCGCGCAAGGCACAAGAGGCGTGGATGACGTATCAACTGGGTAACCTGACTCCGGATCAAGGCTTCACCATCTTCGGGGCTGGTGAGTCGAACTATGCGGGCCGCAGCGTGCACGCGGCCGGGGATGTGAACGGCGACGGCATTGCTGACATGATCGTTGGCGCCACGGACTCGGCCTATGTCATCTATGGCACGACCTCGGCCACGCGTCCGGACGTCGATCTTGCCAATCTCAGCCCATCAGACGGCTTCAAGATCACCGGCCCGACGGTCTCCTCTTTCTTGGGATCTTTCTTCGGATCCAGCGTCTCGGCGGCTGGGGATGTCAACGGCGACGGCTTCGCTGACGTGATTGTCGGCGCCCCGTTCATGGACAATCCCAACGGCCGTTTTGCCGGCAGTGCCTATGTGGTGTTCGGCGCGGCGTCTCAGCCGGCGGGTGGCGTCGATGTCAACACGATGACCGCTTCGCAAGGTGTCCGTATTGACGGGACTTCGATCGCCTCAATGTTGGGAACGAGCGTGTCGAACGCAGGCGACCTGAATCTTGATGGTTACGACGACCTGATCATCGGCGCACCCGCTTTCGCTAGCGGAGTGGGCGCAGCCTGGGTGATTTCTGGTCAGGCCTTGGCGACGGCGGTGAATGGCATCCTGGACCTGAAGTTAGTGACCCTGGGTCAGGCAAGCGAGATCACATCAGAATCATTTAGCGGCAACATTGGTCGAAGCGTGGCGGGGGGAGGCGATGCCAACCATGATGGCGTCCCCGACCTCCTGATCGGCATGCCGGCTTATGGCCTGATTGCGCATGGGGCCGGCGGTGCGATGCTGATTACCGGAGCCGACGCCGCTTCTGTCGAAGTGACCATCGAGGGTGGGGATGTTACCGGATCGGCGCTTCTGGCATCGATCCGAGATGAACAGGTGGGGCTGAGCGTCGCCTTTGCCGGGGATATCAATGGCGATGGCATTGATGACGTGATTGTAAGCAGCCGAGACTCTTCTGCTTTCGGGTCCGGGTCCGGGCTGAGCTACGTGATTTATGGCAAGTCGGGAATTGAAAATGCTCCTAATTTGGACCTCTCCGCCAGCCTTGATCCGGCCATGGGATTCGCCATTACCGGAGGGCAGAATTCTGCCCGATCCGGCTACAGTGTGTCGGCGGCGGGCGATTTCAACGGCGACGGCATTGGTGACCTTTTGGTTGGCGCTGTTGGCGTCAATGGACAAACGGGCGCGGCCTACATCGTCTTTGGCGTTGCGGGGACGACGCGGGGCCTCCTCGATCTGAGCCAACTGACGGCGGATCAGGGCATTGTCCTGACAGGGCACGGATCCGGCGACGAAGCAGGCTTCAGTGTGTCGGCATTGGGAGATGTGAACGGCGACGGTTTCGCCGATGTGATCGTTGGCGCGCTTTACAACAGCTTCGATATCAACGGGAATCGTGGCTCTGCAGGTAGCGGCTATGGCATCGGCGCAGCTTATGTGGTGTACGGCTACGGACCCCCGCCGCCAAGTTTCGACACGATCACCGGGACGCCCTTTGCGGACAGCCTGATGGGGACGCAAGGCGGGGATGTGATCAACGCTTTGGCCGGGGATGATACGCTGGATGGCGGCGGCGGCGCTGACATCCTGTCTGGCGGTGCCGGAGACGACCTTTACGTCATCAACAGCATCGGCGCCGTTGTGGTTGAACTTGCGGGGGAAGGCACCGACGAAGTCATCTCAGGGCTCACTTACACCTTGGGGGACAATGTCGAAAACCTGTCCCTGCAAGGATCGGACTCGCTTGACGGCACCGGGAACGAACTGGACAACCGCCTGGGCGGCAATGCCGGGGACAACGTTTTGTCCGGGCTTGCCGGCAGCGATACGCTGAACGGCGGCGGTGGCAATGACACGCTGGATGGCGGTGCCGGCAATGACACGATCAACGGTGGCGATGGTGTGGACTATGCCGTCTATGCCGCAAATCGGGCGGATGTGACGGTGACCTACAACGCAGGCCTCGACACGTTCACGGTGATTTCTGCCGGCAGCGGGACGGACACGGTCTCGAATGTCGAGACTTTCCGGTTCCTGAATGGCGATGTCAGTGCGGACTCGCTCAAGGTCGCCCTGCTGGACGGCAACAACAACACCTGGACAGGCACCAGCGCGGACGACCACGTCGATGGTCTGGCCGGGAATGACACGCTGTCTGGGCTTGAGGGCAATGACACGTTGGAGGGCGGGGATGGCAATGACAGCCTTTCGGGGGGGGCTGGCAATGACAGTCTCGATGGCGGGGCGGGCAATGACACTTTGCTGTTCGGGGCGGGCGACGATACGGTTCATGGCGGGGATGGCAACGATTTCATCGACGATGTGGCCGGCGGTGCGCTGGCGGGGGCCAATCTGATTGATGGCGGTGCCGGCAATGACACCGTCTGGGCGGGCAGCGGCAACGACGTGCTGTGGGGCAATGATGGCGCCGACCGGCTTTATGGCGAGGCCGGGTCGGATGCGCTGTTTGGCGGTGACGGCGC
>NZ_CBBQHX010000090.1:0-3861 GCF_964946895.1 Stagnihabitans sp. | reverse complement strand
GATCGCATAGACGAGGCGGCCCCCCATGGCCTCGGCGATCTTTTCCAACTGGTTCAGGGAGATGGTTCCGGCCTGTTCGGTCTGAATTGCGGCGTAGATGTTGTTGCGTGAGATGCCGAGGCGTTCGGCGAGGGCTGGAGCATTCATCCTGATCGCCTCCTGGAACGTGGCGATCCAGCCCCCGAAGGGCTTTGCAACGGACTTAATCAGGGTTGCGGCTTGGTTGACCCTGTCTTGGGCCTGACGCTGCTTTGTGCGGGAGACGGACATTTGCCAACCTATGAGATTGCTTTCGCGGAAGTATCGCCATGCTAAGATATGGCAAAATGTCACGATCCGCAATGGTATAGGTTTGCTAGTCGTTCAAATTGGCAATCCTATAGATTTGCAAATATGATGTATTCGCCATGCTCAGGATTGGCAGCGATCGCAGTCTCCTTCGTCATGCCTCCGAAGAGCGTGGCATCGACTCGACGTCCGCCACAAAGGAAGTGCACGATCACCTATTCCCGTCGATCCATTTCGACATCAGGCCCTTGTCACGGAAGCACTCGTCTGGCACCGCGCGGCGCTTGATGCGGGCGAGGCGTTCGGCGAAGGCGACCTGCTTGGAGGATGGCAGACGGTCCAGCTCGGAGACCGGTCTCAGGTTTGCCTGGGCCTCGATCCAGGCGCTCAGGGTCCGTCGGTCCTGCTGAACCTCCCAAGGCAGAAGCGTTTGATTGCGCAGTGCCAAAGCGCGCGCATATGCGATCTGCTTCGGCGTGGAGGGCAGGGCAAAGGTGGTGCTTTCCATCGGGTATCTCCCTTGGCTCGTCACTCTGAATATAGAACATAACAAGAACAAATTCAACTCCGCCGCTGCCGGAGAGATCGAAGGAGGCGGAATTCGGGTGGGCACCTCCCGGCGTGCCGCCGGGACCGGGCCTTGGTCCTGCGGACGAGAGCCGGCCTTGGCCGTCTCCCCCCATACGGGCGACAGTCCCTGGTGCAAGTAAGGGAAGGGGAGGGAGAGGGCTGCCGGAAGGGGTCAGGTTCCGGCGGGTGAGAGAGAGCGCCGCGCGGGACTGACCCCTCCGGCTCTCTCGAGGTTTCCCCGATGAACGATCTTTCCTCTGCGACCCTGGCGGCGGCACCCACTGCCGTGCCGTCCCCCTCCACGACTGCCTCCAGAATCCTGGCCGTTGCTGAAGCGCTGCAACCTGATCTGGCGCAGGGCTTCCAGATCGAAGCCCTGCGCTTGCGGCTGGAGATGGAGCGCGCCTTTGGCGGCTCCGATGCAGTTGGCGCCTGGGACTGGAAGCTCGCCTATGAGGCGGGCGAGGTGGCGCTCGTCCTTTTTCTGCGGAAATTCGGCCGCGCCCTGCTGGCCCGGGCGGGCTCGCCGGGAGCCTTGCTGCCGATCCTCGCCAAAGTCGCGGGGCTCCTGCCCACGCACACAAGGCGGTCGGAGGAGATGGAGCGCTTCCAGCAGTTCAGTACGCCTCTGCCGATGGGGCTTGCAGCAATTGCGGCGGCACAGATCACCGTCCGCGATCTGGTACTCGAACCCTCGGCCGGGACCGGGCTTCTGGCGATCCTGGCGGAGATCGGGGGCGGTAGCCTTGCGCTGAACGAATTGGCCGACACCCGCGCCGACCTTCTGCGGCTCTTGTTTCCGGGCCGCTCCGTCACCCGTTTCGACGCCGCGCAGATCGACGATCATCTGGGTGCCGAGCTGCGTCCGACCGTCATCTTGATGAACCCGCCCTTCTCGGCCGTGGCGCATGTCGATGGCCGCAGCACCGAGGCGACGGCGCGGCATCTGCGTTCGGCGCTTGCGCGGCTTGCGCCGGGTGGGCGGTTGGTCGCAATCACCGGCACTAATTTCACGCCGGATGCACCCGCCTGGGCCGAGACCTTCGCTCGGCTGACCGAGTCCGCGCATCTTGTTTTCACGGGCTCGGTGTCTGGCGGCGCCTTTGCCAAACATGGCACTAGCTTCGAGACGCGGATTTCGGTCTTTGACAAATGTCGTGGCGGCGAAAAGGGCGGCATCACGGCCGACCTCGCCCGGCCCATCTCTCCCGATGTGGCGCATCTGCTGGCCCGGATCACCGCAGAAGTTCCGCCGCGCCTCGAACTCATGCATTACGCCTCGACTGGGCAGGGCCGCTCTTCTCCCTTCTCGGGAAATTCTGCCCGCGCCGCAAAAACCACCGTCGGCCTATCGCGGGCTTCCGCCTCGGTCTCGTCTTTCGGCGCGCACACGCCTGTCGACCCCGAAGATCTCTCCTATATCCTGCGCGAGGTTACCGAAGACGACAGCGCTGCGCGTCTGTCGGATGCGATCTATGAGACCTTCCGGCTGCAGGCCTTCGACATCCCAGGCGCGGCCCCTCATCCGACCAAGTTGGTGCAATCGGCGGCCATGGCCTCGGTCGCGCCCCCGAAACCGACCTACCGCCCGAAACTGCCCGCCGCCGTGTTGCGGGATGGGCTCCTGTCGGATGCCCAGCTCGAAACCGTGATCTATGCGGGCGAGGCGCATGATGCGCATCTCGCTGGGTCGTGGTGCGTGGATGACACCGGCGACATGGTTTCCGCCGCGCCCGAGGCCGCCGCTGAGGCTGTCCGGTTCCGGCGGGGCTTCTTCCTTGGCGATGGCACCGGGGCGGGAAAAGGCCGACAGTCGGCCGGGATCCTGCTCGACAACTGGGCGCGAGGTCGCCGAAAGGCGCTCTGGATCTCGAAGAGCGACAAGCTGCTGGAGGATGCGCAGCGCGACTGGTCGGCCCTTGGCCAGGAGCGTCTGCTCGTAACACCGCTGTCGCGCTTCGCCCAAGGGCGCGAAATTCCGCTCACCGAAGGCATCCTGTTCACCACTTATGCGACGCTGCGCTCGGAAGAACGTGGCAACAAGAAATCCCGCGTCGACCAAATCGTCGACTGGCTCGGGGCCGATTTCGACGGGGTGATCCTGTTCGACGAAAGCCATGCCATGGCCAATGCCGCCGGGTCCAAGGGCGAGCGGGGCGACACGGAAGCCTCGCAGCAGGGCAGGGCGGGCCTGCGCCTGCAGCACAAGCTGCCCAATGCCCGGGTCGTCTATGTCTCAGCCACCGGGGCTACGACGGTCCACAACTTGGCCTATGCGCAACGCCTTGGACTCTGGGGTGGGGAGGATTTCCCCTTCGCAACGCGAGCCGAGTTCGTCGAGGCCATCGAGGCAGGCGGGGTCGCCGCGATGGAGGTTCTCGCCCGCGACCTGCGGTCCCTCGGT
This sequence comes from Stagnihabitans sp., assembly GCF_964946895.1. Lineage (NCBI taxonomy): Bacteria > Pseudomonadati > Pseudomonadota > Alphaproteobacteria > Rhodobacterales > Paracoccaceae > Stagnihabitans > Stagnihabitans sp. Next base: position 599 of record NZ_CBBQHX010000090.1, on the reverse strand, counting down.
CTCTACACCGCCCGGTCGCTTTCCTATGACGGTGTCGAATACGAGATGCTGGTTCACGCACTCAGCCCGGAGCAGCGCAGCATCTACGATGCCTATGCCGGGGCCTTCGCCATCATCCACAACAACCTGGCTGCGGCGATGGAGGCCGCCAACATCACGGGTGAGAACGGCACGCTGAACCGGCAGGCCAAGTCCGCCGCGCGCTCGGCCTTCGAGTCCGCAAAGCAGCGCTTCTTCGGCCATCTGCTCACCTCGATGAAAACCCCCACGCTGATCGCGGCCATCGCGGCCGATCTGGCGGCAGGCCATGCCGCCGTCATCCAGATCGTCTCGACCGGCGAGGCGCTGATGGAACGCCGCCTGTCGGAGATCCCGACCGACGAATGGAACGACATCCGGGTCGACATCACCCCGCGGGAATACGTCTTATCCGGAACTCCGGATAAAACATAATATGCCGCGTCCGCGTTATGCAGAGCGCGGCGCTTCATGTCGTTGATATGCTGTTTCATTTTGGGATCTCCACTTGGCATAATCATGATGCCTCTGCTCTCAACCGCAGAAGGACACCCCGACATGACCTCCTCCTCCAACTCTCA
>NZ_CBBQHX010000089.1:0-4200 GCF_964946895.1 Stagnihabitans sp. | reverse complement strand
CTGGCGGGTCTGGCGGGTCTGGCGGGTCTGGCGGGTCTGGCGGGTCTGGCGGGTCTGGCGGGTCTGGCGGGTCTGGCGGGTCTGGCGGGTCTGGCGGGTCTGGCGGGTCTGGCGGGTCAGCGACGGGCTGCGGCCAGAGCGTTTTGCGCGGGGAAAATCATCGCCATGCTTTGGGCATAGGCCGCGCGTGAGACCGTGGCGTGGTTGCCGGCGATGCCTTCGTAAGCGGAGGTGCCATCAGCCAACGGGAGCCCCGCCCAGACGGCAGCCACGTTGTCCATGAAGGTCTCGGGTGTGAGGTCGCCAGCAAAGAACGAGACATAGCCAGCCTCGGCCAAGAGAATGTCAGCCCAACGATCCTGCAAGTCAGCTGAGAACACTTCGGTGCCACCAATGCCGGTCAATGACGCCAGACGCTCGAAAGTCGGTGGGATGAACTGGTAGCGCCCGATGGCATGGTTCTGACCGGGGGTGCCTACGACCCAGGCCCGAATTTCATCAATGGTCATCGCCGTGGGTAGCTTCGCGGGTTTGACGGTAGCCCCATACTGAACGGAGTCATAGTCTGCCGAACCGGCCTCTGCGGCGCTGATCAGGCTGCGCAGATTGGCCAAGGGCGTCGCAGCAGGATCGGGCGTGAAGCGCAAGGGCTCCCTGCCCTTCGGATGAGACGCGGCTGTCGACAAGGCGGGGGATTTCTCGAAGCCTACTTTCTTCCAGGTCGCGTCAGAACTGTTTGAGGTGAAGCTGGAGCCCCGGTGCCATTCATTTTCGGCGAGAGCGAGAAATGGATTCAGGGCAAACACAGCCAGCGAAAAACAAAAGGCGGCACGCCAGCCACCCTGCCGGGGGCTGACGTCGGCGGGGCAGGCTGCGCCATCCCCAAGGTGGAAAAGGCCCGAAAGGGGGAAGGGGCGTCTGTACCAGCCGCTAAAGATACACACCTGACGCAGCAGGCTGCAGGACCCCCCTAAACCACTGTAATCATTACATTTACGGGCTGTTTCGGGTCCCTTCGACCGGAATGTCGAATAGTGATTCAATATCAAGGGCTTGGGCCTGCTGGCCCAAAACGGGCCGGGCCCTGGCCCAATTTGGGCCAGCCCCTGGGCCAGTCTGGCCCAGACTTTTGCACCCGAAACCCGGCTCATCCCAGCACCTTTTCATCATCCTTGGCGGGCGCTTTGCCCTTCTCGGCGGCCTTGGCGCGGTTTGCCGCCTCCATCTTCTCCAGCACCTCGGTTTCGAGTTTGAGGTCGAAGTCTTGAAAGCGCCGCTCGGGTTCGGGGATCAAACGACGATAGGTGTCATCTGCCAGTTGCAGGACTTCGAGCGTCTTCTCGACGATCGTGCCCACGGCCCCACCATGCGGCGGCATCAGGCCCATGACCTGCCGGCAGACAAAGAGCTGGCGATAGACCATGCCCAGCATCATGGAGGTGTGGCCCGAGGTCTCAAGGACGGCTGCCTTGACCTCGGCCAGATCCGGTGCGATGCGCGCTGCAATGTCCTCCAGCACATTGATCTGCCCCCTGGCCTCGGCGAGGTCCTGATCCAGCTGCGAGAGGGCGCGCTCCAGAAGATCGCCATCCGGCTTCTCATCGTCGCCCATCACGCTCTGCACCAGCTGCCGGGCGCGGGGGCCAAGCCTGATCCGCCAGCTTGCATCGGTGGTTTCCAAACGCATGTCGTGTTCTCCTGTCTCTCGTTCGATCCGGTTCAGCGGATCGGGCCTTCGATGATTTTCTGCTTCTGGCGGTCAGCGAAGGCCTTGATCGACGCTTCCACCTCGGCGTCGTTGCGCTCGACTGGCAGGGCGAAGAGCTTGGAATAGTCAGCAGGCCGGTCAGGACGATCCTGATCGGTGCCAACCTTCGGCGGTGCCAGATCGTGTTCGCGATCCGAACGTTCCGGCTGCGCCGATCTTTCCTGCGGGACGGGGGCATCCGCCTTCAGCTTTTCGTGTCGTTCGCGCTCGGCCTTGAGCCAAGATTCGAGCGCCGTAGGCCGGTCGCCCGTATTGGCCTCGATCCGTTTGGCCAGTGCCGCCGCATCGTCGGTGACGAGAACTGCCTCCTCCCGCATCCGCGAAATCGCCACATAGAAAGACTTCTGGGTGGCAAGCTGCTCGGCGGAGGATAGGCCCACGATGATCCGGTTCACCGAACTGCCCTGAAAGTCATGAACGGTGGAGGCATAGGCATGATCGAGGCCGCGCGACGCGACACTGTCGAGAGGCAAGGTCACAGCGTCACGCCCCGGCATCTTCACCGTGACCGCATCGTCGCCGAGCGCAGAGATGGTGCCACGAGCGCCGTTGATGATCTGGCGATCCTTGTCCGCGATTGTGAAGCGGACGCGGTCGCCGGTAGCGAAGGCACGCTCTTCGGGTGTGTAAACCACAAAGCCGGCGGCGAGCTTTTCGTCCTGACGGAGCGGCAGGATCAGCTCCCTGCCCTTCGCTACATCTTCGACCCTCACTGTGTTGGTTCGGACGTCCCGATCCAGGACGACATAGAGTTCGCCCTTTTCGACCTGATGCTGCTTTGAGGAGGTGAGGGACAGGATGATGTCGCCGGTGCTGTAGGACCGCGCATCGCCCGCAGCGGCGCGGGTAAGCCCGGCGGGCTTCAGGCCCAACACGGCGTGGTCCTCGATCCCGAGTTTGCCCTCGAGCTTCAAGTTGGTGCGGATCGCCTCGTTGATGGACTTGCGGGCCGCATTGGTCAGGACGGCAATGCCGGTTTCCTCCCTGCCCTTCGGGTCCAGTTGCAGCCAGCGGCCCGCCACCTTGGTGGATACTTCTGCCCGGTTGCCAGTCTCGACCACCTCGCCGATCCGTGCCATCGCGGCCCTCACCTCGCCCCGGATTGCATGGAGAACCGCTTCTCGCCCTGCCTCGTCGCGTTGGCGTTGAATATCAGTCATCATGGCTGTCGGCATGCCGGCTCGCTGCAACTGGGTGAAGGGTTGCCCCGCGCTGACGGCATCAAGTTGTTTCACATCGCCGACCAGGATCACCCGGGCAAAGCCACTCCGGTGGGCATGGGACAAGAGATCGCGCATTTCCGTGGCGGCGATCATGCCCGCCTCATCGACGACAAGGATCTTGCGGTCCCGCCCTTCCCCGCCCGGATCGCCGCCCTGACGCATCTGCATGAGCCAAGACTGCATGGTCTGGGCGGTGGGGATTGCCTCCTTCAGGGCTTCGACCGCCCGCCCGGACGGCGCAAGGCCGATCAACTCATACTCCGCCTTCTCGGCATAGCGGCGCAGGGTTTCGACCATGAAGGTCTTGCCGGTTCCGGCGTAGCCCTGCACGCCGACAGTGCGCGACGCACCGGTAAGGCCGGTCAGGACGGCGTCCCGCTGCCCTTCGGTCAGGCTTGTGTTCGCCAGCCTGCGCTGCAGCGATTTCTCCGGATCTCGGCCTTCAAGGCTCAGGGCGTCGAGATCCAGGCGTCCGCCGCGAACCCCGGCGCGGTAGGTCTTCAAGACCTCGCGTTCGGCGGCGAGCGTCTTCTTGTCCGTCAGGAGTGGGCTCAAGCCCGACCGGCCAGCATGGAGAAGGGTCTTGTCCTTCAGCGCGCTGGTGACCTCGCGGGTCAGGTCCGCGACGGTGGCGTAGGTCAGGCGTGGCAGCGCGGTTTTCAGAAGATCGCGGAGCGGATAGACACTCTGTCGCTCGCTGAGATGAGCGACGGCCCAGCCAAGCGCCTCTTTCGCCTCTACCTTGACGAAATCGCCCTCCGTCCCGTACCGGCTGATACCGCCGAGCCGGACCTGCTGGGATCGCTCTGCAGCGCGGCGCAGGTCCTGCAGTTGCTCGGGTTCCATGCCCAGTAGCTTCGCCTCGTTGAGCCAGTTTTCATGGAGGGCGGCACGGTCAAGATTGCCGCCTTTGGCGACGCGGGTAGCGAGAGCTGCCAGAGCACGGTTTTCGGGGGAGTCGTCGAGACCGCGCTTTTCGAGGGCGGCCTCGATGGCTTCGGAGCGCTTGGAATAGAGCGACAGCAGGGCGGGCGGCACGCCCTTAATTTCGACGATGCCGTCTTTGCCGCTGCGGTCCACCTCGTAGCCGAGGCCGCGCAGGCCACGGGCCAGCTCATTGCGGTAGATTTCTCCGCCGAGCATCTTGGTGAGGTAGATCTCGTCATTGTGCAGCGCTGTCCATTTGCCGTCCGGGTTCAGCACCATGTT
>NZ_CBBQHX010000088.1:0-4665 GCF_964946895.1 Stagnihabitans sp. | reverse complement strand
TGGCCGTCCGCATCTGGCGAGACCGTGATCCTTGCGGCATTGGGATCGAATTGCAGGAGGGGATCAGTTTCCAACAGGGTCTCGGCTTGGCTTGTACCCAATCCCAGCAGTTCTGCAGAAGACTGGACGACCTTGCCAACCAGACGACCTGCCATCGTTCCTTCGGTTGCCTGCGTGATATCCTTGGCCAATTCGGTGAAGCCCGAGCGTGCCTCATTGCTCATTCCTGCATTGTCGAGCTCGGAAATGCGTGAGCCGCTGTAGTCCTTTGCGGCGGCGTAACCTGAGCGTGCCGCCTCAGTCATCGCGGGTCGGTCGACGGCAGTGTCGCCCAATTGGGCGGATGCGGCACTGGGTTGGGCATGGCTTGTTGTGACCGACGGGTCCTCGAGTTTGAAGTCTCCTTGGGTCGACGTCGGTGCTGCGAAGGTCGAAGGATCGATCAGATCCTTGGCCACCAGTTTCACGGCACGGTCGACCATGGCAATATCCGCCGCATCCGCGGAGAACATGGCCGAAAGCGGATCGTCGCCCAAGTCACGAACCTTGGCTGCGACCTGGTTGTTGATGTTCACATCGGCTGTGAGACCATTGGCTTCAACATAAGCCTGTCCTTTGGCCGCCGTTTCCGCCTCGCTGATCGAACGCAGTGCTGTACGGGCCATGCGCTGCCCGTCCTCCAGGGAATACCGCTTGGACTGATCGCTGCTCTGGCTCTCGGAATTGCTCGATGACCATCCGCTTGACTCCCGTGCGCTGTCGATCGTGTCGAAAGCGCTCATAAGGCGTTCGTCCGCAGAGGCCTTTTCCGCAAGCGTCAGCGTGTCACCGTTGGATGCCATTGCGCTTCCCGATGTCCTACCGTCGAGATTGGCAGAGGCCTTCCCCGAAATCCCAGAACCGAGCATGTCCTTGCCGACGGTTCCAAGTTCTGCGGTGCCGCCAAGACCTAGGCTCGCGCCGAGGACCGCATTGAGGGCCACTTCGTCGGACACATTGTTCGCGCGCGCGAAATCCCGTACCGTCTGCCAGGCGTTGGCGACCGACGTGCTGTGGCTCGACCCCATATCGACTGTGCCGCTGTCCGAGGAACCCTTCGACGCCATAACCGAGTTCACGAAGCCCATCGTGTCCGCCGTCGCCCCCGACATGAAACTCGACAGCTCGGCTGTCTTAGTCGCCGCCGTTGTACGCGTCTCCTCGACCCGGTTGGACATTTCGCTGCGCACGGAGTTTGACAGCGATCCGTTGAAGGCGGTTTCGGTGACGGCAGACCCGCGGCCGTACGTGACCAACCCATCCTGGTTCTGCGTCACGGAAGCGCCATTCCCGGCAAAAGCTGTGTACCGCCCCTCGTCGCGTACCGACGAAGTATTCCACTTGTTGGCCGCCATGTTGTTCATCGAGACGTTACCGAGAGAGATCGTGCCCGTGGCGGCCTCGCGCCCCGTCTCGATCGCCGCCCCCTGCCCCACGTTCAGAAGCGAAGTCGCCATCGAGGTCATCTTGTCCGCCCCGAACAGGATCGCCGTGGCGAGAAAGGGCACCGACATCATCAGATAGCCCGCGACCGAGCCGACATCGGCCTCCACCGCCTGCATCTGATAGAGGTTCGAGAGCGAGAGGACGACATCGTTGACCGTGCCGTCTGAGGTCGTGAGCCCGGCGGATCGATAATAACCCGAGGCGGATTCTAGCACGATCATATGCAGGATCGCCGAAATCGGTCCCCAGGCGGCAAGCCAGACGAAACCCCCGGCATAGCCCCTTAGGATCGACCACCCGGTCGGCATTGCCAGCATCATGAAAAGCGCCAGTGGGAACGAGGCGTAATAGACGGTCTCCAGCACCACCTTCAGGAGCGGCACCCATTTCAGGGCACTGGCCCCGATCGCCGAATAGGATGACTTGGTTTGCACGTTGGTGCGCGCCGTCTGATAGAGCGCCATGGCCGCATCATTGCCGGAAGAGGCGATGAACCGGTTCACCGCGTCATCCATCGCCGTCAGCAGCATCGCCTGACGGATGGTCGCAACCGCCGAAGAGGACGACATGCCAATCAGCCCCTGAAAATCCGACAGGGTGCCCTTTAGCTTTGCGACATTGGAGCCTCCGGTGCCGACCCGGTCCGGAAAGGCCGCCGCCGCCTTCTGAGTCATCACCTTCTCGACTTCTGCAGTGATCAGGCCACGTACGGCCGTCCAGCGTGTCGCACAGCTTTCGGTCTGGGACGTCGTCGGATCATAGTAGGCCAGCGACTGGGGCACATTGGCGGTGATCTCGGCATCAAGCGCCCCGGTATGCGCCACCTCTTCGAGGTCCATATGCCCCAGCATCGTCCCGTCGATCACACAGTTCTGCATGTAATTGACGAGAAGCTCGTGGATCTGTGGAGACACCGCGCGCCAGTGCGCCGCCTGTGACAGCAGCGTGGCTCCAAACAGCATACCGCTTTGCTGGTAGCTTAGATTGTCAGGCGTCGAGAGCAGCGTCTCCATCCGCGAGGTCAGCTGATAGGAAATGCCGGTGGTGTAGTAGCCCAGGACCGCCACCGACCACGGCACATTGTCGACCGTGCCATAGATTGGAATGGTACCCGAGGTCGGATCGATGATCACCACGCGGGCCTTGATGCCCACGCCCGCCAGCCCAACGATCAGCATCAGCACGATCTGCTGCAGGATATCCCGCAGCCCTGCGCCCCAGATCATCCGCCAGAGGAGTCCGATCCCGCCAAGAGAAACTGCGATCGAGAGAAACAGCTTGAAATCCGCACTGCCAGTGAAAGCCGCAAGGAAGTTGAACACGGCATAGAGATAGTAGGCGCCGCCGACCGTGTAGATTTCGAAAGTCGGCATGCGTGGGCTCCCCAAGACCGGGGCAAAAGGTCACCCCGAGCGGGGGAAAGCATCAGGCAACGGACTAGAACAAGGGGGGACCGGCAAAGGTGACATCGGGTCTGCTAGCCATACGGAAACTAGGCGGACCGCCCATCCTACAGTTTTTCGATAAGTTCCGGGACTGCGGTGAAGAGGTCGGAGACGAGGCCGTAGTCGGCGACCTGGAAGATCGGGGCTTCTTCGTCCTTGTTGATGGCGACGATGACCTTGCTGTCCTTCATGCCGGCAAGGTGCTGGATGGCGCCCGAGATGCCGACGGCGATGTAGAGGTTGGGGGCGACGACCTTGCCGGTCTGACCGACTTGCCAGTCGTTCGGGGCATAGCCGCTGTCGACGGCAGCACGGCTGGCGCCGACGGCACCGTTCAGCTTGTCGGCGAGTTTCTCGATCAGGTCGAAGGATTCCTTGGAACCCACACCACGGCCGCCCGAGACGACGATGCCGGCGGAGGTCAGTTCGGGGCGGTCGGAGGTGGCGACGCGGTCCTCGACCCAAGCCGAGAGGGCGTTGGCGCCGGGGCCGCCGATTTTCTCGACCGATGCCGCGTTTCCGGCGCCGACTGCAGCGAAGCCGGCGGTGCGGACGGTGAAGACCTTCTTGGTGTCAGACGAGCGGACGGTTTGCACGGCGTTGCCGGCGTAAATCGGGCGCTCGAAGGTTTCAGCGTCGATCACGGCGGTGACGTCGGACAGGACCATGACGTCGAGAAGGGCTGCCACGCGGGGCAGGACGTTCTTGTTGGCGGCGGTGGCGGCACCACAGATATGGGTGTAGGCGGGTGCCAACGCTACCACCAGTGCGGCGGTGGCTTCGGCCATGCCGTGGCAATAGGCGTGATCCTCGGCGAAGAGGACTTTGGATACGCCGGAGAGGGTGGCGGCTTCGGCCGCGGCGGCGTCGCCACCGGTGCCGGCGACGAGGACGTGGACCTCACCGAGCGAGGTCACCGCGGCCAGCGCCTTGGCGACCTGGTCGGTGGCGAGGTGGCCGTCATTCACGTCGGCAATCAGAAGAACGGCCATCACAGGACCCCCGCTTCGTCTTTGAGTTTGGTGATCAGTTCGGCGACCGAGCCAACCTTGACGCCTGCCTTGCGGCCCGCCGGTTCGACGGTTTTCAGCACGGTCAGACGAGGCGAGACGTCGACGCCGTAGTCTGCCGGGGTCTTGGCGGCCAGGGGTTTTGCCTTGGCTTTCATGATGTTGGGCAGCGAGGCATAGCGCGGCTCGTTCAGGCGCAGGTCGACGGTCAGGACCGCAGGAAGGGTGACGGCGATGGTCTGCAGACCGCCATCGACTTCGCGTGTCACGGTGGCCTTGCCATCGGCAATCGCCAGCTCTGAAACGAAGGTGCCTTGCGCCCAACCCAGAAGGGCGGAGAGCATCTGGCCCGTCGCATTCATATCATTATCAATGGCTTGCTTGCCGCACAGCGCCAGACCCGGACCTTCGGCAGCCACCACGGCTGCCAGCAGTTTGGCGACGGCGAGGGGCTCGATGTCGGTCTGGACGATGTCGGTCGCCTCGATCAGGATGGCGCGGTCGGCACCCATCGCGAGGGCGGTCCGAAGCGTCTCTTGCGACTGCTTCACGCCGATGGAGACCACGATCACCTCGGTCGCAATCCCCTTTTCTTTCAAGCGGATAGCTTCCTCGACGGCGATCTCGTCGAAGGGGTTCATCGACATCTTCACGTTCGCCAGATCGACACCGGACCCGTCCGCCTTCACGCGAACCTTCACGTTGTAGTCGATCACACGTTTGAC
>NZ_CBBQHX010000087.1:0-4717 GCF_964946895.1 Stagnihabitans sp. | reverse complement strand
TTGTAACGCGTGTTGGTGCGCGCACTGCTTGCGACGGGACCGATGACTGGCTTGGAAGATTTCGCTTGGCCGTCCGTGGCGCCAAATCTGCCAATATCTTTGCCATATCCTCCGTCGCAGAGGCGCGCCCATAGTGTCGCCGGGCATGGTCGAGGGCCGCTTCTGACATTCTCTGCCACAAGGCATCATTACTTGACAGCAAATCAATTGCTTCTGCCCAATCCGCAGGTGTTTTGGCAATGAAGGCGTGAACGCCATGAACAAGGCCCAGCCCCTCTGCCGCAATCGGAGACAGAACGCTAGGCATACCATGACACAACGCTTTGATCACCTTGCCCTTCACGCCGGCTCCGGCCAGCAATGGCGACACAAAGATGCGATGTCGGTCAAAACACGTCGAGACGTCGGCGACATACCCCTGAATGCGAACTTGCGAGGAGGCCATGGCCAATATCTCGGCACCGGCCTCGGAGCCGTAAACATCAAGTGTCAGGCCCGTCAGCCGTGGCAGGACCGCGTCGATGAACCAAGTGAGGCCCTGTTGGTTGGGCGGGTGTCCGAACCCGCCCAGAAACGAAAGGCCACTCCGACCGGCCAAAGGTTTAGCCGATGAAGCGATCTCATCTGACCAAGGGCAAAGCCGAGATTCAATACCCCCTTCGGTTGCTTCCCAAAGAATTGCACTTTCTGTCGCGCTGTAGCTTAGGACCAGGTCTGCAAGCTCGAGTGCGGCTATTTCCTGGATCTTGACCGCCCGTGCTTTCGTAAGCGCTGGAAGATCTCCCCTTACACGTGCCTCGCGCATTTGGCGTAAGAAATGCAGGTCTGCAACGTTGACGATCACGCCCGCTTCGGGGTTCACCTTGCGCAACATTGGTATCACGTCTTGGGCAAGCCAGTAGCGACTGACATAGAGGATATCGATTGTAGTCCCGCGGCCTATCACGGCAGCAAGCGGCGAGGTGGCAAACGGCCTGTGCAAGACCTCGACCCCCAAGGCTTGCAGGGCCTCCACATAGCCCGGGAGATATGTTGCGGAAGCGTCGATGAAAGTGACCTTCCATCCGGCGGCGCACATCATGCGCATCTCTTCAAAGCTCGCATGTCCACCGGCATCATGGTCCGGTCTTGGGATGGAATAGTCGACAAACAAGATGCGTCCGCGGGCCCGGTGATCTGCCGCAATTTCCATTGGCGTGTCTGATGGTGGGTTATTCTTAAGGAACTCTGCCCAACGGGTCCTGAACCTAGGCGCGTTGATCGCCTGCAATGCCTTGGGCCCTTTGGTGATGTCCTTTCCCGACGTAGTCCCCTCATGATGGATGACTATGGCTGCCGGCACGTAGCGGACTGGCAATCCCAAAGCCCGCACTTTGCAGGCCAAATCAGTGTCCTCGTAGTACATGCCTTCTAGATATGTAGAAAAGCCGTTTACCTTGTCCCAGACATCGCGCGAGATCATCAGCGCTGCCCCGGAGAGATAATCCGCTTCGCGACAGTAAGAGTAGCGGGGATCCAAAGGATGCCGGCCGCTTCCGTAGTTGGCGGGCTGGGCCTGATTATCCAATAGGCCGCCTGCTTCTTGCAGGATGCCGTTTGGCAGGATGAGACGCGCGCCGGCAAGGCCCGCGCCTGCTCTACAGGCGTCCATAAGGCCGTCCAGACTGCCCGGAGATGGCTCCGTGTCGTTGTTTAAGAAAAGAAGATAAGCACCCCTCGCTTGCTCAGCGCCCGCGTTGCAAGCAGCGATGAACCGCTTTGCCGTGGCGTGCCGCACCACGCGCAAGCCGCCGACGCGTGTTTCAATCGACGCCGTGGCATCGGTTGAACCGTCGTCAACCAAGATTACTTCAAAGGGAACCGCGACCGATTGGAGGCGGAGGGACGACAGCGTGCAATAGGTGGCCCCGATATGATTGTGTGCCGGAATGATGATCGAGAGGATGGGACGCTCGGACGTCGGCAGATCAAACGGCAACAGATCTGTCTGGCGCTCACCCCGCTCCAGCGCCGTCAGCGCGGACAGGGCTGTTTCCGGATCGCTTGGCCATAGCGCCGCAAAGGCTGAATAACGTAGGGACGTGGGTAGATCACTGGATTCCTGATGGATCATGGCGGCCAGCAAGTTCCGACGATCGGGCAAAGCGGCGGCGGTCAAAGCGACCGAAAGGCGTCTGTTCTGGCAAGCCTCTTGCGCAAGCTGCAGCGCAAGTATGACCCGAAGGTCGCCTGCTTGCGCGCAAAGGCTTGCAAGTGCACGGTCTGACAGGATTGGGTCAACGCGACCGGCAGGGCTGGCGTGCGCTCCGATCCAAGACCCGACCGGCAGTCCCGCATCAGCCACAGCAAGTGTGATCGCGGGGATGACCTGATCCAGATCAGTGAACGGGTCCTGGCAGTGCGCAATGGCGATGGACACCGCCTCGGCTGAAAGGACTACGGCACCCCCGAACAGAATAGAGAGGGATGTCGGTGCATGGGCCGCAGCGAAAGCCCTGCGAATGGCGGCACGTAGCGGTTCAGGAGCCGGGGGTGCCGCAGCCAATAATGGCTCACTGACCCAGGCGGTGCCCAATGCTGCCCAACCTGATCCCGCCCACTTCTTCAGAAGCTGGGGGATCGCATCTTCAGCGAATGTGTCTCGCTCACGAATGAACACCACATCGCGCCCCTTCGCAGTGTCGAGTATTGCCCGCAATTCTGTGTCCAGATTGGGGCCTGCCAGAAGACAACCCACGTCGTTCGTCGTGCCGCCAGTACCAAGTCGGATCACGACAGGATCGCGCGCTGGCTCTTGTGAAACAATCGCGCCGTGGCCAGGGACAAGACCTACTGCATCGCACAACTCGGCAAAGGCGGTAACGTCGTCCATCGCGGCCTTGACCAGGCGACCCCACACAGCTTGAGCCTCCGACCGAAGGACTGATGCCCCCTTGGCAGCCGCTTGCGCGATGACGCTTGCGGCGAGGGACAGAGCAAGATCATATTCGCAACGTCGCCCTGCAATCAGAGATGATTGCAGATCCAGCTCCGGAAGGTCACCCAGCGCGCGACGTGCATTGGAAATCGCCTCATCTGCGTCCTCAATGAAGCCCGTCATCAAACGAGCCTGGATCAGCGCCAAATGCGCGTCCGCCAGAGACTTGTCCTGCTCCAGAGCTGACTTTGCGCGTTCAGCCGCAGTCGGGTAATTTTCCGTCATCACCTCCAAAACCGCCACGGCGGCAAGGGCATTGGAGTGAGTAGGATTGGCGTCCAGTGCGCGGCCGAACAGGTCGCGTGCAGGTGCGAATTGACGCCGCCCCAAAGCGCCAAGGCCAAGAGAATGCAGAATGTCCGCGCGGTTGCCCGAAGGCGTCGCATCCCGCCGCGTTGTCACGCGCTGATAATCAAAGCGCAGATAATCGTCTGCATAGAGGTCCTCGATCACGGCGCGCGCCTGATCGGAAAGGACGAGTAGTCGCTCGGCGCTGAAACCAGCGTTGAGGATCGGAATGTCGCGTGGCCCTGCGCCATAGCGAAGTGACAGCCAGTCAAGGAACGGATCAAATCCATCCTCCAACTTAAAGACGGTCGCGTCGTCCGGAATGAAACGTGACATCGGCTGGAAATGACCATCGAAGGCCCATTGGTCGTTGGAAATGAGGTTCGGAAGCTCGACGATCCAGTCATTCAGTGACGTATCGACAGGGATCGTTCCCTCTTTATCGCGTTGGTAATGGAAGGCAGATACGATCCGTGTCGCAGGATCACGCACAAAGGCAAAACTCGCGTCGGCGAAACCCTTTGGGAACAGCCGCCGTAAGCGATCTGCTGGGATGTGCTGCGGCGCGGTTCGGGTCCACCGAGAACCTTCGGGGAAATCCAGGTAGCCAAAATCAGAAAGTGCCGGTTTTCCAAAGCGGTCGGTCAGATGTCGATCAATCGAAAGCCCCGCACACTTGGGCACATGAGCGAAAAACAAAAGGTCGGCACCCGTATTGTACAGCGGCATTTCACATTCCTGACAGATCGCTTCCGAAAAGCTGTTCATCTAGAACGGCGATTACGTCAAGGTGACCGGATTTCGGGCCGAGCCATGGGATCAGGGCCTGCAAAGCCCCTGTGACAGCAGACCGGATCGTGGCCTTTCGGGTTGGGAATCACATTCCACGAAGGACGGCAGGTCGGGTTGCAACAAGTTGCCAAGAGATTTGTCTGCGGGCAGTACCCCGCGAGGGCGGCAAGTCTGTCGGTACGAAAATGGCGGTTCGTCAGGTCGCGCAAGTGCGGCAACCTCAGTTCGCCACGCGCCATTTCTTGTAACAGTCCTGATATAGTATATTGATATATAATGATTATCGGTAGCTTCTCTCCCTCGCGACATGGACTTGCGCAAGGCGGGTTCTGGCAACGCTTTGGCTCACCAGAGCTCTGCAATTTCGTATCAGAACCTATACAGACTTGCGTCTACTGGCCCTTCGTATAGGCCGACCGCTGTGCCAGATCCGCACGCCCAGCCTTCAGGTAAGTTCCGAGCACGGGGTAGCCGACAGGGCATGTGAGATCAGTTTGACCATTGGCGCCACCCGATGGAGGTGCTTTCGCCTCTCCCGAGGATCGGTAAGATCTATCGCAAGATAACAGCCACACCCTCAAGAGACCTCGATTGCGTTGCTCGATTCAGTGAACTACTGAGCCATACCCCCGAAAATCGGACAGTGACGGAAGCCAGGAT
>NZ_CBBQHX010000086.1:0-4917 GCF_964946895.1 Stagnihabitans sp. | reverse complement strand
AGTTGGAGGGGGAGGTCATGTCGGGGTGTCCTTCTGCGGTTGAGAGCAGAGGCATCATGATTATGCCGAGTGGAGATCCAAAAATGAAACATCATATCAACGACATGAAGCGACGCGCTCTGCATAACGCGGACGCGGCATATTGTGTCCTGGACTACCTCGCCCATTCCTTCCCGGTGCAGCTCTACGAGCCCTTCACAGACAGTGAGGGCAATCTGTCGTCTCGCCCTGTGGTGCGTGACGGCCAACCGGTCGAATGCCGCGAGGCCGTCCGCAGGCGCGACGCGCTGATCGAGAAGCTGGCGTCGCTGCCGCCCGTGCCGGGGGCGCTCGACCAGATCGTCCAGCGCTTTGGCACCGATCTCGTGGCAGAAGTCACAGGCCGCTCGCGCCGTATCGTGCGCAAGGGAGATGGTCCTGCAGCGCGGCTCGTCGTGGAAAACCGGGCGGGTTCAGCCAACCTCGCGGAAACCGCCGCCTTCATGGATGACCAGAAACGCATCCTGATCTTCTCGGATGCCGGCGGCACGGGGCGGAGCTATCACGCCGATCTCGGCGCGAAAAACCAGCGCCTGCGTGTCCACTACCTCCTTGAGCCCGGATGGAAGGCCGATGCCGCGATCCAGGGCCTGGGCCGCACCAACCGCACCAACCAGGCACAGCCGCCCCTGTTCCGGCCGGTGGCCACGGATGTGAAAGCGGAGAAGCGGTTCCTGTCGACAATCGCGCGCCGACTCGACACGCTCGGGGCCATCACGCGGGGTCAGCGCCAGACCGGGGGGCAGGGGCTGTTCCGCCCCGAGGACAACCTCGAGTCGCCTTACGCCCGCGATGCGCTGCGCCAACTCTATCGCCGGATCTATCGCGGCGATGTGGCGGGCTGCTCGCTCGGGGTTTTCGAGGATGCCACTGGCCTCAGCCTGACCGATGACAATGGCCTCAAGGACGACCTGCCCCCGATCACGACCTTCCTCAATCGCCTGCTGGCGCTGACGATCGACATGCAGGCCGTGCTCTTCTCGGCCTTCGAGGACTTGCTTGATCAGCGCATCGAGGGGGCCATTGCTGCCGGGGTCTATGATCTCGGGCTCGAGACGCTTCGAGCTGAAAGCTTCCGCGTCACGGACGCCCGGGTGATCTACGCCCATCCCGGCTCTGGCGCAGAAACCCAGCTTCTGACCATCGCGGAAAAGCGCCGCAACGCGCCGACCTCGCTGGCCGATGCGCTCGACTGGCTGGATGACCCGAAGGCGCGGCTTTTGGTCAACAGCCGCTCTGGCCGCGCTGCGGTGCAGGTGCCCGCCACCAGTCTGATGCTGGACGACGGCACTATCGAGCCCCGCCTTCGGTTGATCCGTCCGACCGAGGCCAGCACCCTGCCTGCCAAGCTGATGGAGGATACCCACTGGCTGGAAGCTGATCGTGCCGCCTTCGCCGCCGCCTGGACGGCCGAACTGGCCGAAGTGCCGGAGTTCTCGGAATCCACGCTCCACATCGTGGCGGGCCTTCTCCTGCCGATCTGGAAACAGCTCCCGCAGGACGAAACCCGAGTCTACCGGCTCCAGACCGATGACGGTCAGCGCATCATCGGCCGCCGTGTTTCGCCCGCATGGGTTGCGACAACTTTGGCAGCCGATGCGCCGAAGTTGTCGGCAGCGCAGATCCATTCCCTCGTTCTTGAAGGCAAGACCGTCGTGCGTCTGGCCGAGGGGATGGAGTTGCACCGGTCCCGCGTCATGGGTGTGAACCGGATCGAGATCTCTGGGTTCACCGAAGCCCAGAAGGATCGCCTCAAGGCGGATGGGCTCTTTTCGGAGATCATCGCCTGGAAACTCAGACTCTTCTGCCCGACAGATTTGGCCGGTGTCGCCATTTGCGGGTCCCTCCTTGCGCGGTTTCCGATCCTCGCCCTACAGCCCCGGCATGGCTAAAGTGAGATTGTCCCCCATGTCCTTGGAAACCGAAGAAATCCTGCGCGACCTTGCGCAAAATGCCGAAAATGTCTGCCGTCACTACCTTCCCGCCGGGCGGCGGGAAGGGTCCTACTGGATCGTCGGCGATCTGCAGAATAACCCCGGTCGGTCGCTCTTCGTGCGGCTGACCGGCCCCACATGTGGGCTTGGGGCGAGCGGTCGTTGGTCCGACGGCGCGACCGGTGAATACGGCGACCTGCTCGATATCATCCGCGAACGGACGGGGATCACCCGCTTTCCAGATCTTCTCGCGGAGGCGCGTGCCCATCTTGGTCGTCCGGCGCCGGTTCTCCCCGATGGCCCTTCCCCGAGAAAATCTAAGACCCCCGGTGGCACGCCAGAGGCAGCGGCGCGTTTGTTTGCGGCCTCGGTCTCGGTCCCAGGCTCGCTTGCGGAAACCTATCTCCGCTCCCGGGGCATCACCCTTGGCGGCAAGGCGAGCGCCCTTCGCTTCCACCCGAAGTGCTGGCATCGGGATGAGGGCCAGACCAAGAGCATTCCCCGACCGGCACTGATCGCTGCGGTCACCGATGGGGCAGGGGCCTTGCAGGGTGTGCATCGCACCTGGCTTGCGCTTGACGGTCGAGGCAAGGCTTCTGTCGAGACACAGCGGCGGGCCATGGGTCACATTCTCGGCAATGCCGTCAGGTTGACCCCGCAGGATGACATCCTCGTTGTCGGCGAAGGTATCGAGACCATGCTGTCAGTTCATGAGGCCGCCCCCGGCTTTCCTGTCTGGGCAGCTCTCTCGTCGGGTCACCTCGGAGCCGTCCTGTTGCCGGAGGGGTTGCGGCGCCTCTACATCGCCATCGACCGCGATCCGGCGGGGCAGCGTGCGGCGGAAAGGTTGACCGCCAGAGCAAATGAGGTCGGGATTGCCGTGCAAGTTCTCGAGCCACGGCTCGGGGACTTCAACGATGATCTTCGGGCGGACGGACCGGCTGTGCTGCGACAGCATCTGGCAAAGCAGATCGGTCCCGAGGATCAGCAGCGCCTGGAAATCTGAGCTTCTCCGCGCAAGGGGCGTCTTGGGACAGAGGGGCAGGGGGAGTGGAACCGTCGCAGGTCTGAACCGTCACTTCCTGCCTCGTGTCGGGGCAGCTCGTCCACCCGTCCCCCGAGCGGCCTTCAAGAGATGGGCAGGCGGCCGTCAAAGGGGACGACCCTTCAAGGACGGGGGGCAACTGATTTCCGCCGGCGGGGCTCGCCCCGCCTTTGCATCGCGAGACAAATCAGCCGCCCCCCGTCCTCCTCCACATGCGTTCCGGCCCCGAAAGTGGGGTGAAGGGTCCTCCCCCGTGACGGCTTTCGCAGCCCATGAAGGCCGCGCGGGATGACGCGCGGACCAGACAGGCCCGGAGGCAAGAAGAAGATGACGTTCCAAACCCGCGACGACGCTTACGAACCCAGCCACACCGCATCCCAGACCGCTCATGCGCTTGAGGAGCTGCAACTCTACGGCTACCGCCCCTTTGAAGACGAGCCCGATCCGCGCCCGATGCCCGACGCTGACCGCCTCCGGGGTGCCGTCGCCGACATCTTCGACGCTCTCGTTGCGAGTCTGGCCGACACCCGCATGGAACCCGACCTCGAAGAAGTGCTCTGGGGCCAGGTCAACCTCCTCCACCGCGCCACCGCCCGGATCGAACGGTCGCTCGACGACAACGAGCAGGCGCAGCGCCGCCTCCAGCGCGAGCAGGACGGCTCCGAGGTGAAATCCACCGAACTTGAGCGTCTGACGGCCGAGGGCCTGACCCTCACTGAACGGCGGAACTGCATGGACATGATGCGCGATCACGCCGCTTCCGAGTTCTGGCATCACACGGGATCGACCTGGCGGCCCCGCACCGGTTCAAAGGTAAATCACCAGCACCTGACCGCCGCCCTGATCGACAGCCGCGACTTCCTGGCCGCCAAGCGCCGCGCAGAGACCGAGGTGATGCTGCCCGCGGGCCCCAAGGTCGCCATCACCGGCGGGACCGACTTTAACGATCACCGCCTGATCTGGGGCAAGCTCGATCAGGTCAGGACCAAGTATCCCGACATGGTCCTTCTCCACGGTGGCGGCGCAAAAGGCGCCGAACTCATCGCCGCCAAATGGGCCGAAGCCCGGGGCGTCACCCAGGTTGCCTTCAAGCCGGACTGGGCCAAGCACGCCAAGGCCGCACCGTTCAAGCGCAACGACGCTATGTTGGACGTGCTCCCCGTCGGCGTCCTAGTTTTCCCGGGCAATGGCATCCAGGAAAACCTCGCCGACAAGGCCAAGAAGCTCGGCATCCCGGTGGTGAAGTTCGAGAGGGGGGCGTGAGCCCCTCGGAACTTTAGTAGGATGAAACAGCCCCTATCTGTCGGCCGGTCTCGACAGACTCGGTGTGATCCGAATGCGCGATGCCCTAGGGGTACACCCCAGAGCCTTTCTGATCGACCTGCCCTCGCACTGCGCGCTATACGTTCATCTTGGGAAAATACTGAAGAGTTGTATCGATCAGACGGCGTACAAATTTGAGAGAGTAAATGGCCAAAGCAAATGGCAACGCGCATCGCGAGAAGGCGACAAGATTCTGTTGCGATCGCATCGATCTTGAAAAGCGGCATGCACAATGGGTCAAATTAGCCGGCTTTCACCTAAGGCCTCAGCCATCTTCGGCGATTGTCCGCTGCGGACTGGCGGTTAATGATGCCATTCGAGCGGGTTGGGTCGGCAAGACAGAGTTAGACGACCTGATCGTCGAGATGTTCTTTCGCCGGGCGAATGGTCTGCCGCGAAAGCTAACTCGACAGTTTGTGCCTGTCTATTCGTAATCGACCGATTGCTACCGCAGGGGTTGGCCCTTGACGCGGGCAATGATGTCGGGATCTGTGACGAAGTCCCTCAGGAAGTCGTGCCAGTCTTTGGTGGATCGTCGGGCAGCGGCCAGCATGTCTTTGATTTCGCTGATGCCGT
>NZ_CBBQHX010000085.1:0-5406 GCF_964946895.1 Stagnihabitans sp. | reverse complement strand
AGGCCCGCACGATTCCTGACGATTTTGCCTTGACGCCCCAAGCCGCCTCCAGTACCTCCCCGCCCAGTGGCTAGGTAGCTCAGCTGGTTAGAGCACGTGACTCATAATCACGGGGTCGGGGGTTCGAGTCCCCCCCTCGCCACCACTTTTCTATTATCAGACCTTTCGCCCTTGTGCGCGAAGACCCCATTCGCCGCATCGGGAGCATGGGCCTTGGCTGATGGTCTGCCCCGTGCGGCGTCCGTCTTTGCTGAGCCGAAACTCGTCGCCTGTTGCCTTGGGTTGGGCTGACCGTGTTTTCGGTCAGCAGCGCGGGTGGAGGACGTTTCGACACCCCGTGGCTGGTCGGACTTGCGGGCGCAGGCGGACTGGAGATTTGGTCGCATCGGAAAAGGTTGCGATGATTTGACATACCCTTACGGATAGACTTGAATCGAAGTCCGACCTGGACCGAAACTGGAACGGTTTGAAGCTGCTGTCGACAGTGAAAGGTGCTGTCCCATGTTGGCCCTCGCGCGGATCGCAGATCAACCTTATCCAATCTGGATTTGCGATCTCGCCGAACAGCACATCCTTGCGTGCAATGATGCGGCCTGCCGGGTTCTGGGCATGACGCTGGCGCAGGTCAGCGCGCTTGGTCCGGCCGATCTGTCGATCCTTCCGGATCGGGACTTTGCCCGCATCGGGCCAGCGGGCCATGATGTTGACCTGCGTCGCGAGGAGATTGTCTGGCAGGGACAGCCGGCCCGGGCAATCTCGGCCTTTTTCCGGCCGCATGCGGTCTTGGTCGCACCGGGGGCAACGGCAGAGCAACGTTACGCGCAGATGAAGCGGGCCATGATCCGTGCCGGTTGCGTGCCGATCGAAGCCGATGACGAGACGGGTCGCGTCACGCTGACCCCGGAAATCCGGGCCATGTGGGGCCTGTCTCACGACAGCCAGAAGGCCAGTCTTGCCGAACTGCTGACCCTGATCCACCCCCAGGATGTGGCGCGATATCAGGCGGCCCGCCGCACCTCGGCCGAGACGGGCGAGATCACGGAAATCACCGTCCGCTTCGTCCGGCCCAGCGGCGAAATCCGCCATATCAAGGTGATCGCCGGCACCGACCTTGACCATGGCGGGCGCCGCTTCGGACTGTTGCAGGACGTGACGGATGCCGTGCAGGCGGCGGAGCGCGCCGACCGCAGTCAGGCCATCATCGCGGTCGCCAGCGATATTGCCAAGGTCGGGGGCTGGCGCAGGGATATTGCAACAGAGCGGCTGGAGGTGACGGAAGGCATCAGCCGGATCTTTGCCATGCCGGAAGGCACCTTCGACCTGCAGGCCTTCTTCGGCTGCTTTGATCCGGCTGGCCGCGCCGAAATCATCCATCTGCGCGAGCGCGTGCATCAAGAACGTGTCGAGATCGCCGGCGAGTACCCGATAACCGCGTGCGACGGGGTGCGCAAACGGGTCCGGATCAGGCAGCGGCCGGTGATTGCGGCCGATGGTCAGGTCATCGCCGTTGTGGGCGCGGTTCAGGATGTCAGTGACATCTTCGCGGTGCGGCAAGAAGCGGACGCCTTGGCGCTGCGCGTGGCCAACATGGTTGAAAACCTTCCCGATGGTTTCCTGTTGCTCGACCGGGACATGCGGCTCACCTATGCCAATCCGAAGGCGGAACAGTTCATCGGCTACGCGCAGGGGCCGAACGCCGTCTATCTGGGCCGGACGCTTTGGGATGTGTTTCCATTGGTCGCCAGCCAACTGCGCCCACCGATGACGCAGCTTCTTGTCGACGGGCAATCCGTGAGCTTCCTGCTGGAAGTCCCGTCGACACAGGCGGTCCGCAAGGTCGCGGCCTTTCTGACGCCGGATGGGATCGGGGTGCACGTGCGCGATGTGACCGCCGAAGTGCAGGGGCAACGCAGTCTGCACGCCAGCGAAGAGCGCTATCGTCTGGCGCTGAAGGCGTCTCAGGACGTCGTGTTCGACTGGCAGGTGGCCGCAGACTCTTTGACATGGAGTGAGGCGGGACAGCCGCGGTTTGGCTATGATCCGCAGACCTTCCCACGCTGTCTTGCCGACTGGGTGTCGATCCTGCACCCCGCAGACCGCGCGAGAATGGAAGCGCAGACAGAATCCCAGCAAAGCCCGCTGCAAAAAGAGCTTCTGACCTCGGAATACCGCTTGCGGCGGGCGGATGGCAGTTGGGCTCGGGTTCTGGACAGGTCCATCTCGCTGCCCGGTTCGGATGGTCGTCCGGCGCGGATGATCGGAACCATCACCGATGTGACGGCCCTGCGGGAGGAAGAGGAACGCCTGCGCGCCATTGTCGATGTCGCCGCCGACGGGATCTATGAATATGACCCCAAGCGAAACACCGTCTTTTACTCGGAAGGGTTGCGCAGCGTCTTTGGCTATGACTGGGTCGGCGTGCAAACCATCCCGACCCCGTGGCAAGCCGCCGTGCATCCCGACGACCGCCAAGCCCTGCTGGCGGACTTTGACGCCTTCTGCGCCGGGGATGCCGGTCGTTGGCGTCGCGAATACCGCATGGCCCGCGCCGATGGCAGCTTTGCCATTGTGCGCGAAAAGGCTGTGGCCGTTCGGGATGAAGACGGCAAGCTGGTCCGGGTAATCGGCAGCATCGAGGATGTGACCCAGCAGCGCCGCACCGAAGAGCGGGTGCGACAAGCCGAGCGTATCGAATCCATCGGTCAGTTGACCGGCGGCGTGGCGCATGACTTCAACAATCTTCTGACCATCATCCTTGGCAGCGCTGACCTGCTGCAGGCCGATAAGCGCCTGACCGAGGGCGAGCGCGAACTCGCCTCGGTCATCATCCGTGCGGCGGAACGCGGCGCCGAACTGACCGCTGGCCTGCTGGCCTTCGCGGGCCGGCAGCCTCTTGCGCCCAAAAGCCTTGATACCTCGGGCGCCTTGTCCGAGGTCCGGCGCCTGCTGGAGCGGACCTTGCCCGCCAATATCGACCTGCAGGTGATCTCCTCACCCGGTCTTTGGCTGGTCGAGGCCGATCCCGCCCAGTTGAACGCCGCGCTCCTCAACCTTGCCGTGAATGCCCGCGATGCCATGCCGGGGGGCGGCAAGCTTCTGATCGAATGCAGCAATGCCCGGCTGGACGCCGCCTATGCCGAACGCACACCCGACGCGCGGCCGGGTGACTTCCTGCGGATCGCGGTGACCGATACCGGCACCGGGATGACGCCACAGGTGGTGGCCCGCGCCTTCGAACCATTCTTCACCACCAAGGCGCGCGGCTCCGGCACCGGAATGGGGCTGAGCATGGTGCGCGGATTCACCCAGCAATCGGGCGGCCATGTCACCATCTACACCGAAGCAGGGCATGGCACGACGGTCAGCCTTTACCTGCCCAGAAGCCGGTCCAGCGTTGCCGAAATCTTGGCCGAACCCGAGATCACCCACCTCGGCGGGAGGGGCGAGCATGTGCTGATCGTCGAGGACAATCCCTTGCTGCTGGCGCACGCCGCCGAAATCGTCGGTGGCCTTGGCTATCGCACCAGCGTCGCCGCCGACGCGACCGAGGCTTTGGCCATTCTGGCACAGACGCAGGACATCGACCTGTTGTTCACCGACGTCGTCCTGCCGGGTGACATCAACGGCGCCAAACTGGCCAAACTGGCGGTCGCGGCGCAACCCGACCTGAAGGTCCTGTTCACCTCGGGCTACACGGAAAACGCCATCATCCATCAAGGCCGTCTCGACCCCGGCGTGGAGTTGCTGTCCAAGCCCTATCGGCGCAATGAATTGGCCCGACGGTTCCGGGAAATTCTGGAAAAGACGACGTGATGGCCTTGGCCCGGTCCTGACCAACCCCAGCGAGGGCCCGCCGCGCAAGTCTCGCGCCCTGTCCGCGAGGGCAAGGCGCAGCGGTTGGGCACAGGCACCTCTCGCCCGATGCGCCAGACTAGGGCTGGCCGGCGGGTGTCATGGACGCGGGCTCAAACCGGGCCCGGCCCAGGCTGACCAAGGCGGCCAGACCGGCGAAGACCGCAGCGACCAGCAACGCAATCTCGGGCGCCTGCGTCATTGGCAGCAGGGCGAACAGGATCGCCATGGCGATGGACCCAAGGGTCTGGCCGGACAAGCGCGCCGTGCCCTGCATCGCCCCCGCCGCACCGCTGCGCGGTCTGGGCGCGGACAGAAGCAGGATGCGGTTGTTGGGGGTCTGGAACAGGCCAAAGCCCAGACCGGCCACCATCGTCCCGGCCATCACCTTCGCGCCCCCCGGATCGCCGGGCAACAGGGCGATCGCGGCAAGCCCCAGCGCCATCAGGCCGCCGCCAGCACCACAGAGCCAAGCCGTCTTGACGTGGTCTGCCAGCTTGCCCGAGATTGGCGCAATGACGGCCGTCGCCGCCGGCAGCGGCATCATGTAAAGCCCGGCTTCGATCGGCGCCATGCCCAAGCGATGCTGCAAATAGAAGGGCAGCGCGATCAGGCTCAGCATTTGCCCGGTAAAACAGCTGACCGAGGCGATCAGGGCGATCCGAAAGGCCGGCAGCGCCAGAAGATCGGTCGGCACCAGCGGCGCAGGGCTTGCGCGTTGCAGCCGCAGGACCAGGGCCAGGCACAGCATCGCGCCGGCCATCATCCCCCCTCCGACCAGCGGTTGCTGCACGATACGGTCGCCGCCCGCGAAGAACAGGACGAACATCACCCCGTTCACCACCAGCGCCGCGCCGGGGATGCGCCGCGCCACGCCCGGCGTGAAGGGCAGGACGGCTCCAAACGTCAGCACGATCAGCCCCAGCGGAATGTTCACCGCGAACAGCCAGGGCCACGGAGCCACAGCCAGGATCGCCCCGGCGATCCCCGGCCCCGCAGCCGAGGCGATCGCGATCACCATGGCATTGATGCCGATGATCGTGCCGACCATGCGGTGCGGCACCGCGTGGCGCAGGTTCATCACTGCCAAAGCCATGATCGCCCCGCCACCCAGGCCTTGCGCGAACCGCGCCACCACCAGCACGGCCAAGCTGCCCGACAGCGCGCAGGCCGCTGAAGCCAGGGTAAAGATCGCCACCCCCACCAGATAGACGCGACGCGCCCCCAGCTTTTCCCCCAGCGCTCCACACGGCAAAAGGGCGACCAGAACCGCCAGCTGATAGGCCGTCACCACCCAGACCGTCGCATCCGGGCTTGCTGCCAGCGAGGCGGCAATCGACGGCAGCGCCAGATTGGCAATGGCACCGTCCAGCACCACCAGCGTCAGGGTCGTCAGAAGCACAGCAATGGCAAAGTAGCGGCGCGGCACCGGCAGGCCGTCAGAATGCGGGGTGTGTTTGGTGTCGGACATGGGCGCTTTCCTCTGGGATGTGGCCCTGATACGTCCCCGCCCGCGTTTGCGCCAGCCGCACCGATTGCAAATTTCCGTGGCAG
>NZ_CBBQHX010000084.1:0-6590 GCF_964946895.1 Stagnihabitans sp. | reverse complement strand
GCCAAGCTTGTGCCGATAGCGCCAATCATAAAGCATCGACCGCGAAATCTCATGCCGCCGCGCCACCTCGGCCAGCGTCACGCCATCGCGACGGCTTTCCTCGACGATCCGGATCTTCTCGTCATCCGTCCAACGGCGACGGCGACCCGTATCGGAAACCGACAAAACCTGAATGCGGGGGGTGTCTTCGTGTGCGTCCATACGGACACTCGATAATCGATCAGGACAAAGCCCCTCAAGACGGCCCTCACTGCAGGCTTACGGCCCACTCGACCGCCTTGTAGAAGTTCTGTTGCACGCCATGCCCTTCATAATAGGCTTCGGCCACCTGTCCCTGCGCTTTGGCGTTGCCATTCACGGCAAGTGCCAGTTGCTGCTCGAAGTGCGCAATCGCCTCGTAGTCCCCCATAAAGTCCTGAAATGACGGCTTAACCTTGGGGGCCGTACTCAAGACGGCGAGGGTCGCCCTAGGCCCCGGTGGGTCTGCTTGGGCGCCAGCCGAAAAAACACATGCCGCCAGCAATGCTGTGGCCAAAGTTACCTGTTTCATTCTTGCCTCATCCGGCGCTGTCTTCGCAGCGCATCTGTTTCTTGTCGCTGAAGATGGACGGCCCCTCTGATTCCTTCAAGGTAGGCCTTTTGGCTTTTGGCGCTGGATGCGGATTTCCGGTATTGGAACGCAATCGGTCTGGAAGTCCTAAGCGAATGCTGCGCTGCAGTCGTGTCAAAAGGAGGTGCTGCTAAAGGCGGACCCGGCCCTCTATCCGCCCGACTGATCATCCCTGAACCGATCCATCTGGTGCATGCGCTCATGCAAGATCGTCACGATACCGATGTCTCCGTTCGACAGCCGTCGCCAATAGGCGGAATGACGGGCGTGCCGGACATAAAACCCCTCGACACCAAACTCTGCGGGGATTGGTCGTGACACCACGCCATGACCTTCGATCTGTTCGAAGGTCAAGAAAAGATCGGTGATGTAACGGTCCGCCTGATCGGCACCCCATCGGTCGCGGGTGTATCGATAAATCTCGTCAAGCCGCAGCGATGCGGCTTCCTGAACGCGCACCGACATTTCGTCAACTCCGGTTCCTGGAGATCACGTCCGCAGCGGTCAACGGGCGGTAGCTGTCTTCGGGAGCGGCGAAGGAGCGGGTCAGTTCTGCTTTCAGCCGGTCGAACGATTCACGCTCGATCCGCTCCTTGTCACGCCGGATCAGATCGCGAACGTATTCGCTGATGTTCTCATAGGCCCCGTTCTCGCCGACATTCGAGGCGACAAACTCGCTCAAAGCGCCACTGATCCGCACTGTCATCGTCGTTGTCTGGGACATCATGACCTCCACTCGCGCGTCTGTCTTCAAAATAAGCAATAATGAAGACGGATGCAAGGTTGTCTACGTCTTGGGAAACGGTCAATCTGTTGCATAGAAGGTCTGGCAGAGCACCGACATTCGGCCTCCGGCAGGAGGCTGAATTGGAAGCCTGCAGGTCATACGATACAGAAAGTTGCGGGCAAGTTACGGTGGTTGTGCGCCCCCGCAACCAAATTATACAAATATAGCAAAGACTTAAATCCCGAGTGAAACACTCAGGCGTTGTCATCCGCAAAACACGTCAACGCCACGTCAACGTTTGACGAGTCCCCCCTCCAAAGTGGGGCATTTTTGCATTTGGCATCGCGAAAAGCCCTATGTGTTCATGCGTGCTTTAGCAAAACCGTGCTCGCCAGCAGCGGCTGAGCCGGAAAAGCGTTCCTTGGCGACAAGAAGCGCCATGCCTCTAGCCCCAGCGCACGACAGGCGAAGGTCAAATTGCTCCGGGTGCGTCAAAGAAGCGACTTCCAGAAAACGACCTTGTCATCTCCCATCGCCCAGAAGTCTCTGATGCGGGCCTCTTCGGTGTAGCCGTTCTTGCGGTAGAATTCGCGTGTCTGCGCGAATGCTCCAACTCCGGACGTCTCGACGATGAGGATGCGTTGCTTGCGGCTCTTGAGAACGGATTCCAGTTCGGCGACCTCGGCACGAAGGTCCTTGACCTCGCCGCTGCTGGCCTGACGGGCGGTATCGCCAGCCAATCGTTTCTTACCGGCCTCAAGGAACTCCTTGGACCAGCTGTAATACAGGCTCTGCGCGATACCTTCCTTGCGGCACAGTTCGGCGATGCTGTCTTCGCCGCGAAGCCCGGACAGCACGATCCGGATCTTCTCCTCAGACCCATGCAGCTTGCGCGTCGCGCGCCGGATGTCCTTCACAACCTGCTCGGCAGGCGCCTTCGTCGTCACGGGGTTCTTTCTCATCTCTACCTCCATGTGGGGTCAAGATGAGCCGCAAACCCTCCGCTACGCAATCATGCAAAACTGTTCCATGGGTGCTGATGGCGGACAGGCTTGGCACCAGCCGATACCGGTTGAACAACGCCAGACCCAGCATCAGCAGTACAGCTGCCACCTTGAGGAGGAGCAGGCTCATGTAAACTGTCGAAGGATCCCGACTGTTTCGAGAAATGAAAATCAGGATCGACTTGGCAACTCCCGTGGCAAAAACTAGCCCAACCGCCAAGTGACCCCACCATGAGAAGCGGCGCAGAACAGCTGCTGCGTCCTCAGTCAGAGTAGAGTTCGAGAGGAACGGCAGGATCAACGCCAACCCTCCCACCCAAAAACCTGCCGCCAAAAGGTGCAGCGCTGATAGGCCCTGATGCAAGAAACCTAGGGAACCCGCAGGCAGCACGGCGTGGCCGATCAAGCCCAGACAGGAAAGATTCAATCCGGCTAAGACAGCTACAGCTCTGGGCCGGTCACTGCGACTGGCCAGTACCAAAGCCGCCGCCAACCCCAGATGCACCATCCAGACCTCGCCAAAGTGCGAAGAGGTCAGCAATGCCATGACAACTTCCGGATTGGCTGCATCTTGCGGGCCATCGCCGGCCAAAGCTGCTTCGGCAGCTAGCCACCCCAGTGAAGCAAGCAAATTGAGCTGTGCAAAAAGACGGGTCAACCGAACCGCTTTGCGCGCCGAGCCTCCCAGAAGGCTCGGCGGGAAAGCTCCCGCGCGCAAGCTGCCAGCTCCCCAAAGCAGCATCGCCGACGCGAACTGCAAGAACCGGCACAGGATAAGTGACGTCTCCACTGAGTTTACTTGACGGTGAAGCTGTAGCTGCCATGCGACTTGTGGCCATCATCCGCCAAGGCATGCCAATCGACCAAATAGGTTCCTGCGGTCAAGGTCGTGACTGCAGGAATAGTCAAAGTAACGCCATCTGCGCTCAAAGAGGCAACTCCGGTCGGCAGGTCTTTGCCCTCAGGACCTTTTAGCGTGATCCCGGAAAATCGGAGCGTCACCATCTCGGTGAAGGTCAAGGTCAAGGTTAGCGCCGAGGAAACCGCGACTGTTGTGCCATCGGCGGGCATTTCGCTGACCAAGCCGACGTGGGCGTAAGCCGCGCCAGCCTGCAAGAAAAGCGCAAGGGTAAACGCGAGTGCAGGTTTCATTGGATACTCCTGACCGGACAGGGCCGGTTTTTTTGGGAAGCTATAACAGCAAGGGTAACTACAGCTGCCTTGGAACCGACGTTGCAGTCAATTGGAGGGAATGGACGGTCTAGCTCAGCTCAGATGCCGTCATAGACCGGAAGGATGACATGGGCAGGGCCACATCGGCCAACGTCACCTGATCGAAGGCAGCCAGAAAGGCCGAGATTGCCTTGCGGCCTACGGCTGGCAAACGACACGGTCCGACGATCGGGCACGCTTGGCCGTCCTGGAAACACTCAAACACGCCAAAGTCGATTTCGGTAACGCGCAGCACGGCACCGAGATTAATGTCTTCAGGCTTGCGTGCCAGCAGGTAGCCACCTGTCCGCCCTTTGACCCCGCGGAGAAATCCGGCCTTGGTCAACTTCATCACGACTTTCTTCAGATGCCCGTGCGAAATCCCGAAGGTTTCGGCAGTCATTTCAATCGTCAGACGTTCCTCGCCCTTGGCTGCGGCGATCATCAAGACGCGCAGGGCGTAGTCGCTGAACTTGGTTAGATGCATGGACGGGACTCTCTTTGGCAAACTTTTGTTACATTTTCTGAGAAAAAAGGTTGCTTGGAAATGATCAAAATCAAGCTTTCCAGCCATTTCACAGAAAAAGGTTACTTTACTTGACCTAAATCAAGGGAGGGGTCGGCGCGGTCGGGCATAGGAGCGTCATGAAACATGCACTCCGCGTCCTTCTGACCCGCCTGCTGCTGGCCCTTGCGGCCGCAGTCTTGCTGTCCTCGCCCAGTTTGGCTGATACGATTTTGTCAAAGTATCTTCCCACGGTTCAGGCGGCCGATCTCGCCGTCGGGGCGGATGCGTTTGGCCCGATCCGCAGCGATCTGGCGGTGGCGCCCGTGCTGAAGGGCGGCCAGCAGATCGGCTGGGTATTTCTGACCTCAGACTTCGTGGGCACGACCGGGTATTCCGGCAAGCCAATCCACACCTTGGTGGCCGTCGACAACGAAGCCAAGATCACCGGCGTCAAGCTGGTCAAACACTCCGAACCCATTGTTCTGATTGGTATCCCGGATGCGAAGGTCAAAGCGCTGGCCGCGAGTTATGTGGGCATGGATTTGGTCGCGATGGCCAAGTCGGGCGGCAAGCACGACATGAACATCATCTCCGGCGCCACGGTGACGGTGATGGTTCTGGACGATTCCATCTTGAGGTCGGGCATCAAGGTGGCCCGTGCCTTGGGGCTTGGCGGTCTTGCGCCTGAGATTGTGGCAGGTCCCACTCTTGAACTGGACCCTGCAGCCATCGCCCCGTCCGACTGGATGGCGATGGAGGGTGACGGCACATTGCGCCGCCTGTCGCTGGATGTGGGACAGGTCAACGCCGCATTCGAGGCGCTGAATGACCCACGTGCTACGGCCAAACCCGAGACCGCTCCGCCGGACACGATCTTTACCGAGATGCAGGTGGCCTTGGTTTCGGTCCCCGCCATCGGTCAGGCACTTCTGAGCGCGCAGGATCAGACCAACCTGACGACATGGCTGCAGCCCGGCGATCAGGCCTTGATGATCGTGGGCAAGGGAATCTTTTCCTTCAAAGGCTCGGGCTATGTGCGGGGCGGCATCTTTGACCGGATCGTACTGGTGCAGGATGATGTGTCGGTCCGCTTTCACGACCATGATCACAAGCGGCTCGGCTCCATCGCCGCCAAGGGTGCGCCGGATTTCAGCGAAACGGACTTGTTCCGCATCCCTGCTGCCTCGGGCTTTGATCCTACCAAGCCGTTCCGCATCCAGCTTCTGGTGCAACGTCAGGTGGCGGCGGTCGAGAAGGACTTCCTGACCTTCGACCTCGCTTACCAACTGCCGCCGCATTACCTGCGCGCCATCGCCGCCCCAGCCCCAGCCGCTGCTGCCGTCCCGGCGCAGGACGAGTCCGCCGCCCAGACTGCCCTGTGGCAGAAGATCTGGCTCGACAAAAAGGTCGAGATCGCGGGCCTTGCCGCCATGCTGGCCGTGCTGACGCTGGTGTTCTTCTTCCAAAGCCTGGCCACCCGCAACGCTCGCGTCTTCTTCTGGTTCCGGATGGGCTTTCTGACGGTCACGCTGGTCTTCCTCGGCTGGTATGCTGATGCGCAATTGTCGGTCGTGAACCTGATGGCGCTGTTTGGCGCCTTGGTGACGGGGTTCAGCTGGCAGGCCTTCCTTCTGGACCCGCTGACCTTCATCCTGTGGTTCTCACTCGCCGCCGCCCTGCTGTTCTGGGGACGTGGCGCCTATTGCGGCTGGCTTTGCCCCTTTGGCGCGCTGCAGGAACTGACCAACAGGATCGCCCGCGCCTGCCACATCCCGCAATGGACGCTGCCCTGGGGCCTTCACGAACGCCTGTGGCCGCTGAAATACATGATCTTCCTTGGGCTGTTCGGCGTGTCGCTGATGTCGATCGACCAAGCGGAACACTACGCGGAAATCGAGCCGTTTAAGACCGCCATAGTCCTGAAGTTCATCCGTGCCTGGCCCTTCGTGGCTTACGTGGTGGCGCTGCTGGTGGCCGGGCTGTTCGTCGAACGCTTCTACTGCCGCTATCTTTGCCCCTTGGGTGCAGCACTGGCGATCCCGGCACGGCTCAGGATGTTCGACTGGCTCAAGCGCTATCACGAATGCGGCTCGCCCTGTCAGACCTGCGCGAATGATTGCCCGGTTCAGGCCATCCACCCGACCGGAGAGATCAACCCGAATGAATGCGTCAACTGCCTGAATTGTCAGGTGCTTTACCAAAGCAAAACCAAATGCCCGGTCGTCATCCGCCAAGTCAAACGGCGTGACGCTGTGGGCACGGCTGGGACAGCCCTCAGGATGCCCGGCGATCTGATCAACCATCCGAACGTGAAAGAACCGAAACATGTCTGACGATAAGAAACCCGGAATCAGCCGGCGGGGATTGTTTGGAGCAACGACTGGCGGGGCTGCCCTGCTGGGCGGACTGGGCGGATCGCGTCTGGCCATGCTGGCCGGGGCAGCAGGTATCACCGCAGCCTCCACCACGGCAGCACGCGCCGAAGGCAAGTCGTTTGAGGTCGCTCCGGGCGAGTTGGACGAATACTAC
>NZ_CBBQHX010000083.1:0-7541 GCF_964946895.1 Stagnihabitans sp. | reverse complement strand
CGCGCGACAGGCGCCCGAAGTGTTTGACCGGATCTGCAATCACCCTCGTGCGTTCGGCTCGTCCGAATCCGCGAGGGCGGCACGCTCGCGTAGCCGACCCCTCTGGGGTTGAGTGTCAAAGAGACGGATCAGACCAAGGACAGCGAATGAAAGCGGGGGATGGGGCTTTGACCTCAGACAGGAGCCCTACCCCGTCACGGGATGCCCACCGCTCGCCAGCCGTGCCGCCACGTTGGTCTCAATCGATTGTCATATTCCAGACCGGGTTCTCACAAACTTCAATGCTGCCCATGAATACGAGGCGGGCTCCCGCGCCCGACCCGACCTCTGGCACCAGGCCGCAACGCGCCGAACCTCACGCCATCAGTCTCCTTCCGGCTGGATCAGCCGTCGCGCAAGGGATCGTCGCCCGCATGGGGGGAGACTGCCCGGCAGGCTCCAGTCGGGACGACCAGAGCCCGGTTCCGGCTCTGCCGGGATGTGCCATCGCTTCTGCTGCCTCTTGCAGCCCAGCAAAGGTGTTTGGAAATCTGAACCCCTAGGTTTCAGGACCAGAGCGCTAATTTGCTGCGCAGCAAATATGACCATTCAATCGAACCTCGACGGTCATGCGCGCTTAAACAGCCATAAAAGCATCATATGACCATTAAACTAGCCAAGTGTTGACACCGTTGCCTTTGAACCGCATACTGGACACTTAAATGATCATGAAGAGACCCTAGGGTCATTAAACTGCGCAAAGAAAGCTCCCATGAAGCGGATTAGAAGCTACTCTCGGGTGACAACCGAAGCCCTGTCTCTCTTCGGCAAACTGATCAAGACGGCCCGTCTGGAACGCGGGCAGACCTCCGAAGAGCTTGCGGAACGGGCAGGCATCAGCCGCACGACGTTGCGCAACATCGAGAATGGTGGGCCAGGAACCGAAATCGGCGCCGCCTTCGAGGTCGCCACACTGCTGGGGATCCGGCTCTTTGACGTTGACCCGCCCATATTGGCACTGCATTCCGCACGTCTGGACGAAAAGCTCACACTGTTGCCAAAGTCTGCGCGCCCGACGGGTCCGGAGGTAGATGATGACTTCTGAATTCCCTCAGCTCAGCGATGCTTTCGTCTGGATCTGGCTGCCTGGTGAGACCGAGCCTGTGGTTGCGGGCCGGATCACCCAGGACAGGAATCGCTATGTCTTCAACTACGGTGCAAGCTATCTCGGCCGCAAGGACGCCATCCCGATCTATGAACCTGAACTTCCTCTTGGTCGCGGAGTGATCGAACCGTCGGCCGGTCTGTCTATGGCAAGCTCCATTCGCGATGGCTCACCGGACGCGTGGGGCCGCCGCGTCATCATCAACCGGTTGATCGGGACGAAGGCAACGGAGGCCGCTGACCTTTCGGAACTCACCTTCCTGTTGCAATCAGGTTCTGACCGCATCGGCGCGCTGGATTTCCAGACATCTTCGACAGATTATCTACCGCGCCTGAAAGCCAATGCGCCTTACGAGGAGCTGCTGGAGGCCGCCGCGCGCGTTGAGAAAGGAGTGCCACTCACCCCGGCCCTTGACCTCGCTTTGAACCATGGCACTTCGATCGGCGGCGCCCGTCCAAAGGCCTTGATTGATGATGAAGATCGCAAACTGATTGCAAAGTTCTCGGCGAGCGCTGACATTTACAGCGTCGTAAAGGCTGAGTTCATCGCCATGAAACTGGCAGCGGCCTGCGGCTTGGACGCAGCACCCGTCTCCTTGGTCCCGGCAGGGGGTAAAGACGTTCTGCTGATCAATCGCTTTGACCGTGTAAAGGCCGCGAACGGATGGCACCGGCGGGCCATGGTCTCCGCTCTGACAATCCTCGGGCTGGACGAGATGATGGCGCGCTATGCGTCCTATGCGGACTTGGCTGAGATCATCCGGCACAGGTTCACCGATCCAAAAAACACGCTCCGCGAGCTTTTCGGACGGATCTGCTTCAATATCCTTTGCGGGAACACGGATGACCATGCGCGCAACCACGCCGCATTCTGGGACGGCAAGATGCTGTCGCTGACCCCCGCTTATGACATTTGTCCGCAAGGCCGAACCGGCTCCGAGGCCACTCAGGCGATGCTGATCGCCGGGGACAACCGCAGCAGCACGCTGGCCAGTTGCCTTGCCGCCGCGCCGATATTCTTGTTGGACGAAAACAAGGCAACGGAGATCATGCACAAGCAAATCGCGGCGATTGCGGACGGGTGGGATCGCTTCTGTGACGAAGCGAAGCTGACCGAGACAGACAAGAAGCTCTTTGCCGGCCGGCAGTTCCTGAATTCCTATTGCATCCAGGACCTCAGCAACCAGTCGGCCACTTTGCGCGAAGCATTCGAGGCTGCGCGCGCAAAGATCTCCGCTTGATAGCGTTGACTGAGCGACCTTTCGATCTGCAGCCCTCGGGGACGAGAGCGTAAGGGCACCTCTCGGCCCCGGTCTTTCGACCGGGGCCTTTGCCTTGGCGATCAATCGCCGCGGCGGGTATTGGGGCGTGACCAGATGAGGCTCGAGCCCTCACCGTCTTCGTCATCGAAGAGGTTGGCGTAGATCGGGGCGGCAAAGCTCGGATCGTCCAGCTTCAGGCCCAGGTATTCGCGGCCCTCGTTCGATTTCTTCGTCCAGGCGGCGCCGATCTCGGCGCGGCCGACTAGAACCCGGTGGCTGGGCGCGTTCTCGCCCGAAGCGCGCAGGTCGGGGACGAGGCGCACACCCTTGGCCTGCAGGCTGAGGGTGAAGATTTCGCCGGTGTATTCGGTGCCGGTCTTCTTGAAGGTGCCGATGGTCGCCATGTTCTTTCTCCGTTTTGCTGTCTCTAGCCCGCGTCCTTGCGGCCTCGATGGCGATCGACAGCCCGGAGGCGACCGCTGGCGCACCCCGTTAACGGGGCTGGACAGCACAGGAGAAACTTTCTTGCCGCGCGAGGAATGACGGTGCCCGCACCGACAGGGGAAGAAAGTTGTGACGACGCTGTTGCGCCGAAGCGGTCGAGACGAAGACGTCCTTCGGGCAGATCAGCCCATCACCAGAGGCCGTTGGACGCGGGCTGGGACACACAATCCACGGAGATCAAGGCGACCCTGAAGGCCCGTCAGGAGAAACAGGACAGGCACTACCGGCGATGAAACCACCTCGGTCGACCAGCCAGGCCAGATTGCGCCTCCCGCCTGACTTGCGGCCTCGCGGCTCCCGCCGCTCCACGTGGTTCAGGTCTGCCAGCGTGATGGCAGGTAAAGGACGAGATCCGAACGAGTGCGGCGGCCAGGCAAGATGCAGTTAAATCCAAGCTGAGACTCCACCGCAACCGGCGCAACTCGATGATGATCTGACGGTGAGGCATTTGCCCTCGCGCCCCCGCTCCAATTCCTGCCGCTTCGATGATCACTTGGCAAAGGCCCGTCGAAACGATGTCGCGGCGATGCTGGTCAAAATCGCAAGATACCTTTGGGGCACAGTTGTACGGCCTGGCCAAACTCCCCTTGATCAATGGACTTCCCGGTCAGACCGGAAACCATCGCAATCCAAAGGGTTTCAGGATGACAGCCAAGCGCAGCCCGACTAGCCTCACCCCATGAGCGCAGACGATTGGACCGATCTTGAAAACGATGCCTGCGTTGCGAGTTACTTCGCGATGCTCGGGCAGGAATTGGCAGACGAGGCATACAACAAGGCGGCGCAGAACCGGCTTTTGCAGGAACAGACCGGCCGCAGCCGGGGTTCAATCGAATTCAAGCTCTGCAACATCTCAGCCGCGCTCCGTGGATTTGGCCTGCCCACGATCAGGGGCTATCAGCCACGCTTCAACTTCCAGATGGCGCTGGCTGTGTCCGTGTCACGCTGGCTGGCCGGACACCCGGAGTGGGAGCCGTCGTTGATTAAGCCCCACTCCAGCGCCGTGGCTGAAGCTGCGCCCCTCTTCATCGGAACTGCCCCGACTCTTCGCAATTTGCCGCCACCCGAACTCGACCAGATGCAAGCGGTTGCCCGCCGCTTCGACGTCGCCGCCCGCGACGAGCGCAATCGCACTCTGGGTCGCGCAGGAGAAGAGCGTGTCTTTCATCATGAACGCCAAACTCTGCGTCACCACGGCCGGGATGATCTGGCGCGTCGTGTCCGCTGGGTTTCGCGCGAGGATGGCGATGGAGCTGGCTATGACATCGCCAGCTTCAGCCATGACGGGCGTGACCGTCTGATCGAGGTCAAAACAACCAACGGCTGGGACCGCACTCCGTTCCACATTTCGCGCAACGAACTTGCCGTGGCCGAGGAGCGCCGTGAAGATTGGTATCTATTTCGTCTGTACGATTTCGCGCGGACCCCGCAGGCATTTGAGCTGCGACCGCCACTTGATGCCCATGTTTCTTTGACCGCCACACAGTTTCAGGCGTGCTTCCAATGATGGGTAATCGCAGATTCCATCGCACCATCGGCATCGACTATTCAGGGGCAGAAACCGCCGAGGCCAGCCTGAAAGGGCTGCGCGTCTATCAGACCTTGGGCGACAGCGTCGCCGAAGAGGTATTGCCGCCCGCCAGCCCCAAAAAATACTGGACAAGGCACAGCCTCAGCGATTGGCTGATCGAAACCTTGGATGGATCGGTGCCGACAGTTGTCGGCATTGATCACGGCTTTTCATTCCCGATACGCTACTTCGAGCGGCATGGCCTTGAGCCCGATTGGCCGAATTTCCTCGACGATTTCTGTGCGCACTGGCCGACAGATGGCAAGCACACCTATGTCGATTTCGTGCGCGACGGGTCTGTTGGAAATGGCGCGGCGCGGCAAGGAGAGAGGCATTGGCGGCGGCTGACCGAGGAGGCTGCCGGATCGGCAAAGTCAGTTTTCCATTTCGACGTTCAGGGAACGGTCGCCAAATCAACCCATGCCGGCATCCCATGGCTGCGCAAAATTCGACAGGCTCGCCCGCAGATCCATTTCTGGCCTTTTGATGGTTGGGAACCTGCTAAGGACGCCTCAGTGATCCTCGAGGCCTATCCCAGGCTGTGGAGCAGCCTCTATGGCAGCGAGGCAAGAACTCAGGACCAGCACGATGCCTATACAATCGCGCGTTGGCTCCAGGAGGCCGATATCAGTGGTGAAATCAAACAGGCGTTTGCGCCGCCCCAGCCGGAAAGTGTTGCGATGACAGCTCAGGTCGAAGGCTGGATTCTCGGAACCACTTGGCCCCCGACTGACAAGCCCCGCTCCCGCCCAAAGAGTGAAAGCCCTCGCAGATCCTCAACCACGGCAACTGGTTACGTGAACCGCAATAGTCAGGAAGTGCTGTTCCGCACCGGACAGCCCGGCACTGACCACAACCAGATCGTCTACATCCTGCAATGTCGCCACTGCGGTGCGCGGTACGGTTCGAACGGTTCAGACGTTTTTCAACGCCGTTGCCCGGAATGCGGCGATGGAAGGCCCGGAATCCCAACGGGTTGACGCTTTATCTGTCCGGCTCGGCTTAGCCGCGTTCTACCTCCTTTTGCGCCCTGCTGAGACTTTTTCATCGCCCCTGAACGATATTTCCCAATTATAGCTTAACTGGGATATCACGGAAAAATCGTCTTTTGGCTATATTGACGAAATATCGCCGATAGACTATCAGTTTAGCATGGAAAAGCCCCTCACCCATTCCATACGTAGCCTCCGGCAGGCGGCAGCAGCCCTTCGCGCCCGCAGGCGTGCACAGGGGATGACCCAGAAGCAACTCGCTGAAACGACGGGTACTGCCCAATCCACCATCTCGGATATCGAGACGGGCGTCGTTTCGGTCAGCCTCGACGTCTATCTGCGCCTTCTCGAAGCCCTCGGTGCTGAGTTGACCGTGACCGGGCGCATGCCTGATCAGGATACGAACTGACATGGCACGCTTGGCACGCAGGCGGGCCGGCATCCGGCGTAGCAAGACGGCAGTCTGGTATGAACGGACACGGGTTGGCACGCTGATCAGGGCCACCGATGGCGGCGTTGCCTTTTCCTACGATCCAGCCTGGCTGGCCTCGGACTTGGCTTTCCCTGTCGCCAGTGTGCTGCCGCTGACCCAAGGAGACTGGAAAGGCGATCCGGTGATTGCCGCCTTCGACAACCTGCTGCCCGATGCCGAAGGAGAATTGCGCGAAAAGATCGCGGCGCGAGTCGGCGCCGAAGGCAAAGACGTGTTCTCCCTTCTGTCTGCGCTTGGGCGGGACTGTGTGGGGGCGCTGCAATTCTTGCCCGTGGAAGAAGAACCCGCGGCCCAAGATATGGATTATCGCCAGATTTCCGAAGAGGAGATGGTCGCTGATCTAAAGAACCTCGCTGCCGCGCCATTGGCGCTCGGGGATGACGAGGATTTCCGGATCTCCATCGCCGGGGCACAGGAAAAAACTGCTTACCTTAAAATTGGGGGCCTTTGGGCGAAACCACGTGGGATCACGCCAACGAGCCACATCTTCAAGACCCCGATGGGCATCTTGCCTGGTCCCGACGAAATCGACATGAGCGACAGCGTCGAGAACGAGCTGTTCTGCATGACTCTGGCCGGTGAGATCGGCTTGCCAGTTGCGACGGTCAGGAAAATAGTCCTGCCCGGACAGGTCGCACTCGCGGTCGAACGTTTCGACCGAGTCTGGGATCACGAAGCCCTGAAGCGCTTGCCGCAGGAAGACATCTGCCAATCGCTTGGTTTCCCCTCGGCCCGGAAATACCAAAAGGCAGGTGGCCCCGGCATTGGCCAAATCATGGAACTCCTGCGGGAATCCGACGATCCTATCCGGGATCGAGAAACCTTCTTCCGCGCCCAGATCTTCTACTTCCTGATCGGCGCCTCTGACGGCCATGCCAAGAATTTCAGCCTGCAACTGGGACGCCGCGGCCGTTTCCGCCTCGCTCCGCTCTATGACATCCTGAGCGTCGCACCCGTCGTCCATGCCGGGCGCCTTCAGCGCAAACGCTACCGGCTCGCGATGTCCATCGACGGCCATTACGGCATTGATGAAATCGTGCCGCGCCACTTTGAAGCCGAGGGCAAGGCGAGCGGCCTTCCAAGGAACCGTGCGCTGGAGCTTCTCTCGGACATGGCTGACAGCCTCGGTCCGGCGCTGGAACGGACAAAGCTTGGCTTGGGCGATCAGGTACCGGGGAGCGTGAGCGATCCGATCATCACGGATTCAATGCAGCGCGCGGACCAGGTCCGAAAGGTCCTGTAGGGCGGCGCCAAGCGGCTTTTGCCACTTGCGATCCTTCATAAATCCCGGGTTTTCAACAGGTGTTGAAAATCTTGTTCGGGTTGAAGCCCTAGCCCCGGTCATTCGACCGGGCCCTGTGCTCTGGCGATGAATCACCCGCTGCGTCGATGATAGCCTAGCAAAACAATTGCGAAAGCTGGGGTTAACGGCCCTTTGCGGACAGTCAGCCACTCCCATGAGCTGTTCAGGGAAGTCCTCAAAGCGGCCGTTTGGGTGCGTCTCGGGAAGGTGTTTGACACCGCCATCTGCATCCAACCAGCGCCCTAGCGTGATGCCGTTCACTGCTGCGAGAATT
>NZ_CBBQHX010000082.1:0-7576 GCF_964946895.1 Stagnihabitans sp. | reverse complement strand
TGGCGGGTCTGGCGGGTCTGGCGGGTCTGGCGGGTCTGGCGGGTCTGGCGGGTCTGGCGGGTCTGGCGGGTCTGGCGGGTCTGGCGGGTCTGGCGGGTCTGGCGGGTCTGGCGGGTCTGGCGGGTCTGGCGGGTCAGCGACGGGTTGCGGCCAGGGCGTTTTGCGCGGGGAAAATCATCGCCATGCCTTGGGCATAGGCCGCGCGCGAGACCGTGGCATGGTTGCCGGCGACGCCCTCGTAAGCGGAGGTACCATCAGCCAGCGGTAGCCCCGCCCAGACGGCAGCCACGTTGTCCATGAAGGACTCGGGTGTGAGGTCGCCAGCAAAGAACGAGACATAGCCAGCCTCGGCCAAGAGAATATCCGCCCAACGGTCCTGCAGGTCCGCTGAGAACACTTCGGTGCCAGCAATGCCGGTCAAGGATGCCAGCCGCTCAAAGGTTGGTGGAATGAACTGGTATCGGCCGATCGCGTGGTTCTGACCGGGCGTGGCTTCAACCCAGGCCCGGATTTCATCGATGGTCATCGAGGTGGGCAGCTTCGCGGGTTTGACTGTGGCCCCATGCTGGACGGAGTCATAATCTGCCGAACCGGCCTCAGCGGCGCTGATCAGGCTGCGCAGATTGGCCAAGGGCGTAGCGTCAGGATCAGGTGTGAAGAGCAAAAGTCCCCTGCCCTTCGGATAAGAAGCAGCCGCGGACAAGGCGGGAATTTTCCCGAAGCCTACCTTCTTCCAGGTCGCATCAGAATTGCTCGAGTTGAAGCTGGAGCCCCGGTACCATTCATTTTCAGCGAGGGCGAGACTTGGATTCAGGGCAAGTACGGACAGCGAAAGACAAAAGACGGCACGCCAGCCACCCTGCCGGGGGCTGACGTCGGCGAGGCTGGCTGCGCCATCCCCAAGGTGGAAAAGGCCCGAAAGGGGGAAGGGGCGTCTGTTCCAGCCGCTAAAGATACACACCTGACGCAGCAGGCTGCAGGCGGGTCGCAAGGTATTGAAAAGACTCGCAAAACGGCGATTTTCGCCATCTGCGACTGGAGGATGGATATTAACAGCAAAATCAAAGACTTGGCAAATTGCAGGCCAGCGTGGCCCGGGCCTTGGGCCACGCTGGCCCGGCGTTTGGGCCAATCTGGCCCAGCCCGCCTTCAGGATGCGCGGGCTCATCAAAGGACCTTTTCTTCGTCTTTGCCGGGTGCTCGTGCCTTTTCGGCCTGCTTGGCGCGGTTGGCGGCTTCAAGCTTTTCAAGGAACTCGTTTTCCAGCTTCTGCTCGAATTCCGGGAAGCGGCGCTCGGCTTCGGGGATGAGGCGCAGGTATGTGTCTTCGGCGCTCTGAAGCACGTCGAGCGTCTTTTCGATCACGCTGCCCACGGCGCTGCTCGGCGATTCGAGAAGGGCCAGGAGCTGACGGCAGGAATAGATCTGGCGGTAAGCCACGCCCAACAGCATGGCGTTGTGAGTGAGGGCGTCGGTTATCCGTTGCTCCAGACCAGTGATGGTCGGGACCAGCCGGGCATTTGCTTCTGTTAGGACTTCGGCGCGGTTGGTCAGGAGCAGCATCTCCTGATCCAGTTTGGCGAGGGCCTTTTCGAGAAGGTCGCCATCGGGCTTGCCGTCTTCGGGCATCACACTCAGGACCAGTTGGCGGGCACGGTCGCCAAGGCGCAGGCGCCAACTGGCTTCGGTGTTTTCAGTGCGCATGGGCGGGCTCCGTTAAGGGGGAATTTGAGGGGAGGGTCATCTGATCGGGCCCTCGATGGTCTTCTGCTTCTGGCGCTCTTCGAAGGCCTTGAGGGTCTGGGCGACCTCGGCGTCGGTGCGCCCGATGGGCAGGGAGAACAGCTTTGCGTAGTCCGCGGCCCGGTCAGAACGGTCCTGATCGAGGGCTGCTTTCTGCCCCTTTACATCGCGGTCACGTTCAGACCGGTCGGGCGGTGCCGCCTTTTCCTGAGGGGTCTGCGCTTCAGCTTTCTGCTTCTCGAGGCGATCCCTTTCGGCCTTGAGCCAAGACTCGAGGGCGGTTGGCCGGTCGCCAGTGTTGGCTTCGATCCGCCTGGCAAGGGCTGCGGCATCATCAGTGACCAGAAGTGCCTCCTCCCGCATCCGCGAGATCGCCACGTAGAAGGACTTCTGAGTGGCGAGTTGCTCAGCTGAGGAGAGGCCCACGATGATCCGGTTCACCGTGCTGCCCTGAAAGTCATGGACGGTTGAGGCGTAAGCATGATCGAGCCCGCGCGCTGTGACGCTGGCAAGCGGCAGGATGACGGGGTCGCGCCCGCCGACGGTCACGGTGATGCTGTCGTCGCCGATCGCCTGAATGACGCCCCGCGTGCCATTGACGATCTGGCGGTCCTTGTCGGCGATGGTGAAGCGGACCCTCTCGCCTGCAGCAAAGTTGCGTTCCTCGGGGACATAGAGGACGAGGCTGGCTGCCAGCTTGGCGTCCTGACGCAACGGCAAGGTCAGCGCCCTGCCCTGCCGGACATCCTCGACCGTGACCGTGTTGGCGCGCAGATCGGTCTCAAGGACCACATAGAGATCGCCCTTCTCCACCCCATGTTGGCGTGAGGTGGCAAGCGGCAGCAGGATGTCGCCGGTGCTGTAGGACCGCGCATCGCCGGCAGCGGCCCGGGTCAGTCCTGCGGGCTTGAGCGCCAAGAGGGAATGATCCTCTGCGCCCAAGTGGCCCTCAAGTTTGAGTGTCGTCCGGACGACTTCATTGACCGACTGACGGGCCGAATTGGTCAGCACGGCAATGCCCGTCTCTGCCCTGCCCTTGGCGTCGAGCCTCAGCCAACGGTCGGCGACATGGGTCGCAATCTCCGCCCGATTGCCGGTCTCGGCAACTTCGCCGATGCGGGCCATCGCGGCCTTCACTTCACCCCGGATGGCATGGAGTACTGCCTCTCGGCCTGTCTCATCCCGCTGGCGTTGGATGTCCGTCATTAGGGCTGTCGGCATGCCCGCCCGCTGCAACTGGGCGAAGGGCTGTCCGGCGCTGACGGCATCGAGCTGCTTCACGTCGCCCACGAGGATCACGCGGGCAAAGCCGCTCCGATGGGCATGGTTGAGCAGATCGCGCATTTCCGTGGCGGCGATCATCCCCGCCTCGTCGACGACAAGGATCTTGCGCCCCCGCCCCTCGCCGCCCGGATCACCGCCCTGACGGATCTGCATGAGCCAAGACTGCATGGTCTGTGCCGCCGGGATTGCTTCCTTCAGGGCTTCCACCGCCCGGCCCGACGGGGCGAGGCCGATTAGTTCGTAACCTGCCTTCTCTGCGTAGCGGCGCAGACTTTCGA
This sequence comes from Stagnihabitans sp., assembly GCF_964946895.1. Taxonomy (NCBI): domain Bacteria; kingdom Pseudomonadati; phylum Pseudomonadota; class Alphaproteobacteria; order Rhodobacterales; family Paracoccaceae; genus Stagnihabitans; species Stagnihabitans sp. The sequence goes on along the minus strand of NZ_CBBQHX010000082.1, from coordinate 4,271 downwards.
CCATGAAGGTCTTGCCGGTTCCGGCATAGCCCTGCACTCCGACGAAGCGTGAAGTGCCGGTCAGGCCGACACGGACGGCATCGCGTTGACCCTCGGTCAGGGTCGTGTCCTCGAGCGCACGCGCCAGCACCCGTTCAGGGTCGCGCTTTTCGGTCGACAGACCCGAGAGGTCGAGCTTGCCCGAGCGCAGTCCTGATCGATAGGTCTTCAGCACCTCGCGTTCTGTTGCCAGCGTCTCTCGGTCAGTCAGAAGCGGGCTCAAGCCGGATTGGCCGGCATAGAGGAGACTTTTGTCCTTCATCGCCACCGTCACTTCCCGGCTCAGGTCGCTGATGCCTCCTTCGGTCATTCGCGGCAGGGCTGCCTTCAGAAGATCGCGGAGCGGATAAACGCTCTGTCTCTCGCTGAGGTGAGCGACGGCCCAAGCAAGGGCTTCCTTCGCCTCACGTTTCGGGAAGTCCGCCTCAACCCCTTCCCGGCTGACACCGCCAAGCTGGACCTGTTGGGATCGCTCTGATGCGCGGCGCAGGTCCTGCAACTGCTCAGGTGCCATGCCTTGCGCTTTGGCCTCGCTGAGCCAATGGTCATGGAGGGCTGTTCGGTCAAGGTTTCCGCCCTTGGCAACGCGGGTGGCCAATGCAGCCAGAGCACGGTTTTCCGGGGAGTCGTCGAGGCCGCGTTTTACGAGGGCAGTTTCGATGGCTTCGGAGCGTTTCGAGTAGAGTGACAAGAGGGCGGGCGGCACGCCTTTGATCTCTACGATGCCGTCTTTTCCGCTGCGGTCGACCTCATAGCCGAGACCGCGCAGTCCACGGGCCAACTCGTTGCGGTAGATTTCGCCGCCGAGCATCTTGGTGAGGTAGATTTCGTCGTTGTGCAGTGCCGTCCATTTGCCGTCCGGGTTCAGCACCATGTTGGCAATGACGGCATGGCTGTGGAGTTGCGGGTCGAGTGCGCGGGATGTGTCATGGCGAAAGAGGCCCGCGATGATTTTGCCGCCCTGAACGACCTCCATGTCACCGTCTGGTCCGGCGCGCCTTGTGGCCACCGCATTGGCCCCGATCCAGGTCATCGCAGCACGTGCGGCGGCATCGTGCGCCGCGATGATGCGCTCGTCCTTGGCGACAAGTGCCATGATCGAGACGGACTTGGACGCTGAGAAGGTCAGGTCGATGCCGGGGCGATGTTCGCGTTCGCCATCAACCCAACGGCCGAGGATCTGACCTTGGCGCCACTCGCCTTTCTCATTCTTCTCGGTTGGCGGGGCGCGACCGTCCAGCAGGTCCGCAAAAACCCGGTCATCGATTGGGCCCTGGAACTCTAATTGCCCTTCTGCGGCGAGATACTCTGCCGCACGACCGAACCACTGGGCAGCGGCTTCGGCTTCAGGATAGCCTGCCGCATAGTAACCTTCTGTGCTGTAATAGCCCGAGGCGGCAGCTCCGGCAGAGACATTCGAAACGGAGAGCATCGGTCAGAAGCCCGTATCCAGAATGTCGCGCTTAAGCTGCCGCCGATCCGCCGAAGACCTGGGCACGGCGATACCCGGAGTGACGCTCACACCATCTTCTCCTTCACGCGCTTCTTCGCAAGGAGCGGGATTTATCGGCCTTAACTGTGCAATTGAGCTGACCGCAGGCTCTACACCCGGCCCCACGCCTGAACGCGCCGCGTCGTGCTGGGCCAGCACCAAAACCTGTTCGTAAGCTGTGACCTCCGGCCCCCTCTTTTGTACCGGACCCTTTCGGTTGGTCATCAATGCGTCTATATGGTCCGCGAGCCGCAGGTCCGGTTTCGCGATGCCTCGCATCCGGGCGCGACAATAATTCTCCCATGCCAGCGGCTTGTCCTCGGGTCGGGCCTTGGCCTTGAGGTCGAATGTCATCGGATCGATTTCCGGGGTGGTTTTAGCGGCGAACCACAGATCGAACTCTTTCAGCTGATCCGCTGCCGGGCGCATAAGGAACGGCAGATCAACTGCGGGTGCGCTTGCCAGGGTCGGCGAAACCGGCTCATTGTGACCCGGCCCCTTCTCCTTCCCGGGTTCTTCGATCAGCGGTGCCTCCATCGACCCGGTGGCAAAACCGTTCCCTTCGTATTTTACGATGGCGTGGGCGATGTCTTTTGAAGAGATCGGCGGGAACTGTACCAAGGCCGTCGGCGCGTCATAGCCAAAACGGATGTATGCCTTGAACTGCGGCAAGGACTGAATTTCCGAAGCCGTGACGATGGGGCGCTCGACCCGCTGCGCGTTCAGCGTGTTGCCGTCACGGGTGACATCGGCGCCGAACGAGATCGTTTCTCGATGTTCGATGATGTCGGAAAGCCCGAGGCTGTCCGAGAAGAGCCGTGCGGTTCGGGCGTCTGGGGTGTTGAAGACGATCCGGTTGTTCAGGGTGCCCGAGATCGACTGCGCTGCCTTGTCGCCGTAGAGATCCTCCAGCTGGCTGTAGACCTGATAGCCCAACACGAAGGCGCCGCCGAACTGACGGATCTCTGCGAGCTTGGTTGGCAAGAAGGGCAGCCGGTTCAGAGAAGGCACTTCGTCGAGGAAGAACCACAGGCTTGGGTCTCGGCGCTCCGGACCGGTCATCAGGGCGTTGGCCGCGACCTCAATGACCGTGGAGATGACATTGCGGGTGGCGGCAGAGTGTTCGGCATCGCCTGTGAGGAAGACGAAGCCGGGCCGTTCCGACTTCACCCAGTCGCGCATCGAGAAGGTGCGGATGCCGTCGTCGCGCAGGAATTCCAGAAACCGCAGCTCTGCGATCATGTTGGCGCGGATCGAGGCGGACGTCTTCTGGATGTTCTCGCCGAAGAAAAGCGCACCCGGCGTGTTCTGCACCAGGGCCTGCAGCGCCTCGGCGGGCATAGTCAGAATGGCATTCCTGAGTGCCGTGTTGGTGCGCAGGTTCTGCTTCATCAGTCCCCGCGCGGCATATTCGAAGACCAGACGCGCGGTGATCGACCAGAAGGGGTCATTGGAGCCCGGCTTCTGCTGGATCATCACCTCGGCGATCTGCGCGAAGGCCTCAGGCGTCTCGGCCTCGTAGAACGGCGACCAGCTGACCGATCGGGCGTCGAACATGTTGAGGATGATGTCGGTCTCTGGGTTGTAATAATTCCGCACGAAAGCACCCATCTTGTCATAGATGATCGCACGGCCGTTCTCGGCCCGGATCGTGCCCAAAAGCTCCTTCATCGCATTGGTCTTGCCGACACCGACGGTCCCGAAAATGCCGGTCTGGGCTTCGACTGTGTTCGGCGGGAAGGGAATGGACGCGAGGGTGTAGCGTCGCGTGCCCTTCTTGGCAGGAACGTGTTTGAGATACTCCTTCCACTTCCGCCGCGACCAGGTCTCGAGGTCCTTGGGAGAGACCAGCCGCGAGCCGCGAATGTGTTCGGTGTCGGCTAGCCTGCGCCCCAGCAACGAGAAATAGGCGACCATGGCGAGCCCGGCCAGGACCGCCGGAACGAAGGAGACCTCGTAGTAGAACTCGGCCTCGGCGGCGTAGTCATCGTACTTTTGGCGCAAGGCCTTGTTCTGCACGATACGGATCGCCGCGTCGGTATGGGTGACGCCGTCGGGGGTCACATAGCTCAACATGAAATCCGGCTGGTTCAGAGTCGAGACGTTCAGATCGGCCAACCAGTAGAGGTAGCCTTCGTTCACCTCCTCCAGCCGGAAGTTCAGCGCGATCAAGCCCACGAAGCACACGACATAGATTGCCGCCGAGACCTTCAGCCCGGTAGAGAAGACCTGACTGGCCATCGCCCAGAAATGCTGGGTGGTCTGGCCACCGCGAATGAATTGCGCCGACGGATTCTTGCGCATGGCAGGTCCTTGGAACTAGAGATTGTGATGGGGAAGCGCTTCTAGGTGGTCATCGGGGCATGTTGCCCGAGACAACGACACCCAAACCCGCAGTGACTCCAAAGGCAACGCATTGAATATAATGGACATATCTCAATGCCTTGGCTAAGCTGCGGCCATGATGTCTGTTGCGGAGAGTGATGTGCAGCGCCGACTTGAAGGGGTGAGACGCGAGGTCCAGGAGGGAAACTGCCCGAAGCCTCTGCCCTGGCTTGGCAAGCGGCTGTTGCTGCTGGCCCTTGCCTCCAGCAGCGCGGGTTATGCGTTCCACCTGTTCGGAACGTGGCCGCTTGGGATCGTGGCCACCGTCACGCCAGTGTTCGGCTGGATTGCTTTGGTTCTTGCAATGCAGCGGCAGTTTGGGGCGAGCGCCCAGTCGACTGCCCTTCGCCTTGAA
>NZ_CBBQHX010000081.1:0-7588 GCF_964946895.1 Stagnihabitans sp. | reverse complement strand
GTATCATTGCCCGCTCCGCCATCCAGGAGATCGTTGCCAGCAGCGCCATCGAGCACATTGTTGCCAGCATCTCCGCTCAGCGTGTCGTTCGACCCCGAGCCCGTTACATTCTCGAAGCCCGAGAGTGTATCGGTACCGCCGCCACCGGTGTTCTGCGCAGCGGTCAGCGACAGGTTCACCGTCACCGCCGCAGCGGCGCTGGCATAGCTCACCGTGTCGGTACCTGCACCGCCAATGAGGGTGTCGTTACCCGCTCCACCATCGATGATGTCGTTACCTGCGCCGCCATCGATCACGTTGTTCCCCGAAGAACCGGTCAGCGTGTCGTTGAAGTCCGAGCCAGTGAGGTTCTCGATCGTTGCGAGCGTATCGGTCCCAGCGCCGCCAGTGTTCTGGGCGGTGGTCAAGGCGAGGCTGACAGTCACCCCAGCCGTTGCGCTGGCATAGGATGCGGTGTCGGAACCTGCCCCGCCGGTGAGCGTGTCATTGCCGGCTCCGCCATCAAGGACATCGTTGCCTGCGGCGCCGTCGAGGGTATCGTTGCCGGCCAAACCGGAGATGAAGTCATTGCCTGACGTTCCGGTAATCGTATCGTTGCCGGCAGTGCCGGTGCGGATATCATCGGCGCCAGTGATCGTGATGGTGATCACCTGGGTAGTGCCATCACTTGATCTAACGGTCACCCGATCGGTCAAGGTCTGGCCAGTGCTGAGGCCGTCGACAGTCGGATTGTTGTTCGCAAGGACATAGGTCCAGTTGCCGTTTGCAGCCAGCGACAGCGAGCCATAGGTGCCAGTTACCGACTGGGCGGCAAAGGCGGGCGTGTTGTCGACGTCGGTGATGGTGAGCGAACCTGTGACCTGCGAGGTCCCATTGAGCAGGCTGGCTTCCGCCACTGTTCCCGCGATGTTTCCTGCAAAGACCGCGGCGTCGTTAACGGCTGCGAGCGTGAACGACTGTGTCCCAGCCGTGCTGCCTCCCTTTCCATCCGAGACAGTGAAGTTCAGCGTCACCAGGCCATTGTAGTTGGCGTCAGGGCTGAACGTGTACGTGCCGTTGCCGTTATCCGTGATAACACCATGGTTCGCGCTGACACCGGAAATGGAAAGCGTATCGCCCTCGGGGTCTGTGTAGCCCCTCAGCAGATTTGCTGCCGACACGGTGTAGGCAGTGTCCTCGGTACCTGAACCAAGCACAGCAGCCGCGCCCGTCAGCACCGGTGCCTCATTCACATTGGTGACCGAGACCGCGATCGCCTGGGTGTCGGTCAACGATCCGTCAGAGACCTGGACAACAACATCGTAGACGTTGTTGGCGCCGGCATCTGCAGGTGCCTCATAGTTCGCCGCTGCCTTGAAGCTCAGCGCACCTGTTGCGGCATTGATCTGGAACCGGGCCGCATCTGCGCCGCCGGAAATCGAGTAGCTCAAGGTCGCCCCGGCATCGGGGTCGGTAGCGGTGACAGTGGTGATGACTGCCGTGCTGTTTTCGGCAATCGACGCTGTGGCTGTCGCACCGCCGCCACCGCTGGTGATTGTGGGGGTTTCATTCAGGTTCGTGACGGTGACCGCGATCGCCTGGGTGTCAGCCAGCGATCCGTCAGACACCTCGACAACAACATCGTAGACGTTGTTGGCGCCGGCATCGGTAGGCGCTTCGAAGTTAGGCGCCGCCTTGAAGCTCAGCGCACCCGTTGCGGCATCGATCTGGAACAGAGCCGCATCTGCGCCGCCGGTGATTGCGTAGCTCAGGGTCGTCCCAGGATCGGGGTCGGTCCCTGCAACAGTGGTCACTGCCGTGCTGTTTTCGGCAATCGACACTGCCGCTGTCGCACCGCCACCATCACTGCTGATGACAGGCGCATGGTTGGCATAGACGACGGTCGTGTCGGCGAACTGCAGCTTACTGATGCCGAGCACCAGATCCTGCCCGTCCCGGCCAGCCACGCTGTCGGAGACTTTCAGGACCTGGACCGTGTTCGCGTTCGCGTTTTTCACGAGCATCCGGGTTGAGAGATCATAATAGGTAATGGCGATCGAATAGTCGGCTATATTGCCGGTGAAGACCGCAACGTCGTTACCGCTGGTGGTGCTTGCGACACCGGCGCTGGAGGAATTGCCCAGCACGATGTCCTTGAACTGATCGGAACGCAGCATTTCAGTGAAATGGTCTTCATAGGCGGACGCGCCTGTCAGACCGTACTTGGCGTTCACCTCGTCGATCAGCCCCTTGCCATCAAGCGCGGCATCCCACGCCACGCGGTGGGTGGCGCCGGCGTAGCGGGCTTCAAGAACGTCGAGCGATTCCGTCGCACCATGCGCCTTGTCGTACTCGGCGCTGTGCACGTAGGCGCTGGCATCGCCGTACTTGCCGATCAGCGTATCCAGTCGGATCGATCCACCGACGATGATGTCGTTGCCGCTACCGCCCTGGATCGTATCATCGCCGTTGCCGCCGACCAGCCAGCCAGCCACGCCGGTGGCATTGTCACCGGTCAGGGTGTCACCGCCGGCAGAGCCGATCACGCCTTCGACCTGCGAGCTGGGAACCTGAGTGAGGTTGCCATTGACTGCGACGCCCGGGGCGGTCTGGCTGCCAAGGTTGAAGGTCACCCCACCCGGGCGGATCGTGTTATCCGAGAAATCGATGATGTCGAAGCCGGTGGTGCCGGGCTTGTTGCCCGGATCGTCCACGCCGTCACCGCCCAGCACTTCGTCCGAACCGATGCCCGTCGCGCCGGTGGGGTCGCCGGGCCGCATGATGTCATCGCCGGCTCCGCCGAACAGCTGGTCCTGGTCGGCGCCGCCCGACAGCACGTCGTCGCCGTTGTCACCAAAGAGAATGTCGCTGCCCGAGCCGCCATCGACATAGTCGTTGCCGTCATCGCCGTGGGTGAACGGATCGGTATCCTGATCGCCGTAGACCTTGTCGTCGCCGCTGCCGGCCGACAGCTTGTCGATGCCGATGCCGCCCGAGATGAAGTCGTTGCCCGATCCGCCGACCACCTGGTCAGCACCGTTGATGTCGGAGCCCGACGATTCGCCATAGAGGAAGTCGTCGCCGGCGCCGCCATCGATCAGGTCGGGGTTGTCACCGCCGTAGATCGTGTCGGACCCGGCACCGCCATACAGGCGGTCGATGCCGTATCCGCCATAGATGATGTCGTTGCCGCCATCGCCATAGACGGTATCGTCGCCGCCGCCGGCATAGATGAGGTCGCGGAACGCGGTGCCTGCGATCACTTCGCTGGATTCCGCGCCGGAGTTCGGCGTGCCATCGAGATTGGTACCACCATTCAGCTTGTTGGCACCGGTATCCGCGCCGTTGTCGAGCGTGCGGGTGTCGCGGATATAGGCGTAGTTATCGAGCTTGATGATCGAGCCGTCCAGCGCCTGGGTGCCGCCACCGTTGGAATAGATACCAACGCCTTCGCCGTTGTTCTCGTAGTTATTCGCGGCTGAAGCATTGGCCACGTTGTTGTGCCACGTCAGCGCACCGATGCCGTTATGGGCACCAAGCGTGTTGATATTCGTGACAGGATTGCCGTTCTGATCAACGACGTCACCATATTTGTGGTTGTTGCTGGTCGTCTGGGTTTCAGAGTTACCGCCATTATTGGCGACAAACACTTCGCGGTGAGCACCGAAATCATAGTACTTGTCGGCATAGCCGAAGATGTTGCCGTTCAGGTGCCTGAGCCCGGTGTTGCGCTCAACGATGTCCTTCAACTGGCCGTTCGCCACTTCCGCGCCAAACTGCTGACCGGCAAGGCGATAGAGATAATAGAACCGGTCGCCGTCCATCAGCGATTCGATCTGGGTCACGAACACCAGGTCGAAGGTTTCGCCCAGCAGGCCGCCCGGCTGATGGACTTCCGCCAAACCGCCCAGCCAGGTATCGATCTGGTTGAAGCTCTGGTCACCGCCGTCAAGGAAGTTGAGGGCGAAGGTCACGCCAGCGTCAAGGGTCGCGTTCTGGTCACCGGTGGCCAGCTTCGCCAGAGCGTCGCCCGAAACTGTGGCAGACGAATTGACCTCGCTGTAGTTGCCATTGGCCAGATCGATGATCGCCTGGGCCCGGGCCAGCGCGTCGGCGTTGTTCTGGGCATTGCCTGAGCCATCACTGAACGAATAGGCCGCGATGAAGTTCGCCAGCGAATCCGGGTGCTGCATGTTCTGCCCGAAATTGCTCCAGCTGGTGTAGCGCGTCAGGCCGACCTCGGCGCGGAAGTCATTCAGGGTCGGGATTCCGATATCACGGCCGCGGGCAATGTTGATCGCCGCCAGATCGAGCGCTTGACCGAGCAGGCCCTGGTTGAGTGCCGGGGTGACGAATTCGTCCACCTCGTTCATCTGCTGGTGCGTCATGCCCAGCACGATCGCCGTAGGGCCGGACAGGGCATACTGGTCCGGGTTCAGGAAGGCATCACGCAGCGCATAGCCCATGATCTTGCCGGTCAGGCCGCCATTGGGATCGATCGTGTCGATCGTTTCGCGCAGGGTGGAGTGGCCGAAGCGGAACGCCACCTGCGCATAATCCAGCGTTACACCCGGGCTCTTGTTGGGCGAATAGCCAACGAATTCCTGGATGTTCGGCGAGACGTTGCGGGCATATTGGTCGACCGCCGAGTGCTGGTATTCCATTTCCACGATCAGCTTGACCGCGTTGAAGGTCTTGTCGGCATCCCAGTTGATCGCGCCATTGGCCGTCACATAGTCGCCGGCTGCGTTCTCGTAGTGGCCGTTCACCACATGGACGCCGCTTGCCAGTGCTGTGCCATCGACCGCTGCGACGGCGTTCTGGAAGCCGTGCAGGTTGTCGGTGCTGCCCGTAACGATCGCATCGCGGTGCAGCGCGTCGATGAAGTTGTCGACCTGATAGTTGTGCTCTTCATGGAACACGTGGTGGATCGAAGTGAGGCCGAAGTTCTCGTTCACGCGGCCGTCACCGGCGATGTAGTGATCGCCGACCGAAGCCATCAGGATTTCGCTGACGGCGTCGTGCGTGGCGGTGAAATCACCGCCCGCGCCATGCGAGAAGTCCTTGATCGAGAAGGTGCTGAAATCGACCCAGAACGAAAGCGCGCTGGCGCCGGTCAGGTCGGTGCCTGCCGGAATCGACGAAGACGGGCCGGTGGGCAGGGCGGTCGCCAGATGCAGGGTCAGAACGCCATTGACCATGCCGAACGTGTCGCCCGGGCGGCCAGGGTTGTTCGCGACCTGCGTTGCAAGGAACTGGATCGCCGCATCAACCGCGGTCTGTTCGGCCGCATTGCCCTGGTGAAGGTGCACCGTATCGAACCGCGGATTGTTGTCGAGCAGCAGAGACGAACCGGTGGTGCCGCTGGTCAGCTTGCCGCTGGCATCGCGGTTGCGCAGATCCAGCACGTCTTCCCAGGTCAGCGCGTCGCGGCCGGTGGCGACCACGGCGGCGCGCAGTTCGTTCAGCGTCGGCAGCGTATCATGCGTGGTCGTGCCATCGGCCTTGGTCCAGGCCTGCGCCAGCGTGGTGCCGTCCAGCATGCGGATGCCGGCGTGATATTTGCCGGTCACGGGATCAACCACCCATTCGCGCAGCAGATCGGTGACCTGCTGGTGCGAGCCATATGTCTGGCTCTGGTCGATGAACGGCGAGGTGTGATCAAGATACTGCGGGCCAGTGGAGGTGACGCTGTCCACATTGGCGCGGCTGATCGTGATCGAGGTGACCGGCCGGCCGTCCGGACCTACCATGCCATAGAGCGGATCGGTGGGATCGAGCGTGATCTTGATCGTCTTGCCCGACGAACCCTTGCCGATGAAGTCCAGCCCGTGATCGAAGAACTGGCCGAACAGTACGAAGAAGCCGTTCGAGGGCGAAACGCCGGGGTTCAGGCCGCCAATGAAGTGATCGCCCTGGGTGGCATCGGCACCCGCGGTCACCGAACCCGTCGAGGCAGCACCGGCTGAACCGATGAAGCGGGCCTGGGTGTCCACCTGGCCAAGGCCACCATCGGCTACGGTGTTCAGCATGCCCCAGTCGAGCACGGTCGCGACACCATTTGCGTCATAGTAGATTTCATTGGGAGCGTGGGCGCCATGCGCCGGATCGGTCTGGTGATTGGCCCAGGTGTCATAAACCACGCCGGCGGTCGTCGTCAGCAGGCTGATCGCTCGCGGCGAGGAATCGACCACATTCTGGATGATGATCGGCTGCTTGGTGCCATCGGTCAGCGTGGTGGCGCTTGGGTCCGGCAGGATCGCGTACTTCGCGGTGGGCGCGGCCTTGTAGTAATTGATGAAATAAGGCTGCTGGGCGGCGGGCGAGAGGATGTCGAAGTCGGCCGCCGTCATGTCTGGGTGTGCCGCCAGATAGGCCTGGACTGCCGCATCGTGCGCGGCAGGCAGGGTGTTGAACGCCGCCGCCATGCGCGGGAAGATCTGATCGACCGCGCCGTACTGCCACAGCAGGCCGGAGAGGTTGTTGTTCTGGCCCGAGGGATTGCGGATGCCCGAAAGGTCCACGACCGTCTGGTAGGACGAGCCGAACAGGTTCAGCGCAGTCGTGGCATCGACGGTCTGCGACGTCCCCGTCAGCCCGAGCGAGGTCAGGCCAGCCTCGGTGATCGTGCGAGTGGGCGCATCATACAGCTGCGCACCCAGCCCGTCGTAGGCGCTTGTCGTACCATCCCAATTCAGCAAGGCGTTGTGATTGGCATCGAACAGGGGACGGAAAGTCACCTGAGCAAGAAGAAACGCAATGTCGGTTCCGTCAAGAACGAAAGGCTTGAGCAAGGTGTCGATGGCCATAACTTCCCCCTACGCAAAATCGCGTATAATAATTTTCTGAAAACTTGATCTCGTGGTGAATGAGTACAGTCACCGCTTCTGTGTCGAGTGCTTAAGTCTGGATAAATCTGATATCCATGTATTTTGTCGTTCGACTGAGCAGTTTTTAATTTTTATTTGGAGAAAATAATTACTTGGGCTTATAACCTTCGCTTATCCTGCCCCATAATGAGACGGGCAAATTCGAGATGGTGTAAATTTATAGTTAACTTGAGCTGTTTAAGCTCGCTCAGATCTGGGGGCACAAACATCAGCTCCGGCTAGAAGCGGCGAATCACCTGTTTCCAGGCTGACCTTCCGAAAAGTGCTCCTGAGACTGCCTGCAGGTCGCAAAGGGCGAGAGTTGGCAAATCGCCATTCATGCATTTTGGGCAGCGAGACCCCGCGCACGACAGATGTTCGGAGGAGGCAGAATGACGGCGCTTGGGAAGCAGTTGGCTGCTGCAGCCTATCTGGACTGAGCGTTTTGCAACGCTGCTTGGCTTAGACCCTGATGTTCCGTCATTCTTGTGCCCAGTATAGCGCAGGTCTTTGGCCGTAATTTCAGGCGCGGTTTCTCTATCGCTCTATACATCCCGAGGTTAATTCAGAATTTTATTTAGACTGAATATGACCTAGGCTCAGGACTCATTGATTGAGCCAGAAGATGACGGTTGCAGCGATGCAGATGGCGGACATGAAGGTGTGGGCACAGCGATCATAGCGTGTGTGGATGCGGCGCCAGTCCTTGAGTTTGCCGAACATGTTCTCGATCCGGTGGC
>NZ_CBBQHX010000080.1:0-7931 GCF_964946895.1 Stagnihabitans sp. | reverse complement strand
GTTCGGTTTCCTGCCCGCAACCCCGCTCTTGGCCGGGCCGTGTTGGCCGCGAAGCGTCCTGCCCGCTCCACCCCGGCCCCTCGGGGGTTTCCGGCCGGCCCTTTGGCCCAGCCGTGCAGACGTCTCCCGACAGGCTTTTGCCGGGTCTTGTCGAAGGGATGGACCCTCGCACCAGACACAGGAGAAACACCATGCAGAACATCGTCATCCTCGCCGGCAACATCGGTCAGGCTCCGGAAGCCCGCGTCACCCAGGGCGGCACGAAGATCACTCACTTCACCCTCGCCACCTCGCGCCCCCGCCTGTCGGAAGGTCGCCCGATCCGCGACGAGCATGGCTACCGCGTGATGGACACCGAATGGCACCGCATCACCTGCTTCAACGGCCTCGGCAAGTCGGTCGCCGAGAACTGCGAGAAGGGCATGAAGGTCCTGGTCCATGGCCGCATCCACTACACGAAGTGGACCGATGCGGCGGGTGTCGACCGCCACGGCTGCGAGATCATCGCCGAGAAGGTCGACTTCCTCAGCCGCCCGAAGACGGCCGAGGGCGAAGGCCCCGAGCTGGTCGACAACAACGACGAGGTCGGCTTCTGAGCCGACCAACTCCCACCCGGCGGGGAAAACCCGCCGGGCCTGAAGCAAAAGTACAGGGGTGATACACTTTGCCTGCACGGGAGCAGCATTGTCCCACGCAATCGAGAACAGCACCCTTGCACGGGATCCGCAGGACATTGAGCCATGAACTCTCGGTCTTTGCAGGCCGCCAACTTCAACAGGGCGTGAATGCCATCAGGTCGCGTGGACGTCCCTGGCCGAGATCGCGGCGCGATAGATTGCTGCCGTCCTTATCAATGAAGTTGGCCCAAGGCGTTCAGAGGCGCAATGCTTGGATTTGAACCAAGACCAAAGTGCCTTAGCGCGCCACTTTGCCATCAAAGGGTCACACCAAAGAAACCCGTCGCCAACACGAGGTTTGGGCAAGACTGCTCACTGAAAACAACTTACAAGGAAGCCTGGCGTTTACTCATGCCATTTTTGGTTGTCAGAGAAGGGACATTGGATGAAGCTTTCCCGACTACGCATTTGTAATTTCAGATGTTTTGGGAGCGCAGCTGCAGACATCGCGCTGGACAACACGACGTTCATCCTAGGCCCAAATGGAGCTGGCAAGACGGCTGTGTTGCAGGCCCTGGCAAGAATGTTCAGTGTCGACCCTACTCTTCGCAAGGTGGAGGCATCGGATTTCCATATCGCAGCAGACGAGGCTCCCGACGCGGCTCCAGAGGAGCGGCGGCTCTGGATTGAAGCCGATTTCGAGTTTCCCGAGCTGGAACTGGAAGATGCCGAGGATATGCCGGCGATCCCGGGTAACTTTGCACACATGCTAATGGTCGACGACGAAAAGGCCGTCCGCGTCCGCTTCCGACTCGCAGCAACGCTCGACCAAGATGGAGAGATCGAGGAAACCTTTACCTATGTGAGCAAGACAGATGACGGCGGGCGTCCAACTGAAGAAAGCCGGGCTTCCAAGCAAGATCGCAACGCCGTTCAGGTGCACTATCTGCCCGCCCGCCGCGACCCCTCCAATCACATCTCCTTCTCAACCAATGCGTTGCTAGGTCGAGCCCTGCGAGCAGCAGACTGGAGCAACGAGCGCGCAGTGATCGGGAATCTCACGGCACAAATTACGGCGGCGCTTACTGGTAACGGTGCTATCGAAGGCATCGGAGATTCACTAAGTGAGATTTGGGGCCAGCTTCACAAAGGTCAGTTCTTTGCTGCCCCAGCAGTAACTTTCGCGCAGAATGAGATCAACACGCTGCTCCGTCACCTCAGCCTGACATTCTCGCCTGGTCACGGGGAGCCGCTAGTCGACTTTTCGCGGCTGAGCGACGGTCAACAGTCGCTGCTCTATATCTCGATTGTGCTCGCCATGCGTGAGATCGGTGACAAGGTGCTTGCCGGAGAGCTAGACGCCTTCGACATAGACAAGCTGCGGCCCCCAATCTTCACTTTGATTGCGATTGAAGAACCGGAGAATAGCCTATCGCCGCATTATCTCGGCCGCGTCGTTCGCGCAGTCTCCGAATTTGCGAAAAGCAAAAACACGCAGGCCGTAGTTGCAACCCATGCACCTTCGCTTCTGCGACGTGTTGCTCCCGAAAGCATCCGCTACCTCCGCCTCGATGACAATCGCTGCACGGCGGTCGCTGGAATTGTACTCCCTGACGACGAGGATGCGGAGAAATATGTGCGAGAAGGTGTACAAGCCTTTCCAGAGCTCTATTTTTCGCGCTTCGTTATCCTAGGAGAAGGAGATAGTGAGGAGGTGGTTCTGCCACGCCTGCTTGCAGCTCGAGGGATTCTAACCGATGATGCATCAATTTCAGTCGTCCCTCTAGGTGGGCGGCACGTAAATCATTTTTGGCGATTGCTTCATGCGCTCGGTATCCCGCATGCTACCGTTCTCGATCTTGATCTTGCCCGTTATCAAGGTGGCTGGGGTCGCATCAAATACGTCGCTAAACAACTTATTAGGTATGGCGATGTTGAAAACGCTGGAATTGATGCAGATGACGTGGCGGAAATCCCGGCTTGGGACAGCGATACGGGTTTGTTGATCGATGACGACGGTTGGATCGAGTTCTTTGAGAGCAAAGGGGTGTTTTTTTCCTCTCCACTGGATCTCGACTTCATGATGATAGAGGCGTTCGGCGAAGTGTATCTAATCGAGGAGGAAGAACGCGGAGATCCGGACGAAACTACGCTGAAAGCTGTCCTCGGAAAGAAGCATGACGTCGTAGGGGGGCAATATACCAATGAACAGCTTGAGTTGTTCGATGCGTATTACCGTCGCTTTAAACTGGGGAGCAAACCAGCTTGGCATATTCGGGCCATGGCCGCACTAGACGATGCCGAACTTGCGGCCGACATGCCTACGGTCATGACCGCACTATTCGACTATGTCGAAACCGTGTTGGAGGGCTTGCCAGAATGATAGCGTGCGAGCGGTGGTCACCCGTCGATGGACTGACACTGGAGCCGAACGCGCTTGCCGCCGCTACCGAGACAACGCACAATCTTGTGCTCACAGCGGGCCCAGGTTCCGGCAAGACTGAATTGCTCGCTCAGAAAGCCGACTTCCTGCTTCGCACAGGGACATGCCGTTACCCAAAGCGGATCCTTGCAATTTCATTCAAGGCAGATGCGAGCCATAATCTCAAGGCGCGCGTTCGCAAGCGCTGCGGACCTGAGTTGGCGGGTCGCTTTGATAGTCACACCTTCCACGCATTCGCGAAGAGGATCATTGATCGCTTTCGCCCAGTACTCACCGGGCGCGACGCGTTGGACGCGGACTATTCAATAGGCCAGCGTCGGGTTCAACGAAAGTCCATCACCTTTGCTGAAATGGTGCCGCTCGCACAGACGATTATTGAGTCCAGTTTGGCTGCTCGCAACGCAGTGCGACAGACCTACAGTCATGTTTTCCTCGATGAGTTTCAGGACTGTACGGCCGAGCAATACGCTCTGATCCTCGCTTGCTTCGGCGACACCTCGACCATTCTAACTGCGGTGGGTGATACCAAGCAAAGTATTATGGGGTGGGCCGGCGCGCTTGAAGGCATCTTCCAAACCTTTGCTGATGCGTTCGACGCCATGCCCAGCAACCTCTATCAGAACTTCCGATCTGCACCTCGACTTCGCCGAATGCAGAATGCGATGGTGAAGGTGATGGATCCCCCAGCTGCTCTCGACGATGCGGATATTGTCGGCGATGGAGGCGAAATTTCTATCCTCCGTTTCGACGACGACGAGGAAGAAGCTGTAAGTATCGCTGAGAGAATTCGTGAACTGATCGATAGTGGCATTGAGCCTTCTGAAATTGCTGTCCTCGTGAGCAAGCAACAGAATCTCTACTGTCAGCGTTTGACCGCCGCGTTTGAGGCCGCCGAGATACCATTTCGGGAGGAAGACAAGGAACAGGATCTTGCATCAGAGCCAGTTGCCGGTCTGATCACCGACTTCTTTCTAATCATCAGCGGTTCTCGACAGCCCGCTGCCTATCGGCGCTTGTTAGATCGCGTCGTTCTCGATCATGGCTATGACGAGGAACGGGAGTATCAGGCGCGCGCTCGCTGGGATCGTTTTATTTCAAAGATTAAAGTGCAGGTCGCTGCAGGTGATATCAATTTCGCGCGGATGAAAGACCTCCAAGAGCTCGCAGCCTCGCTGATCCTTGAGGTTGGGCGAGATAATCTCATCGCCCTTTCTGCAGACTATGCGCACGGTGGTCGATTTGATCAGATAATCGAGCTGGTACTCGAAAGCACCCACGTGTCGTTGCAAGGCAACGCAGACTTGGCGACGGCATTGGCTACTTTCTCTGGAGACAGCGCTGTCCGCATCATGTCAGTCCACAAAAGCAAGGGGCTTGAGTTTGACACGGTTGTCATTCTGGGGGTCGAGCGGGAAACGTTTTGGGGAGAACTATCGGCGGAACGTGCAGCATATTTTGTTGGGATCTCTCGCTCCAAGAAGCGGCTTTGGCTGACAGTGTGTGGCAATCGTCAGCGTCCTGAGGGCGCGTATCGTTGGAGCGTCCAGCGGCATGAGCAAGATGAATTCGTTGGTTACGTGCCATGATCGAGGGCGATCAAGCGCAACTTATTCTTTTGCTTACAAATGTCGCCTGCCTAAGCTAGCCTTCCATGATGACAGATAAAGAAATCCCGCCACGTAATAGGATTTTCATTTCTAAGGCTACGCCTGGGGATGATGCCTTCGCAACTTGGCTGGCGCCCCGCCTCGAAGCTCAAGGCTATGAAGTCTTCGCCGACATCCTCGACTTGTCTCCTGGGGACGGGTGGCGCCTTAAGATCACCCGGACTCTACAGGACGAGGCGGTCAAGATGCTCCTTTGCTGCAGTGATGAGACGTTGGCCCGCGAAGGGGTCCTTGAGGAGATTGAGATTGCGAAGGATCTTTCCCGATCCCTCAACGATCCGCGGTTCATCGTTCCTCTCAAGATGCGGCGTTTCAAGAAGTTATTCGGAATTGGAGGTCTCCAATACATTGACTTCGAACGAAATTGGGCGGGGGGCCTGACAAGGCTCCTTGAGTTTCTGGAAGAGGAGAACGTGCCTCGGTCGGACGCCCGAGCCATTCAGCCCGGGTGGGCGGCCTACCGTCGGCGCCAAGCGGTGGCCTTAAGGCGAGAACCGGAGGTCCTCACCTCGAACTGGCTGCGTGTGCTGACGGTCCCTGACGAGATCTATCATGTTAGGCCGATTGGAAGTCTCGGCGAGAAGCGGAGCGCGGCCTTGGCGAAGGAGTTGTCTTTTCCAGTTCTCGAGCATGCCGGCGGATATCTCTCCTTCGCGGCAGCTTCAGATTTCGAGGCGGCGTTCCCGGCAACCGGGCGCTTTGAGACCGTCTGGTCAGTCGCATATGCCGACTTCAGCGAGAACGGGCACCCAGCTTCAAGTGTCGCATCGATTGATGCCCGTCGCCACCTCGTAAATCTTTTTCGGCTGGCTTGGGAAATGCAGTGTCGGAAGCAGGGCTTTCTTCAGCACATCTTTTCCAATGGGTCCGCTGCGATCGCGAGCGACGGCAAGATCGGCATTGGCAAGCGCGTCCGATGGGGACGGCAAGGACAGCGACGCTCTTCCGTGCTCCGTAACATCGCACGCAAAAAGGTATGGGAGTTCGGGGTCACAGCCTATCCCAGCCTCTTTCCATTCCCCCACTACCGCCTCAAAGCGCGAGTCCTCTTCTCCGAACTTGACGGAATAAAGAAGGGTGTGGTGATCGACGATCCGCGCACGCAGCACCGCTTGCGGCGGGGCGTCTGCAGTGCATGGCGCAACCGGGCCTGGCACGGGAGGTTGATGGCCATTCTAGAGTTGATGGCGGGCGAAAGTCCTTACGTGACGCTGCCGACGGGAGGTGGGTCCTACATCGTCCTTGATGCCATGCCTGTCCAGGTCACGGTACCCGTGACGGCTCGACAACTGCACGAATTGGGCGAAGAGGCCGAGGAGAAGGACATCTCGACGCTCGACGGATTCTTCGGGGAGGATGAAGCATGACGGACTTGCCGGAGGTATCGTTGACAACGCTCTTCATCGATGAGCCAGACCTCGAGTTCGGCCATGGCCAGCGCCTCGACCATCCGAAGGACGGTCTCTACCTTTATGGGCCTGCGGGCGCGCCAATCGCTGGCTCAGTGGTGCGCGTCGGCGTAGTCGGTACAACAGCGGGGATAGCGGACTTGAAGTCCTGGCTCGCACGCCTGAACGTCGGGATCTCGGTACCGGTGGCCGGTGAGCGCGAGAAGATCAACCGCCCTCACCTTTCGGACTTTCCGGGCCTGCGCGAGGCATACGCGATTACCGTCGACGAGAAGGCACTCGTCACCTGCAATCTCGATTTGGCAGATATCGAGCGCACGACTACAATCGCAAATCACCACGAAGCTGTGGCGAAAACTGCCGATCTATATGTCGATGCAGTGGTCCGTCATCTCAAGAACGAGGAAGCGGCCGTCGACGTCTGGCTCATGGTCGTTCCGGAGATCGTCCACGAGCGATGCCGATCAACCGGAAGCGGGCGAAAATCCCAGGATCTTACCCCTGGCGAATTCGCCAAGAAGACGAAGAGACGAGAGATCCTGCCACTGTTCGATGGGCTGCTCGACACGACCGCAGAGGACATTTTCGACGATGTTCCCGACTTCCACCGCCAAATGAAGGCCAAGCTCCTAGTTCACGCACAGCCTTGCCAGATCATCCGCGAAACGACGATCGCTCCTGAGAGGCATCTCGACCGCTTGGGGCGCCCTAAGAGGGGTACGCAGGACCCAGCAACGGTCGCCTGGAACCTTGCGACGGCGCTCTACTACAAGAGTCAGTCCAGGCCACCGTGGAAGGTGGCGGGCATGCGCGAGGGGGTTTGCTACGTCGGATTCGTTTTCAAGCTGATCCCAAACCATCGCGACCACCATGCATGCTGTGCCGCGCAAATGTTTCTGAGCGAGGGCGATGGGGTCGTGTTTCGCGGGGCGAACGGCCCCTGGTATACCGAGGGCAAGGAGTTCCACCTTTCAAAGGACGCCGCCCGTAGCCTCATTGAGCGGGTAATTGAGACATACCGGACGAAGTTCGGCGCGGATCCAAAGGAGCTGTTCATACACGGCAAGACGAAGTTCAGCCCCGATGAATGGGACGCCTTCGCCGAGGCGGCGCCGGTGGGAACGACTATCGCCGGCGTACGGATACGGCCCACGTCGGGGGACATGAAGCTATTCAGGGATGGTGACTACCCATGCATTCGCGGGACTGCCGTCGTATTAGGTGAGCGGGACGCGTTTCTCTGGACATCGGGGTATACGCCGCGTCTCGACACCTACATGGGTCCTGAGACGCCCAACCCGATCTCGGTGACTATCCTGAGATCTACAGGCGACATACCTTCCATTGCGGTCGTTCTGTCGGACATCCTGAAACTCACAAAGATTAACTACAACTCGGCCGCGTTCGCCGACTCCCTCCCGGTTACGGTCCGGTTTGCAGACAAGGTCGGCGATGTGCTGGTCATGGGGAGTGCTCAGGATGCCGAGAGACAGCCGTTCAAGTTCTACATCTGAGCGCAAGCATCGCGGGGCCAGTTAGAGCCAGTTACCGCTCTGGTGTCGCCAACTGATGGCCATTCCCGGTGCTTGCCCCGAAGCTTTGGTCTCGCAAACGGCTGACCGTTTCACACGATCTTTGTAAAGCGAATTACATAATTACTATTATCAGATATTAAAAAAAATCTCAATAACAATATGTTATGTAGGTTTTTGCTCTCTGTTCACGTCCCAGGTGGAGCAGTTGGAGCATTGGTCGTACTTCGTCCCCCGCTCTCGCTGATCGCGACGATACAAGC
>NZ_CBBQHX010000079.1:0-8143 GCF_964946895.1 Stagnihabitans sp. | reverse complement strand
ACCAACACGGGTGCCGCCACCAGCCTTGTCGGATCTGCCTTCGGCGATACGCTCGTCGGCGGCATCGGCAATGACACACTCAATGGCAGCGGCGGCAATGACACCCTCACCGGCGGCGCAGGAAACGATACCTTCATCGTCGATGCAGGGGATAGCGTGATCGAAAACGCTGGCCAAGGCACCGATCTGGTGCTTGCCGCGATGTCTTATACCCTCGCTTCAAATGTCGAGAACGTAACACTTACGGGGACAGACTCGATCAATGCGACGGGTAATACCTTAAACAACGTTTTGACGGGAAATGTCGGCCTAAACCTTCTCGATGGCGGTGCAGGCAACGATACGATGATAGGCGGCTTTGGTGACGACACATATGTCGTGGACAGTACCGATGACTTGGTTGTGGAGAATGCCGCTGAAGGCACGGACACAGTTCGATCCTCCGTCACTTACACCCTCTCAGCAAATGTCGAGAACCTGACATTGACGGGTTCTTCGGCAATCGATGCGACCGGCAACGCCTTGGGCAACGGCCTGACCGGCAACTCTGCGGCGAATAGCCTCGATGGCGGGGCTGGGAATGACACTCTCATCGGCGGCACCGGGGACGACTCCTATGTCGTTGATAGTGCGAATGATGTTATCGTCGAGAACTGGGCCGAAGGGACTGACACTGTCCTATCGTCGGTCACCTTTACACTGACCGCCAACCTTGAGAACCTTGTCCTGAGAGGCTCAAAGGCCCTCAATGGCACGGGAAACGCCGCTGACAACCTAGTGATCGGCAACATTGCGGCCAATGTCCTTTCTGGCGGCGACGGCAATGACAGCTTGAACGGCGGCGCTGGCAATGATGTGCTGAACGGTGGGGCTGGCTTTGATGTGGCCTCCTATGACGGAGCATCTGCTGGAGTGACGGTCAGCCTTGCCATCTCTGGAGCGCAGAACACTGGCGGGGCTGGCACGGATACACTGGCGACGATGGAGGGGCTGATCGGTTCGGCCTTCGGCGACACTCTAACTGGTGATGCCGGGGCCAACCGGATTGACGGAGGAGCCGGGAACGACCTCCTCAGCGGAGGCTCAGGTGCTGATACGCTTTGGGGTGGCGATGGAGATGATGTCTTCCTTGTCGGGGCTGTAGCAGACCTTGCCACGGGAGAGGTGATCACGGGCGGCAGCGGCTCGGATGAACTGCGCTTCACCTCGATCACGGCCAGTACGCTCGTTTTGACCGCTGACGTGGCGCTGGAGCGCGTGGTCATCGGAACGGGGACAGCTGCTTTGGCGGTCTCCACCGGGACGACGGCGCTTAACGTCGACGCAGGAGAGGCGGCGAACGGTTTGGCGTTGAACGGCAATGCCGGGGTCAATGCTCTGACCGGGACGAGTTTTGCGGATACACTAGACGGCGGTGCGGGTAACGACAGCTTGACCGGCGGGGCCGGGGCGGATGTCTTCACGATTGGCGCCGGTGCCGATGCAGTCACCGATCTGGGCGCAGGCGATGTTCTGACGGTTGCCTCGGGGGCAACAGCCAATGCCGTATTGGCAGGGGCTTGGACGGCGACGGCGGCGAGCAGCAATAGCGGAACGGCAAACCTGACCTCGGCGGGGCTTGCGGTGGACCTGTCAGCGGTCACCACCGGCACCGTTGGGTTTAAGGTGACCAACACGGGAGGAGCGACCTCGTTCACCGGCTCGGGCTTGGCGGATAGCCTGATCGGCGGCAGTGGCGCGGATACCCTTTTGGGTGGGGCGGGCAACGACACTCTGGCGGGTGGCGCCGGGAACGACAGCCTCAGCGGTGGTTTGGGCAATGACACCTTCATCGTAGCCTATGGTACCGACACGATCTCTGACCTTGGAGCGGGCGACGTCGTGAAGGTTTCGGCGGGGGCAATACTAAGCGCCATATTGGTGGCATCTTGGACGGTCACGACAGGAACAAGCAATGCCGGGGTGGCGAACCTGACGACCAGCGGTCTGGCGGTAAACCTTACGGCGGCTATGGGGTCTGTGGGTTATACGGTGACCAACAGCGGGGCTGGGACGACCCTGACAGGCTCGGGGTTTGCCGACACGCTCGTCGGTGGCTCTGGGGCCGACAGCCTTCTGGGCGGGGCTGGCAATGACAGCCTGAGCGGCGGGTTGGGGGATGACGTGCTCACCGGCGGAGCGGGGAATGACACTTTCGCGGTCTCCTCCGGGACGGATAGCGTCCTCGACCTGAGCGGGTCCGATCTTCTGGTGATCTCGGCGGGTGCTACTGCCAACGCCGCTGTCACCGCCGCGTGGACGGCCACGGCCGGCACGACCAACATGGGGGTGGCAAACCTGACGACCGCCGGTCTGGCGGTCAACCTCGCTGCCGTGACCGGTGGCTCGGCGGGCTATGCGGTGACCAACACAGGTGCCGCCACCACGCTGACCGGGTCGACGCTGGCAGACACCCTGCTGGGTGGCGCAGGCAATGACACGTTGGTTGGTGGACCGGGCAACGACAACCTCATGGGCGGAGGAGGCAATGATACTTTCACCGTGGCATCTGGAACGGACACAATTTTCGACTTGAGTGGCGGCGACGTCCTGACAATCGCGACAGGGGCTTCGGCCAATGCAACAGTCGGCGCAGCTTGGACAGCGACATCAGCGACCAGCAACACCGGCATGGCCATTGTTACAACATCAGGCTTTGCCGTGAACCTCGGGGCGGTCACAACTGGGACTTCGGGCTTCATCGTCACCAACACCGCGGCTGGAACGACCTTGTCGGGGTCGGGCCAAGCCGACACGCTACGCGGTGCAGACGGCGCTGACACTCTGCTTGGCGGCGCCGGCAACGACAGCCTGAATGGCTGGCTGGGCAACGACAGGCTCACCGGCGGCACTGGCAACGACACCTTCTCCGTGGGGTCTGGCACCGACAGCATCACCGACCTTGGCGGCTCGGACATCCTGACCATCGCGTCGGGCGCCACCGCCAATGCCACGGTGACCGCAGCGTGGACCGCCACCGGCGCGAGCAGCAACGCTGGGATCGCAAACCTCACGACGGCAGGCTTCGCGGTCAACCTTGCCGCATCCACTGGCACCACAGGCTTCTCGGTGACCAACACGGGAGCCGCCACCACGCTGACGGGGTCGGCGCAGGCTGACACCCTGCTGGGAGGCACCGGCAACGACACCATGCTGGGCGGAGCGGGCGACGACCGCCTGACCGGCGCCGGTGGCAACGACAGCCTGACAGGCGGGGCAGGTGCGGACACCTTCGTCTTCACCCTGCTCACCGGCGTTGACCACATCACCGACTTCACCTCTGGCACCGACCACCTCGCCTTGGCCAAAGCTGTGATGGCAGCGATTGGCGCCACAGGCACATTAGCCACCGACGCCTTCTGGACCGGCACCGCAGCCCACGACGCGACCGACCGCCTCATCTACAACGCCACCACAGGCGCCCTGTCCTACGACGCGGACGGCAACGGCTCAGGCGCCGCCGTCCAGATCGCCGTGCTGGATGGCCACCCGGCGCTAGCCTTCACCGATGTGCTGGTGTTTTGAGAGATTGGCGGGTTTCCAGTTCTGGAAGTCCGCCAGCTTCCGAATGAAGAACAATATCCGACGGTAGTAGTCCGATGCCATCAAGCTGGGGCGACGTCGCCTGCTTTGCCCTGCAGCCAAGAGGAACACGGCATCGCGCGGCCCTAGGCCAAGCCCGCCCGCTGGACCAAGGACGATTTGCTGGGTGGCGAACAGCGCTGGCGAAAAAGCATCGTTTTGCGGATCGGGGGTAAATTCGGGGGTAGGTTTCGAAAACCCATAAATTATCTAATGATTTCAATGATGGTTGGCGGAGGCGGTGGGATTCGAACCCACGATAGGGTTCCCCCTATGCTCAGTTAGCAACCGAGTGCTTTCGGCCTCTCAGCCACGCCTCCGACGAAGGCTATTTAATCGGGGGCAGGGTCGGGGGCAAGTGGAAATCCGACCGTGACTTCGGGTTCGTCACAGGACCCCGCGGATCACAGGTTTCAAGCGGCACTGACAGAGCGCGGCTGCACGCGGTCAGCGAGGGCGAGCCCCGTCCGGGCGCACTCCGGGCGCGGCACAGCCTGCCCCATCTGGCATGGCGATGCCCAGGGGCGGATGCCATAGCCCGGACTTTTGAGGCTTTTCCAGCCAAGCCGCCATCGACCGGCGGTTGTGCCCTCAGGTCGGATCCCACCTGCATCCGTGTGAAATCCGAGTAAACAATTGATTAACAGGAAAGATAGAATATGAATAAATTCAAGGGATTGCGGGGGATTGCACGCGTGCAATCCCCCCGGTTTTCACAGCCTCAGTCCGCGATCACGTCCTGCCGCTGCTGGCCAAGACCCGCGATCCCCAGTTCCACCACATCGCCCGCTTTCAGGAATTGCGGTGGCTTCATGCCCAGGCCCACGCCGGGCGGTGTCCCGGTCGAGATCACGTCGCCGGGGTGAAGGGTCATGAACTGGCTGAGGTAGGCGACCAGATGCCTGACGCCGTAGACCATGGTCCGGGTCGATCCGTTCTGCCGGGACACCCCGTTCACGGTCAGCCACATGGCCAGATCCTGCGGATCCGCGACCTCATCCTTCGTGACCAGCCACGGCCCGATTTGCCCGAAATTGTCGCAGGACTTGCCCTTGGTCCATTGGCCCGCCCGCTCGGTCTGGAAGGCGCGCTCTGACACGTCGTTGGTCACGGCATAGCCTGCGACATAGTCCAGCGCCTCGGCCTCGGACACATACTTGGCCCGTCTGCCGATGATGACAGCCAGTTCAACCTCCCAGTCGGTCTTTTCAGAGGTGCGGGGGATCACGATCGGGTCGTTCGGGCCGACGATGGCAGAGGTGGCCTTCATGAAGATGATCGGTTCGACCGGAACCTTGGCGCCGGTCTCGGCCGCGTGGTCGGAGTAATTGAGGCCGATGCAGATGAACTTGCCGGTACCGGCGACGCAGGGGCCGAGACGGGTGCCGGGGGCCACCACCGGCAGGGTGCCCGGATCAACGGCCCGCAGCATCGCAAGACCGGTGTCCGAAATGACCGCGCCGCCAATATCGGGCACAAGGCCCGAAAGGTCGCGGATCGAGCCGTCCGAATGCAGCAGGCCTGGTTTTTCCTGGCCCGCAGGCCCGTGGCGCAGAAGTTTCATGTCATTCCCCTCAGATGTTGGCCCAACCGCCGTCGATCACATGCGCGACCCCGGTGGTATAGCTGGATTCGTCGCTCGCAAGGTAGACCACAAGGGCGGCAATTTCCTCGGGCTTGCCGATGCGGCCGATGGGTTGGCGGGCGATGAAGGACTTCTTGGCCGCCTCATAATCCCCCGTGTCGCGCAGGCGCTGGTCAAGGCTGGGGCTTTCCACCGTGCCCGGGCAGATCGCGTTCGCGCGGATGCCCTTGCTGATGAAGTCCGCCGCAATCGACTTGGTCAGGCCGATGACCCCCGCCTTGGTGGCGCCATAGACAAAACGGTTGGGGGCCGCGATCACCGATCCGGCCACTGACGCCATGTTGATGATCGACCCGCCGCCACCCGCGATCATCGCCGGAAGGAAGGCTTTGCACATGCGGAACATCGCCGTCATGTTGAGGTCCATCGAGAAAGCCCACTGATCCTCGTCACAATCCAGGATCGTGCCCGCCGCCACGAAACCGGCGCAGTTGAACAGCACGTCCAGCGCGCCAATCTCGGCGGCGGCAGCCTCGACTGCGGCCTTGTCGCGCACGTTCAGCAGGCGGGTGGACATTCCCTCGGCGGCAAGGCTTTCCAACGTGGCGGCGTTGATGTCGGCGGCAATCACCTCTGCCCCCTCGCGCTGCATCGCCAGGGCTGTCGCACGCCCGATCCCTTGGCCTGCCGCCGTTACCAGCGCCTTCTTGCCCGCAAGTCTGCCCATGCCATCCCCTCTCAACCGGTGCTGCATGCCTTCCTAAACTGACATGTCAGTTTAGGAAACAGGGGAATCAGTCAATCTTGCCCGTGCTGCGGCAGATGGCCAGAGTTGGCGCGGTGGGGGCGGCTGACATCGGTCAGGGTCACCTCCAGCGCCTCGACCTGCAGGGCCACGGCGCCATCTCCCGCCAGCAGCAGTTCCACGACGCCGGACCCGTCCTGCGTTGCAGTGAAGCTGATCGACAGCAGCGAAAGGATCGTGTCCCTGTCGCCGCGGTCGATGCCCTGACTGCGCACGCCCAGAACGTCATCGAACACCAGCAGGCTGCGGACGCGTTCATAGGGCCGGCCGACGGCCTCGGCGGCGGCCTTGTCCTCCCAGCGGAAACGGTTCAGCAGGACAGCAAAGCGGTGCTGCCGTTTGGCGAAGGTCATCTCGGTGATCGGAAAGACCGCGTCCTGCACGAGGGCCGCAAGGACCTGCAAATCCCCCGGTTCCTGCGCGATCAGGCGCAGGGGGGCATCGTCAGCATCCTCGAAGCGGGCGTCGGTCATGCCTTGATCCGCTCGATCTGCGCCCCACAGGCCCGCAGTTTTTCTTCGACCCGTTCGTAGCCACGGTCCAGGTGATAGACGCGGCTGACAACGGTTTCGCCCTCGGCCGCCAGTGCCGCCAGGATCAGGCTGACCGAGGCGCGCAAATCCGTGGCCATGACGCGGGCCCCCTTCAGCTTCGAGACGCCGGTGACCGTCGCATGACCGCCATGCACCTCGATCCGGGCGCCCATCCGGATCAGCTCAGGGGCGTGCATGAAGCGGTTTTCGAAGATCTTTTCTTCCAGTACCGAAACGCCATCGGCGGTGCACAGCAAAGCCATCATCTGCGCCTGCAGGTCCGTCGGGAAGCCCGGGAAGGGTTCGGTGACCACGTCCACCGCATTGACCCGGCCATTCTTGCGCGCGACTTTCAGGCCGCGCGCGGTTTCCGTCACAGAAACACCTGCCGCATCCAGCTTTTCGGCGAAGGCACCCACAAGGTCCAGCCGCCCGCCGATGCATTCAATCTCGCCACCGCAGATCGCCGGGACCAGCATATAGGTGCCAAGTTCGATCCGGTCCGTCACCACGGGGTGCGTGGCGCCATGCAGGCGGTCCACGCCCTGAATGGTGATGGTCGAGGTGCCTTCGCCGTCAATCTGCGCGCCCATCTTGCGCAGGCATTGCGCCAGATCGACGATTTCCGGCTCGCGCGCGGCATTCTTCAGTACCGTGGTGCCCTTGGCCAGCGTCGCCGCCATCAGCGCGTTTTCGGTGGCACCGACCGAGACGAACGGGAATTCCACCACCGCCCCCTTCAGCTTGCCGCCAATTGCCTTGGCATGGACATAGCCGTCGCGCAGGTCCAACTCCGCTCCCATCGCCTCCAGCGCCTTCAGGTGCAGATCCACCGGGCGGGCCCCGATTGCGCAGCCGCCGGGAAGCGAAACCACCGCATGCCCATCCCGCGCCAGCATCGGCCCAAGGACAAGGATCGAAGCACGCATCTTGCGCACGATGTCATAATCGGCCGTGTGGTTGGCGATGTTGTGCGAGGACATGGCCAGAACCTGCCCCTCGGCCAGGCTGGCCACCTCAGCCCCCAGCGACTGCAGCAGCTGTGTCATCGTGGCGATGTCGGACAGGCGCGGCGCGTTGGTCAGTGTCAGCGGCTCATCCGACAGCAATGTCGCCGGCATCAGCGTCAGGCAGGCATTCTTGGCCCCTGCAATCGGAATCGCCCCCGACAAAGCCCCGTTGCCCCGAACCAGAATCGAATCCATGTGCCCGCCTCATTCCATTTCATTATCTGCCGCGGTCGCATCGCCGGGCTTTTCATCATTTTCTTCGGCAGCGCGCGCCCGCGCCTGAGCCTTCCTGCGCCCCATATTGGCCTTCAATGCCGCCTTCAACCGCTGTTCGCGGGCAGTCAGGCTTGAAGATTTCGGTACCGACCGGGGTTCGCGCGTCATGGCGGCATCTCTAGCGCAAGGGTGTGAAAGGGTCCAGTTAAGTTGCCAATTTGCTCTTGCACCCCGGCGGGAATGCGTCTAATCACCCGCCACGCAAGCTGAGGAAACCACCGAAAGCTTGAAACGGCGCTGCAGTAGCTCAGTGGTAGAGCACTCCCTTGGTAAGGGAGAGGTCGAGAGTTCAATCCTCTCTTGCAGCACCATT
>NZ_CBBQHX010000078.1:0-8794 GCF_964946895.1 Stagnihabitans sp. | reverse complement strand
GCATCGGAGCGCGCCACGCAATCGCTCTGGATCTTGTGGCAACTCTGGTCGGCTTCAAAGACACCGCAGGTCGTCTGAGACCCGGTCGCCTGACAGGTCACGGGCTTTTCCCAGGCCCAGCAGGCGCGGGTGACGGGAACGCCGTTGATGATACGGGTCTCTGGACCGGCGGTACAGGTGGCTTCTCCCGCCGCACAGCTTGCCCCGACCGTGTCGCAGGACCCGAGTTTGGTCTCGGCAATCTCGGTCGTGGTCTCGCCCACCTGCCGCGCCGGAGCGAGATCGCCCGTCGCGTCGGTACAGTCAAAACTCTTGCGGGTGGCAAGACAGCTGCCGTCAGTGCCAAGGTTCAGACAGGTGCTGCCCGTCTCGTGGCAGGACTGATGGGCCGCGAGCGCTGCGCATTCATGGGTATCGCCAGCCTCGTCGCATTCGTAGCGGCTCGTTCTTTTGACCGCGACATCGAGGGCCAGTTGGCACGTGCTGGTCGTGGTGGCCACAACCCGCTGGCAGGAGCGTTCTACTGTGCCGGCACTCTGCAGACCTTCGACGGTGCAGCCTTCGCCCTGGTTTCCGCCGGCACTGAACAGTCCACCAGCGATTGCATCGGCGCTGTTGAGAGCGCCGTCAGCGCGCTGCAGTCCTGGATCAGAGGTCGGGATATCCCTCCTCGGGTTGCTGGTCGTGGCGGTGGCCTCAGAGTGAAGGGCGTCTGCTTCGGTCGATGACCCGGCCGCACGAAGTCGCGCCGCATCTTCGATACTGGTCCCAGTGATCGCGGATTCCGGCGGGGCTTCCGTCGCAAAAGGGGTCACGGTCTTGCCGATCATCTCCTGCGAGAACACCGAACTGCCGGGTGCGAGGACCAGTGGCGCTGCCGCCTCACGGCCAGCCTTAGCGGCCTCAGACATCGGATCGGCAAAGGCGCCAACCGCGAAGAGACTAGCAATTGGGGCCAGTACCCAGACCAATTTCATGGCGCAGCGCCAGCGGCAGGGGTCTTGTTCGAAGCCGCTTCGCCCAGGAGTGCCGCAGCGGTGGAGGCCGCCTCCCCCTGCCCTGCCGCCACAAGATTGAGCGCGGTTTCGAGCGGGATATTGCCCGACAGCCGGTCATGCGCTGGCAGCGGGTCCTGAAGGCAGTCTTCCGTCTCGCAGGTCGCCAGAGGTTCGGCCAGCACGACATAGACCGGCACGGCACTCACGTGGAACCGAGTGAAGAGCGTTGGGTCGATGGCAAAGCCCTTCGGCGTCTCGCCCTCCCCCAAGGCGGCGCGCAGAGCATCGCCCGTCTTGAAGACGGAGTTTTCCAGAAATCCCCGGAAGACCACGACGGCATGAAGGCGGTCGGCGTCCAGAAGCACCTGGCGCAGGGAAGGACCGGGCATCGCAAGGCTGGCAAAGACCAGAACTCGTGCCTCGCCATAGCCCGGTTTGTCGTCGCCCTCGACTTGGGTGTCCGATGTAATCCCAAGGAGCTCGCGCAACCTCGGGTCGTTCATCGCGTGGCCCTCGATGGCTTTCAGGCTGTGCGCCAGAGAGCCAAGATCCTGCGGTGCCGCCGCCTTGAGACTGTTCTTCAGGGCTTCGGCGTCTTTGGCAGCCTTGTCCATCAGGCCGGTGACATCGACGCCGATGGAGCCTGTGGCCCCAGGTGCAAATTGGAGGACCGGCTCTTCCGCCGAGGCCATACTGGTCATGAGGTGCAGGGCAACGCCCGCCGGCATCAAAGCGCGCAGCAATTGTGTTTCCTCCAGGTGAGCCAGCCGAAGCTTTCGCCCTTGAACGGATATTCCCGACCGGAATCGACGAACTGGGTCGAAGAGCCTAAGGGACCGCAGGCATAACGGCCGGAAGTCTTGGCCTTGGGCCGGGTGATCTGGAACCGGTATTGCGACTTGGGCAGGATAGGGGCCGGTTTTGGCTGGCAGAGCGCGCCCGATCCGGAAGTGCGACGGGCCAGGCCGAAACGATGCAGCCGCGCCAGAAGCTTGGCCGCCACGGTCTCGGAGGCCTGAACCCCGCCATAGTGCTCGTTGGAATCCCCGGTCATCGGATAAAGCCCGCGCTGACAACCATTGCACCAGAAGAGCTTGTCATTGCCGAGATGGCCGGAAGAGGCCGCCACGCAATCCGCCGCACAGGCGGCTTGCGCCACCGGATTGGCGAAGAGCACGGCTTCCGGGTTGATCAGGGTGGCCAGTTCCGGATCCTGCCAGAGCGGGTCGAACTCGCTCATATAGGCCACATCGAAGGTGGAACTCTCCAGGCAAAGCCCGTCGATCAGCGTGCCGAGCCACGACAGAAGCGGATAATAATAGTAGTGCGCCTGCCAGCGGGAGCCTTCGGAGCCGACGTCATCGACTGTGACGGCATCTTTGCCCAGGGCAAAAAGGCCCATGTTCATCTTGAAGCCGAGGTTTACAAAGCAGCCCGCCTCGTCTGCCACATCGGTCAGCCGGACGGGCTCCCAGAGGCCGATTGAGAAGCCGACGCGCGGAGGAATGCCGCCACAGATGCAGAAGGGTGAACCGGGGTTTGGCGTGTCGGGCCGCGAGCCGAATAGCGAGATCGACCCGATGGAGATCGGAAAAATGCAATCGAAACAAACTTCGGTCAGCGGATTGAGGAACTTCGTATTGCATTTGGCGATGGCAGTGTCGGTCAGGCCGAGGAATGCCAAGGCGACGGCGAGGATAAGACGGGCGATCATGGGGCCGGTGCCTCCGGTGAGGCGTCCTGCTGCCGCAGCGCCACTTCATCGATCCGCATCACGGGATCAGCGCGGGTGACCCGAGAGGGGAGATTAGTAATCTGGAAGCGATTGACCAGAATGCCGGACTGGTCGAACCAAAAGCGGCGGCCCCAGGCTTGGCTCAGATCCAGAGGTGCCCCTTGGGTCAGGACGATGAGGCTGTCCAGCTCGTCGCCTTGGCTGATGGCCCAAGCGACCTGATCCGGATCATCGCCGTCGATGAAGAGGATAGTCTTGTCAAAGCCAGACCAGGCCAAAGGGTTCACGACTGTGCCTGCGGCGGCAAAGACCACCCCGTTCTGATCGGCCAGATCGTGATCGACCCGGATCGACAGATCGAGGGTGAAGCTCCGATCCTCCGTCGCGCGCGGCAGGACCAGACCCTTGGGGCGATTGGCATAACCGCGCGCCTTGTCTTGCATCTCGGTCGTCAGGCGCTCCATGCCACCATCGGCGATCAACGCGCTGATCTTGCCTTTGATCAGGGCCAGAATGTCGGGCTCCGCAATCGGAAAGACCTCGCCGAAGTTGCCAAGGTCGCGTGCCGATGCTGACGCTGTGGCCGCCAGTCCAATAGCAAGGCTCAGTGTCACGACTCTTTTCCAAGCCATCGGGCCACCTCCTGCCAGGAGGGGAAGCCCGGAAAGGGCAGGCCCACCGCTTCGACATCTGCCATGCGGACAAGACCGAAAGGCTGATAGCGACTGTCGAGCGAATTCGGCGCCTCGCCGAAGATTGCCAGCATGCCGTCCGGCACCCTGCCCGAGGGCAGAAGCTCGGCAAAGGCCCTGCCGTCCCGCATTTCTGCGGCATAGCAGGTGCCCGCCACGCAGACCTGAGTGCCAAAGTTGCGGATTGGATCGCCGGGCAGGCCGCCGACCTTCTTGACGATCGAATAGCCATCCAGCCGATCACCGAACATCGCAGGTGGAGGCACTGCCACGACGGCGCCGTGCCAGAAGACCTTCGGCCAGTGCCATTGCAGATAAGCGGTCTCGGGCAGGCTTTCAGAACCGTTTAGCGTGAGCTGCAGATCGGCGAGACCGGCATAGCCCAAGACGGCCACCAGCGAACCCAGCCCGATGAAGGGCCAGCGAAGGGACGTAAACCGCCTCACTTCATGCCTCGCAGCGCGCCTTGGGTCAGAAGGTCAGTCACATCGGTGACATCGCCCGCGAGGACCGCAGAGGACGACAGGACCACCGTCCCGGTCTTGGCACCATAACGCAGCATTTCCTTCAGGAGCGCGCCATGAAACCGCGTGACGGCATCACCGAAAGCCTGTTCGTCGAGATCGGAGATGCCGGGCGAGCGCACGAAAGTCTCTGCGGCGCGGTCAGCATCCAGCATCACCAAAGGCTTGGAACCTTGATGGTGGCTGGGGCTCAAAGCTGTCACCAAAGCCAGGGTGGCCGCCATACTGATGATCCCGGTCACGGCCAGTTCCAGAAACCGCTGCAGCTTCTGCGGGGCTGGCGGGGCGGAAGAACCCGGGAGGGAGGAGGAGGGAGTTGCCATCGGCCCCTGATTCGCCACGGTTGGCGCGGCAACACTGTCAGCAGCACCTGCGAGGTTCGTCATGTCATTCATTTTGCATTTCCCTCTTCCGCCACGCGGCGGATCGCATCGACCATGGAGAGCCCGGCTTCTTGGCGGAGGCGCCGGATCCGCTCGACTGTCTCACCCCGGCTGGAAAACATCGCCAGCGAGAAGGGATCGAGGAGGAGGCGCCCGAAAACCCAGCCCTCCGGCCCCTTGATGGCCATTTCGGAATAGAGGCCCTGAACCGGGGCGATGCTTTTCAGCTGGTGCAGCATGCCCGAGGTGACGGCGAGGCGCTTCTCGGAGGCCAGCAAGTCCAGCGTCTCGGGCTTTTGGGCCATGACCACGGTCCAGTCAGAGTTTTCGAGACACACCCGGGCGGCGGCATTCTCTTCATAGTCGCGGAAGCTCTGCGTCCCGGTGATCAGTGCCGCATTGTATTTGCGCGCCCGCCGCACCAGGGCTTCGATGAAACGCGCCGTGGCCTCGGTCTTCAGAAGATCCCAGGCCTCGTCGATGACCAAGGCCACCGGAATATCGCGGGCGGTTTTGTACATAAGCTCGGAGGACAGAAACATCACGATCTGCATGACGACATCCTGCAGGATGCGCTGCCCCTTGATCCGGCTCAGCTCCACCACCGTGAAATCCGCCCCGAGCGAAATCGTAGCCGCTCCTTTCAGATAGGCCGCATAGACGCCCTCCCCCACGAAGGGTGCCATCTTGGTCAGCACATCGGCCATCCGTGGATCGGCAGCATGGGCCTGAAGAAGCTCATGGACATCGCCCACTTCCCCTTCCCGGCCCTTCCTGTCCCAGACCTTGGCCACCGCTTCGGCGATATGGCTTTCTTCCAGCTCCTGGACCCTGCCTTGAGCATTCTTGCCCAAGGCCGCCATCGAGGCCACGATCCGGGTCAGAAGCTCGATGGCTTCGGCGCGGTATTCCGGCGCGGCCATGGCCTCTTCGGAAAGCATCGAGAAGGGATTGAGCCGGATCGACCAATCGGCTTCGAAATCGACGAAGGTGCCGCCGAAAAGTTCAACCGTGTTGCAGAAGGAATAGCCGTCATCGATCACCACGATCTTGCCGCCACGGGCATAGATTGAGGCCACGAATTCCTGCATGAAAACCGACTTGCCAGCGCCCGACTTGCCGAGCACGGCCACGTTGAAGTTGCCGCTCGAGCGGAAATTGTCCCAGTCGAAGATGCCGCCTTGGCGACCGAGGAGAAGAACCCCCTTGCCCTCCCCTGCCCCAAGCCATTCGCCGTGGATGGGGGCGAAGGCGACCGCGGCTTCGGCTTTCAGAAGCCGCATGCGCTGCAGCTTCCTCAGATCCGTCATCCGGTTGCCGGAAGCCGTGAAGGGCAGCGAGGATAGGAACAGCGGCAATTGCAGGTAAGTGTCATCGCCGAGGGTAAGACCTGCAAAGCGGTAGATCTTGGCCAGTTCGGCCAGAGCCGTCTTGGCCTCGGCATCGCCGCCTTTGGCATAGGCCGAGATCAGGAAAACGCATTCCAAAAGCCGCTCATTGCCCTCGACCTGGGCCACGAGCCCGTCGAACTCGGCTTTCTTCTCGGCGAGGTTGGATGCCCATTTGGCGAATTCCGTACCCATCGTGTGCATGAGACCGGCACGCTGACGGTTCAGAAAAGCGAGGGTCTTGTCTTTGGGGCGGATCCGCATGACCAGTGAGGTCAGAACCGGGCCGATGGGGCGATGGGCGGCATTGTCGGGCACACCGTTCAGCACGGCGCCGAAGGCAGCAGACCATTCCTTGGGGAACCGCGTCACCGAGGCCGAGGCCACCGATAATTCCGGTTCCCCCTGAAACCCGAGCGAGGCACGGCGGACCTTGAGGCCTGCGCCCGGGAGTTGGTGGTTGAGGAACTGGTCCGGCATATAGTCGGGCCAGCCGCGTGAACCGGCGTGGAGGATTTCGGCGATGAGCTTCAGAAACTCCTTTGGGCCGAGTTTGCGAACACCGTCTTCGCCGCCAAACCCTGCCACCAAGGCGCGGCGGAATTCAAGAAGCTCGCGTTCGGCGGTCAGATCAGCGCTGCCGTCGATCCAGACTGCGAGGAAGACCCGCCGGACATGCGGCAGCGCCTTGATCCCATGATCGGTGCCAAAGCGCGCGCTGCGGAGGTGCTTCATGCGCGATCCGGCCATTTCGCGGACGAGGTCGCCATGGCGGAAGCGGTGTTGCGCCCAGTTGAGCAAGGGCTCGTCGATGTCATGCGACGTCCAGTTCAGGATCTGGATTGTCGCCTCGCGCGGGGCGCGGGACTGGATGATCGAGGTCAGGGTTGGCGTCAGATCGGTGGTGCCGACCTGCGGCGTCACCTCGAAGATGAAGCCCGACGAGTCCACGTTCACGAAAAGCTCGGTCTTCGGCTCGTAAAGCCGCCAGGGCAGCAGGTCTGAGACAACATCCTGCGCCAGAATTTTCGGCGCGCCTTCGCTCCAGTCGGGATCGTCAAAGAGGCTGGCGAAGAGGCCATTCAGTGCCTTCATGGCCGATCCCCCCAGGCAGCGGGCAGGATCAGGAAATGAACGAAGGTTGCCTCATAAAGCGTCTCACCCTCGGCATGCGGCGCTATCCAGAGCGTGCCGACCTTTTCCGGCAGGCGGTAGGAGGCCGCGTCATAGGCAAAGCCGCCATCGCCCATCGCGGCTGCAGGTCCTGCTTTGCCAGCCTTACCGTTGGAAAGCGGTGCTTGCGTCAGCCCGTCGGCGAGCGTGTCTTCGCCGCGTTCCTGAACCGGCTGGCCAGCGGCCCCTGCCCCATCTGCGGATGCGATGGTCGTGCAGGGCGACCCCAGCTGCGCCGGGCAAAGGAAATCCCGCTCGGTGTTAGAGGAAGCGCAGGCGCCCAGCGTCAGAGCCAGGCAAAGGGCAAGGGTCGGGCGCCGCATCGTGGCCAAGCCCGATGCTTTTGGGCCGCAAAGCAGCGGTGTCATCGCAAATCCACTCCGTCAAGGAAGACCACTTCGACCGAGGTGCCGCCGTAGAGGGACACCACCGGCTGATATTGTTCGGCGCGCTGGATGTAATATTGCGCCAGCGTGTTGGCGGCGCCGGAGATGCCCCCGCCCAGAGCGCCCGCCGCCGAAGCCCCGGCGATCGAGGTCACAGTTGAATCAAGACCGCTGGACCCCGTGACCGACTGGGCCGAACTGGAGGCGGTCTGTCCGATACCCTGAAGGACACCTGCGATTGCCGCGTTGCGCACCAAGGTGCCCTCGCGCGAGACGACCTTGCCCCGCACCCCGGCCTTGCCGGAACCAACCACGATCCCCGCAACGGGGACTTCCAGCACTTCGCCACGATGGTTGAGGCAGGTCAGGGTCGTAAGCCGCACGTAAACCCGCTCGGAAGAAAGATCAGCGGCAGCCGAGCCCACGACGGTGCAGCCAGTCAGATCCACTCTGCTCCCAGGACCGGCGCCCGCTGCCGCCGTGGTGACCGGACCTGTCAGGCGCAGCAGGACCGGAACCGGGTTCTCCTGCGATTTCACGCCCGCCGAAGCATCAACACCGGCGATCACCATGGCAGGGGCATAGCTGCCGGCGGGCACATAGCTCTCGAGTTTGCGCACATGGGACTCCTGTGCGGCGGCAGTCGCCACAGAGCCGTCCGTGGGATCGCCACCATTCGTGGCACTCGCCTGAGCCGGACCCGTGATGCCCCCGTTGGCGTCCTGCGCAGCCACTGACGCCGTCAGGGTAAAGCTGGTCCCAAACCCGTCAGAAGTGGTCGCTGCCCCTGAGGCCGCTCCGTCCTTTCCGGCCGTGTCAGACCCAAGCCCCGTAAGACCCCCTGCACCGTTCTGGACCGCCGACACGAAATCCTGCCCCAGGCCGCCGTCTTGTGCCGCGGCATTGGGATCGACCGTCGGATCGCCCCCTTTCAGGGTGTTGATGTCCTGCTGCTGGCGCAGGAGGGCGTCATCATATTGGGCCATCAGATCAGCGATCTGCTTGGCCTGATCTTCTTTGAGGGCCGTCACAGATGAGGTCAGTTCCGTGACCTGCGTCGTCAGCTTTTCGATTTCGGCCTTGCTTTGAGAAATCCAGCTGAGTTCCGGGCTCGCCGAGGAGGTGACATCGGCGATGATCGTCGGATCAATTGCTGGACTTTCGCTCGCCCCGACCAGATTGGCTTCGGACGCGTTCATCACCCAGCCGAGGATGCCGAGGAGGGTAACCCCACCGACCCCGGCCAGCCCCATGATCTTCCATTGCTGTGCCTTGCGCGGATCGCTCATCTTGCGGCCTCAACGACCAGCACCCAGGCGCGTTCGTTGGGCGCGAGGGTGGATTTCTCAACCCAGACGGCGAGGACATGCGAGCCTTGGAAATCCTGCGGTCGGACATAGCGACCGCTGGAGCCACCGCTTGCGACCAGAATGCGGGCGCGGAAGGCCCCTGCCCTATCGCTTGCCACGATGGCACCATGGCCAAGACGTGGCGCCGGTTTGCGGCCGATATGTT
>NZ_CBBQHX010000077.1:0-8797 GCF_964946895.1 Stagnihabitans sp. | reverse complement strand
GCATCGGAGCGCGCCACGCAATCGCTCTGGATCTTGTGGCAACTCTGGTCGGCTTCAAAGACACCGCAGGTCGTCTGAGACCCGGTCGCCTGACAGGTCACGGGCTTTTCCCAGGCCCAGCAGGCGCGGGTGACGGGAACGCCGTTGATAATGCGGGTCTCTGGCCCGGCGGTACAGGTGGCTTCTCCCGCCGCACAGCTTGCCCCGACCGTGTCGCAGGACCCGAGTTTGGTCTCTGCAATCTCGGTCGTGGTCTCGCCTAGCTGCCGCGCCGGAGCGAGATCGCCCGTTGCGTCGGTACAGTCAAAAGTCTTGCGGGTGGCAAGACAGCTGCCGTCAGTGCCAAGGTTCAGACAGGTGCCGCCCGTCTCGTGGCAGGACTGATGGGCCGCGAGCGCTGCGCATTCATGGGTATTGCCAGCCTCGTCGCATTCGTAGCGGCTCGTTCTTTTGACCGCGACATCGAGAGCCAATTGGCATGTGCTGGTCGTGGTGGCCACAACCCGCTGGCAGGAGCGTTCGACCGTGCCGGCACTCTGCAGACCCTCGAGCGTGCAGCCTTCGCCTTGGTTTCCACTGGCACTGAACAGACCACCGGCGATAGCATCGGCCTCGGTCAGGGCACCGTCGGCGCGTTGTAGTCCGGGGTCGGTTGTAGCGATGTCGCGCCTTGGATTGATCGTTGTGGCGGTGGCCTCAGAGTGAAGGGCGCCCGCTTCGGTCGATGACCCAGCTGCGCGAAGCCGTGCTGCGCCCTCTATGGTGGTTCCCGTGATCGCGGATTCCGGCGGAGCATCCGTAGCAAAGGGAGTCACGGTCTTGCCTACCGTCTCATCGGAGAAGACCGAACTTCCGGGTGCGAGGACCAGCGGCGCTGCCGCCTCGCGGCCCGCCTTCGCAGCATCCGTCATCGGGTCGGCAAAGGCACCAACCGCGCAGAGGCAGATAATCGAGGCCAGCACCCAAACCAATTTCATGGTGCAGCACCCACGACAGTGGCCTTGTCCTGTGCCGCTTCGGCCAGGAGTGCCGCAGCGGTAGAAGCCGCATCCCCCTGCCCTGCCGCCACAAGATTGAGCGCAGTTTCGAGCGGGATATTGCCCGACAGCCGGTCATGCGCTGGCAGCGGGTCCTGAAGGCAGTCTTCCGTCTCGCAGGTCGCCAGAGGTTCGGCTAGCACGACATAGACCGGCACGGCACTCACGTGAAACCGACTGAAGAGCGTTGGGTCGATGGCAAAGCCTTTCGGCGTCTCGCCGTCGCCAAGTGCCGCCCTCAGGACATCGCCCGTCTTGAAGACGGAGTTCTCAAGGAACCCCCGGAACACGACCACGGCATGAAGACGGTCGGCATCGAGAAGCACCTGGCGCAGGGAGGGACCGGGCATGGCGAGGCTGGCAAAGACCAGAACACGTGCCTCGCCATAGCCCGGTTTGTCGTCGCCCTCGACTTGGGCGTCAGACGTGATCCCGAGCAACTCGCGCAACCTCGGGTCGTTCATAGCGTGGCCCTCGATGGCCTTCAGGCTGTCTGCCAGAGAGCCAAGATCCTGTGGCGCCGCCGTCTTGAGACTATCCTTCAGGGCCTCGGCGTCTTTCGTGGCCCGGTCCATCAGGCCGGTCACATCGACGCCGATCGAACCTGTGGCCCCTGGTGCAAATTTGGTCGCCGGCTCTTCCGCCAAGGCCAAACTGGACATGAGGTGCAGGGCAACGCCCGCCTTCATCATAGCGCGCAGCAATTGTGCTTCCTCCAGGTGAGCCAGCCGAAGCTTTCGCCCTTGAACGGATATTCCCGGCCGGAATCGACGAACTGGGTCGAGGAACCCAATGGTCCGCAGGCATAGCGCCCGGAGGTCTTGGCCTTGGGGCGGGTGATCTGAAACCGGTATTGCGACTTGGGCAGGATAGGGGCCGGTTTGGGCTGGCAGAGCGCGCCCGATCCGGAGGTGCGACGGGCCAGACCGAAGCGGTGCATCCGCGCCAGAAGTTTGGCCGCCACAGTTTCCGATGCTTGGACCCCGCCATAGTGCTCGTTGGCATCCCCGGTCATCGGATAGAGCCCGCCCTGACAGCCGTTGCACCAGAAGAGCTTGTCATTGCCGAGACCACCCGAGGACGCCGCCACGCAATCTGCGGCACAGGCGGCTTGTGCCACCGGATTGGCGAAGAGCACGGCTTCGGGATTGATCAGGGTGGCCAGTTCCGGATCCTGCCAGAGCGGATCGAACTCGCTCATATAGGCGACATCGAAGGTGGAACTTTCGAGGCAAAGCCCGTCGATCAGCGTGCCGAGCCACGAGAGAAGCGGATAGTAATAGTAGTGCGCCTGCCAGCGGGAACCCCCTGAGCCGACATCATCAACCGTGACGGCATCCTTGCCCAAGGCAAAGAGGCCCATGTTCATCTTGAATCCGAGGTTCACAAAGCAGCCCGCCTCGTCGGCGATATCGGTCAGCCGCACCGGCTCCCAGAGGCCGATAGAAAAACCGACGCGCGGGGGAATGCCGCCACAGATGCAGAAGGGCGAACCCGGGTTTGGCGTGTCGGGCCGGGATCCGAAGAGCGAGATCGAGCCGATGGAGATCGGAAAGATGCAATCGAAACAAACTTCGGTCAGCGGATTGAGGAACTTCGCGTTGCATTTGGCGATGGCAATGTCGGTCAGGCCGAGGAATGCCAAGGCAACGGCGAGGATAAGACGGGCGATCATGGTGCCGGTGCCTCCGGTGAGGCGTCCTGAAGCGGCAGCGCCACTTCATCGATCCGCATGGCGGGATCGGCGCGGGTGACCCGGGAGGGGAGACGGGCGATCTGGAAGCGATTGGACAGAATGCCGGACTGGTCAAACCAGAAGCGACGTCCCCAGGTCTTGCTCAGATCCAGCGGTGCGCCTTGGGTCAGGACGATGAGGCTGTCCAGCTCATCGCCCTGTTTTACGGCCCAAGCGACCTGATCCGGATCGTCGCCGTCGATGAAGAGGATGGTCTTGTCAAAGCCAGACCAGGCCAAAGGGTTCACGACCGTGCCTGCGGCTGCAAAGATCACGCCATTCTGATCGGCCAGATCGTGATCGACCCGGATCGACAGATCGATGGTGAAGCTCCGGTCCTCCGTCGCGCGCGGCAGGACCAGACCCTTGGGGCGCTTGGCATATTCGCGCGCCTTGTCTTGCATCTCTGCGGTCAGCCGCTCCATGCCGCCATCGGCGATCATCGCGCTGATCTTGCCTTTGATCAGGGCCAGAAGGTCGGGCTCCGCAATCGGAAAGACCTCGCCGAAGTTGCCAAGGTCGCGTGCCGATGCTGACGCTGTGGCCCCCAGTCCAAGGGCAAGGCTCAGAGTCACGATTCTTGTCCAAGCCATCGGGCCACCTCCTGCCAGGAGGGGAACCCGGGAAAGGGAAGACCGACCGCTTGGACATCCGCCATGCGAACAAGACCGAAGGGCTGATAGCGGCTATCGAGCGAGTTCGACGCTTCACCAAAGATGGCCAGCATGCCGTCGGGGACCGTGCCCGAGGGCAGAAGCTCAGCAAAGGGCTTTCCGTCCCGCACCTCGGCAGCATAGCAGGTACCCGCCACACAGACCTGATTGCCGAAGTTGCGGATCGGATCGCCCGGAAGGCCGCCCACTTTCTTCACGATGGAATAGCCGTCCAGCCGGTCGCCGAAGATCGCGGGCGGTGGAACGGCCACCACCGCGCCGTGCCAGAAGACCTTCGGCCAATGCCATTGCAGATAGGCCGTCTCAGGCAAGCTTTCCGAGCCGTTGAGCGTCAGTTGCAGATCCGCGAGACCGGCATAGCCCAAGACTACCACCAACGATCCCAGCCCGATGAAAGGCCAGCGGAACCTGGCGAGCCCGCTCACTTCATACCTCGCAGAGCACTTTGCGTCAGAAGGTCAGTCACATCGGTGACATCGCCCGCCAGAACCGCCGAGGACGACAGCACCACGGTCCCGGTCTTGGCCCCATAGCGCAGCATTTCTTTCAGGAGAGCGCCATGAAACCGCGTGACAGCATCACCGAAGGCCTGTTCATCGAGATCGGATATCCCGGGCGAGCGCACAAACGTCTCTGCCGCACGGTCGGCATCCAGCATCACCAAAGGCTTGGCGCCTTGGTGGTGGCTTGGGCTCAGGGCTGTCACCAGGGCCAGTGTGGCCGCCATGCTGATGATGCCCGTCACTGCCAGTTCCAGAAACCGCTGCAGCTTCTGAGGGGCGGGCGCCGCGGAAGCAGAACCCGGGAGGGAAGAGGGGGGAGTTGCGGTCAGTGCCAGATCCATCTCAGCTGTCGCAGCCGCATCGCCTTTGGTCCCGGCAAGGTTTGTCAGGTCATTCATTTCGCATTCCCTTCTTCCGCCACGCGGCGGATCGCATCGACCATTGAGAGTCCGGCTTCCTGACGGAGCCGCCGGATCCGCTCGACCGTCTCACCTCGGCTAGAAAACATCGCCAGGGAGAAGGGATCGAGCAGAAGGCGCCCGAAGACCCAACCCTCCGGCCCCTTGATCGCCATTTCGGAATAGAGCCCCTGTATCGGGGCGATGGACTTCAGTTGGTGCAGCATGCCGGAGGTGACAGCGAGGCGCTTCTCGGAAGCCAGAAGGTCCAGCGTCTCGGGCTTTTGCGCCATGACCACGGTCCAGTCCGAGTTTTCGAGGCACACCCGGGCGGCGGCGTTTTCTTCATAGTCACGAAAGCTCTGCGTACCCGTGATCAGCGCCGCATTGTATTTGCGCGCCCGCCGCACCAGAGCTTCGATGAAACGCGCCGTGGCTTCGGTTTTGAGAAGATCCCAGGCCTCGTCGATGACAAGCGCCACCGGGATATCGCGGGCCGTTTTGTACATGAGCTCGGAGGACAGAAACATCACGATCTGCAAGACCACATCCTGCAGGATGCGCTGCCCCTTGATCCGGCTCAGTTCCACCACCGTGAAATCCGCCCCGAGCGAAATCGTGGCCGCACCTTTGAGATAGGCCGCATAGACCCCTTCCCCGACAAAGGGCGCCATTTTCGTCAGCACATCGGCCATCCGTGGATCGGCAGCATGCGCCTGCAGAAGCTCATGCACGTCGCCCACTTCCCCTTCCCGGCCCTTCATGTCCCAGACCTTAGCCACCGCCTCGGCGATATGGCTTTCCTCGAGTTCCTGCACGCGACCCTGGCTCGTCCTGCCCAAGGCGGCCATAGAAGCCACGATCCGGGTCAGAAGCTCGATGGCTTCGGCGCGGTATTCCGGGGCGGCCATCGCCTCTTCGGAAAGCATCGAGAAGGGATTGAGCCGGATCGTCCAGTCCGCTTCAAAGTCGACGAAGGTTCCGCCGAAAAGTTCAACCGTGTTGCGGAAGGAATAGCCGTCATCGATCACCACGATCTTGCCGCCCCTTGCATAGATCGAGGCCACGAATTCCTGCATGAAGACCGATTTGCCGGCGCCGGATTTGCCGAGCACAGCCACGTTAAAGTTGCCGCTCGAGCGGAAATTGTCCCAGTCGAAGATGCCGCCCTGGCGCCCCAACAGCAGAACCCCTTTCCCCTCCCCTGCCCCAAGCCATTCGCCATGGATTGGGGCGAAGGCGACCGCGGCTTCAGCCTTCAAAAGTCGCATGCGCTGCAGCTTCCGGAGGTCGGTCATCCGGTTGCCTGAAGCCGTGAAGGGCAGCGAGGACAGAAACAGCGGCAATTGCAGATAGGTGTCATCCCCAAGAGTGAGGCCCGCAAAGCGGTAAATCTTGGCCAGTTCCGCCAGAGCAGTTTTTGCCTCGGCGTCACCACCCTTTGCATAGGCCGAGATCAGGAAGACGCATTCCAAAAGTCGCTCATTGCCCTCGACCTGCGCCACCAGCCCGTCGAACTCGGCCTTCTTCTCGGCAAGGTTCGAGGCCCATTTGGCGAATTCCGTGCCCATTGTATGCATCAGACCGGCACGCTGGCGGTTCAGGAAAGCGAGCGTCTTGTCCTTGGGTCGAAGCCGCATGACGAGTGAGGTCAACACCGGCCCGATCGGGCGATGGGCGGCGTTGTCGGGCACACCGTTCAGCACTGCACCGAAAGCTGCGGACCATTCCTTCGGGAACCGGGTCACCGAAGCCGAGGCCACCGACAATTCCGGCTCCCCCTGAAACCCAAGGGAAGCGCGACGCACCTTGAGACCCGCGCCCGGGAGTTGGTGGTTCAGGAACTGGTCCGGCATGTAATCCGGCCAGCCGCGTGAACCGGCGTGGAGGATTTCGGCGATGAGTTTCAGGAACTCTTTCGGGGTGATCTTGCGCACCCCGTCTTCACCGCCAAACCCTGCCACCAGGGCACGGCGGAATTCCAGAAGCTCGCGCTCTGCGGTCAGATCGGCGCTGCCATCGATCCAGACCGCGAGGAAGACCCGGCGGATATGCGGGATGGCCTTCACCCCATGATCGGTGCCGAAGCGCGCGCTGCGGAGGTGCTTCATGCGCGATCCGGCCATTTCGCGGACGAGATCGCCGTGCCGGAAGCGGTGTTGCGCCCAGTTGAGCAAGGGCTCGTCGATGTCATGCGAGGTCCAGTTCAGGATCTGGATTGTCGCCTCGCGCGGGGCGCGGGACTGGATGATCGAGGTCAGAGTCGGTGTCAGATCGGTGGTGCCAACTTGCGGCGTCACCTCGAAAATGAAGCCCGTGGAGTCCACATTCACGAAGAGCTCGGACTTCGCCTCGTAAAGCCGCCAGGGCAGCAGGTCCGAAACAACGTCCTGCGCCAGGATCTGCGGCGCCCCCTCGCTCCAATCCGGATCATCGAAGAGGCTGGCGAAAAGGCCATTCAATGCCTTCATGGCCGATCACCCCAGGCAGCGGGCAGGATCAGGAAATGCACGAAGGTCGCCTCATAGAGCGTTTCGCCCTCGGCGTGGGGGGCGATCCAGAGCGTACCGACCTTTTCCGGCAGGCGGTAGGAGGCGGCGTCATAGGCAAAGCCGCCATCGCCCATCGGGGCGGTTGGGCTGGCTTTTCCAGCCTTGCCGCTTGCCAACGGCGATTGCGTCAGCCCGTCGGCGAGCGTGTCCTCTCCCCGTTCCTGTACCGGTTGACCTGCGGCCCCTACCCCATCAGCCGAGGCTATGGTCGTGCAGGGTGATCCCATCTGGGCGGGGCAAAGGAAGTCCCGCTCGGTGTTGGAGGAAGCGCAGGCGCCCAGCGTCAGAGCCAGGCAAAGGGCAAGGGTCGGGCGCAGCATCGAGGCCAAGCCCGATGCTTTTGGGCCGCAAAGCAGCGGTGTCATCGCAAATCCACTCCATCAAGGAAGACCACTTCGACCGAGGTGCCGCCGTAGAGGGACACCACCGGCTGATATTGTTCGGCGCGCTGGATGTAATATTGCGCCAGCGTATTGGCGGCGCCGGAGATTCCACCACCCAGAGCCCCTGCCGCCGAGGCTCCGGCAATCGAGGTCACCGTTGAATCGAGACCGCTGGACCCGGTGACCGACTGCGCCGAACTGGAGGCGGTCTGTCCGATACCCTGAAGGACACCTGCGATTGCCGCGTTGCGCACCAAAGTGCCCTCGCGCGAGACAACCTTGCCCCGCACTCCGGCCTTGCCAGAGCCCACGACGATCCCCGCCACCGGGACTTCCAGAACTTCGCCGCGATGGTTGAGGCAGGTGAGCGTGGTCAGACGGACATACACCCGCTCAGAGGAAAGATCGGCGGCGGCAGAGCCCACGACGGTACAGCCGGTCAAGTCCACCCGACTGCCCGGACCAGAACCCGCTGCCGCCGTGGTGACAGGGCCGGTCAGGCGGAGCAGCACCGGAACAGGATTCTCCTGCGACTTCACGCCTGCCGAAGCATCGACACCCGCGATCACCATGGCCGGGGCATAGCTGCCGGCCGGCACATAGCTCTCGAGCTTGCGCACATGGGATTCCTGAGCGGCGCCAGTCGTCACGGACCCGTCTGTAGGATCACCGCCATTCGCAGCACCCGCTTGGGCCGGTCCCGTAATGCCACCGTTGGCGTCCCGCGCACCCACTGACGCCGTCAAGGTAAAGCTGGTCCCAAACCCGTCAGAAGTGGCCGCTGCCCCTGAGGCCGCACCCTC
The DNA here is from genome assembly GCF_964946895.1 of Stagnihabitans sp. Classification (NCBI taxonomy): domain Bacteria; kingdom Pseudomonadati; phylum Pseudomonadota; class Alphaproteobacteria; order Rhodobacterales; family Paracoccaceae; genus Stagnihabitans; species Stagnihabitans sp. The sequence continues at coordinate 712 of NZ_CBBQHX010000077.1, read as the reverse complement.
CTTCCCGGCACTTTCTGACCCAAGCCCGGTGAGGCCTCCCGCCCCGTTCTGGACCGCCGACACAAAATCCTGCCCCAAGCCGGCATCCTGTGCCGCGGCATTGGGATCGGCCGCCGGATCGCCGCCCTTCAGCGTGTTGATGTCCTGCTGCTGGCGCAGGAGCGCGTCGTCATATTGCGCCGTCAGGTCCGCAATTTGCTTGGCCTGATCTTCCTTCAGGGCCGTGACGGACGAGGTCAGTTCCGTAACCTGGGTTGTCAGTCTCTCGATTTCGGCTTTGCTTTGAGAAATCCAACTGAGTTCCGGGCTCGCCGAGGAGGTAACATCGGCGATGATGGTCGGATCGATTGCGGGGCTGTCACTCGTGCCGACCAGATTGGCCTCGGAGGCATTCATCACCCAGCCGAGGATGCCGAGCAGGGCGACCCCACCGACCCCGGCCAGACCCATGATCTTCCATTGCTGTGCCTTGCGCGGATCGCTCATCGGGCGGCCTCGACAATTAGCACCCAGGCACGCTCATTGGGCGCGAGGGTGGATTTCTCAACCCAGACGGCGAGAAGATGCGAGCCTTGGAAATCCTGCGGTCGGACATAGCGACCGCTGGAGCCACCGCTTGCGACCAGAATGCGGGCGCGGAAGGCCCCTGCCCTATCGCTTGCCACGATGGCACCATGGCCAAGACGTGGCGCCGGTTTGCGGCCGATATGTT
>NZ_CBBQHX010000076.1:0-9132 GCF_964946895.1 Stagnihabitans sp. | reverse complement strand
GCCTGAAACGGGCCGAGGGTCATCTGCGCCACATCGTCGGGATGATCGCTGAGGGCCGTCCCGGACTGGACATTGGCACGCAGTTGAATGCCGTGGACCGGGCACTTGCCAAGGCAAGACGGGCCCTGATCCATGACCATATCGGCGATTGCCTGATCGGAACCCGGGCGCATGACCGGACCGCGATCAAAGCCATGACCAGACTGCTCTGATGCGGAAGATCCTGTCAAACCAGGCGTTCCGCCATCTGTTTCTGGCGCAACTCGCGTCGTTGATCGGAACGGGGCTGGCGACGGTTGCCTTGGGCCTTTTGGCATGGCGGCTTGCAGGAGATCGCGCCGGTCAGGTTCTGGGCACGGCGCTGGCCCTCAAGATGATGGCCTATGTGGCGCTGGCCCCGATCGCCTCTGCCTTGGCGGACCGGCTGCCACGGCGGGCGTTTCTGGTCGGACTGGATCTGATCCGCGCTTGCGTGATTGCCTTCCTGCCCTTCGTGACAGAGGTCTGGCAGGTCTATCTACTGATCTTCCTGCTGCAGGCGGCCTCTGCCGGATTTACGCCGGCCTTTCAAAGCACGATCCCCGATCTGCTGCCGGACCCGTCTGATTACACAAGCGGCCTGACCCTGATGCGGCTGGCCGAGGATATGGAGCAGGTGGCCTCTCCCATGCTGGCGGCGGCCCTGCTGGCGGTGGTGTCCTTTCCGGTGCTGTTTGGCGGAACCGTGGTGGGGTTTCTGGCCTCGGCGCTGCTGGTGGTGTCGGTCCCTCTTCCTCCCAGACGCGCTGAACCCGGCGAGGGCTTCGTGCAGGCGGTGACCAAAGGATTGCGCATTTATGCCGCCACCCCGCGCTTGCGCGGCCTGTTCCTGATGGAAGGCGCAGTGGCTACCGCGGGGGCGATGGTCTATGTCAACACGGTCGTGCTGGTGCAGGCTCAACTGGGCCTGACCGAGAGATTCGTGGCGATGGCCTTTGCTGCCTTTGGGGCGGGATCGATGATCGCGGCCCTGTTCGTGCCGCGCCTGCTGACCCTTCTGACCGAGCGGAGCCTGATGCTGGCCGGCGCGGTGATCATGGTTCTGGGCGTGGCTCTGGTGCCCTTGGTGCAGGGATTTGGCACATTGTGCGGGATCTGGGCCCTGATCGGGGCAGGGTTTGCCGGCTCGCAGGTGCCGATAGGGCGGATCGTCAGCCGTTCATCGCGCGAGGAAGATCGCGGGTCGGTCTTTGCCGCGCAATTCGCCTCCAGTCACGCCTGTTGGCTGGTGACCTATCCCTTGGCCGGATGGTTGGGCGCATGGGCGGGATTGGCTATGACAAGCATGATCCTCGCATCCGTTGGGGCGGTGGCGCTTGCGCTGGTGTGGCGACTATGGCCAGCGGCAGATCCTGTCGCACTGGCGCACGATCATGCCGATTTGCCCGCCGATCACCCGCACTTGCAGGGCCAAGGTCCGCATCACGCCCACGATTTTGTCATTGACCCCCTGCACCACCGCTGGCCTGCCTGATCACGCGATGTTCGGTTGACGTTTGGAAGCTGAAATCCACGGGCTGCCGGTCAGGCGCGGGACATCTGGGCAGATCGGGCAGGCCATTGGTCAGGATGATGACGTCGATACCAGCAAAGGTGGCGCCTGCAGTCTTCCACTCGGTGATAAAGTCCGTATCAGTCGTCTGCATTCCCACAACTTTGTCCGAGGCCCAGAGGGGCGAAACCGCATCAAGCACCACCGGATGCCCCGGATTGCCGAAATGTCCCGTAGCGGCCGTCAGATCTGATGGAACGATCAAGAGGCCGTCCCCATTTTGGCCCGCAAGAACCTTATCCACCGCGTGCAGGTCCGTCACCGACTCCACCTGAAGGATCAGGCAAATCAGATCCCTGGCAGTCTTCAGACAATCCGGGCTGGTCGCAAACCGTGACCCCTTGGCCAAGGCCAAGACGACGCTGCGGTTGTCTTGCTGCAGACAGCGGGCGGCGCGCCAGACGGCAGCCTCCTTCTCGACCAATTCAACCGCCCCGATCAGCCCGGACGGGGCCCCAAGACCCAGCGGTTGGCTGATCTTGGTCCGGTCATCCTAGGGCAGGCGCAGGATCGGGCTGGGCCCTTTGCCTTCGATGATGGCCGGTCAAAGCCGGCAGTGGCGGCGATTTCGGTGGCACAGGCCTAGGCCAAGCAAGCCAGATGCCACGCAGCACCTCGCCCTTGGCCGGCCACGGCCTGAGCAAGTTCAGCGGCAAAGGCATCAGACGCTCAGAAAGTGATCGAGACGTGGCCGAAGGTGCCGAAGTCGGCATGAAAATGGCTGCCCGGCGGCGCCTCTATCGGGCGGATGAAGGAACCTGACAGCAGAACCTGACCCGCCTCAATCCCCATGCCGTACTGGGCCAAGCGTTGAACCAGCCAAAGGATGCCAGTCACCGGATCGTTCAGCACACCCGCGCCAAGTCCGGTTTCCTCGACCACACCATCGCGGGCAACGATCGCGCCGATCCAGCGCAGGTCGAACGCATCCGGCGCATGGTGCTGCTGACCAAGAACGATCCCGGCATTTGCGGCGTTATCGGACACGGTGTCGGTGATGATGCGGGCCTTGCCCGTGGCAGGGTCGGCGCGCAGGATCCGGGTGTCCAGAATTTCAAGGCTGGGGGCCACGTAGTCGGTCGCGGCCAGCACGTCATCCCGCGTGACCATGCCCCGCAGCGGAGCCTTGGTGACAAAGGCAATCTCGGCCTCCACCCTCGGCTGTATGAAGCGGCCATTGGCGATGGTGGCGCCATCGGCGAAGGCCATGTCGTCCAGAAGCACGCCCGAATCCGGCGTCGTGATGTTCAGCGCCTGTTGCATGGCGCGCGAGGTCAGGCCGATCTTCCAGCCGATCACCTTGGCCCCGGCGGCCTTCTTGCGGGCCACCAAGGCCGCCTGCACGGCATAGGCATCATCCAGCGTCATCGTTGGATAGCGCAGGGACAGCAGCCCGCACTGCTTGCCGGTGCGTTCCGCCTGATGGAGCGTTTCGGCGGCAGCCATGATTTCAGAGGGGGTCATTCGTCCGCCACTCCGTTCCGCAAGATGCCGATGCCCGGCACGTCGATTTCGACGACATCGCCGGGTTTCAGCCAGATCGGCGGGTCAAAGCGGGCGCCGGCCCCAGTGGGGGTGCCGGTCACGATGATGTCGCCCGGAACCAGCGTGGTGAAGGTCGAGATATAGGCGATCTGCCGGGCGATGGGGAACAGCATGCGACCGCTGCGGTCGTGCTGGCGGACTTCTCCGTTGACGCGGGTGGTCAGTTCGACATCGAGGATCTGGGACGGATCCGTGAAGGGCACGGCCCAAGGCCCCATCGCGCCAGAGCGATCCCAGTTCTTGCCCTGCGTGACATTGAACTTGGCGTGGCGCACCCAGTCGCGGATCGTGCCTTCGTTGCACAGCGTCAGGGCGGCGATGTGGGACAGCGCCTCGGCCTCGGGAATGCGGCGACCGCCTTTGCCGATGATCACGGCAATCTCGCCTTCATAATCCAGCTGCGCAGATTCTGGCGGGCGGATCAGCGGCTGGCCCGCCCCGGTGAAGCTGCGCGCAAAGCGCGGGAAGAGCGACATGTTGGGCGGGGCCTCTTGCCCGTCCTTGTATTCGGCGTTGCGGTCGGGGAAGTTCACCCCAACACAGATGATCTTTTCCGGGTCTGGTACCGGGATGTCAAAAGTGAAGCTGCCCGTTGCATGACTGGCCCGCCTGCCCTGCCCTGCGGCAAGAACCTTGGGGATACCGCCCGCTGCAATCACGCTGCGCAGCGTGGGCCATTGTGGGAAGGCGTCCGACAGGCCCAGAACGCCGCCGTCAGCCGTCACGCCCCAATGCTGCCGCCCTTCTGCGGTGTAGGTCACAAGGTTCATGGGCTTCTCCTTACGGGGCGATGATCGGGGTGGCTTTAAGGTCGCTTTCAACGGTCGTGGCTCCATCGAAGCCCGACCCCAGTTCGAACCAACTGCGCGGAGCTGCGGCCCCCCAAAGGGTCTGGCGCTGCGGGTCCTTCAGGTCCCATTTGATCGGTTCAAGGTCAGGATCGACGGTTTGGTAATCAGAGCAGTAAATCTCGGTCCGGTGGCCATCCTTGTCGCGGATATACAGAAAGAAGGCATTGGAAATCCCGTGCCGCCCCGGCCCGCGTTCGATGTTGGACAGATAGCCAGAGGTCGACATCAGGTCCAGAAGGTCGATGATGTTCAAGGGCGTCGGCACCCAGAAGGCGGTATGATGCAGACGCGGCCCGGTGCCGTTGGTGAAGGCGATGTCATGCACGCCGCCCTTGCGGTGCATCCAGGCGGCCCAGGTCCGGCCCGTCGCCTCGTCCGCCGTGTATTCGGTGACGCGGAAGCCCATCTCACCATAAAAGGCCACCGCCTGATCGACATTGGAGGAGAAAAGGTTGAAGTGGTCGATCCGAAGCGGCTTCACCCCACGATACAGCGCGTAGTTCTGGTGGATCGGCGCCAGCCGCTCCATCTTGGCGTAAAACTCCAGCGGGACGCCCCAAGGATCGCGCACGGCCAAGACGCGGCCCATATGGGGCCGGGTGATCCATTCGACGGGCAGCCCGCGTGCCCTGAACCAATGCGCCGCGCGGTCAAGGTCATCTTCGGACCAGACCTTGAAGCCCAGAACCCCGACCGAGGCCTGATCCGCCTGCCGTAGGATCATGGAATGATGACCTCGCTCCTCCATCGCGCGAAGGTAAATGCAGCTTGCATCCTCGTAGGTGACCTGAAGGCCAAGGATGTCGACGTAATAGGCCCGGCTCCATGCCAGATCGGTGACCTTCAGTTCCACATGGGACAGGCGGACGATGTTGAAGGACGGGTTCAGGTTCGGCGGCGGGATGGGCATGGCTTGTCCTCAGACGGGGAAGATGACGTTGGTCTGTCCGGTACCGGACGAAGGGAAATAGGGGGTGACGACGTCGCACTGGCCCTCATAGGCATCCCAGCCGAGCGCGCCGTAAAGCATGGCCGTGTCGTGCATCGACCCTTCGCCACAGCAGAACTGTGCGTAATCGCCCAGCATCTTCAGGAAGGTGACGTGGTCGCCGCGTTGCCACATGTCCAGCACTGCCAAGTCTATCTGGCGGTTGAATTCGGAACTGATCGTGAAGGTGCCATTGTTGGCGGCGTAGTCCTTGTTGGCCCAGATTTTGTGGCTGAGACTGCCCGAGGCGACCAGCAGCACCTTGCTGTCGCTGTCCGTGACAGCCTTGGCGATGGCCTGTCCGATCACCCGGCTTTCGTCATGGCTGTGGACGGTACACCAGGCGGCGATCGAGACGACCTTCATCTTGTGTTCGCGCGACATGAAGCGCATCGGCACCAGCGTGCCATATTCGGGTTCAAGACTGTCAAGATGATGGGCCAGACAATGAACCCCCATGTCACGTGCGCTTGCAGCGATGGCGTCACCAAGAGCGGGATTGCCCTCGTAGTCAAACGGCATGTTCTGGATGAACTGCGGAAACTCGTTCGAAGTGAAGATGCCCTGAAAACGCGCGTTGGCGTTGATGTGGTAGCCCGCATTGATCACCCAATGGGTATCGCAGACCACCACGGTATCTGCCCCCAAGGCCTTGGCCCGGCGGGCGATTTCCAGATGGCCGTCGATGGCGGGCTGGCGTTTGCCCTTCAGGGGGCCTTCCTGTTCCGACATCAGCATCGTCGGAACATGCGTGCATTTGGCGGCGAGAACGATCTCTCCCATGTCTTCCTCCCGTTGGGGCGCCCGGTTGCGGGTTGGGCCCCGGTCATCGCGCGGGTCTTGCTTGCTCTGGCCGTCTTACGCGCCCAGTCGCTGAATCTTGTGCCGCCCAAGGGCAAAGGCGGTGTTCTTGGTTTCCATGTAGAACTCAAAGGACCAGTCGCCGCCATCGCGGCCGATGCCGCTGGCCTTGACCCCGCCGAAGGGCGTGGGCAGGTGGCGGACGTTTTCCGAGTTCACCCAGATCATCCCGGCTTCCAGTTTTTCGCTGAACCTCAGGGCGCGGGTCAGGTCGTTCGTCCAGACATAGCCGGTCAGGCCATAGGCCACGCCGTTGGCGATCTCAAGCGCCTCGGCCTCGTCCTTGAAGCGGATCGAGGTCAGGAAGGGGCCGAACACCTCTTCCTGTGCGATGCGCATATGTGGCCTGGCCTCGGTGAAAAGCGTGGGCTGCACGAACCAGCCCGCGTCGCCCACCCGGTGGCCTCCCGCAGCCAGCGTCGCCCCATCGGCCTTGCCGATGTCCACATAGCCGGTCACCTTGTCGAAATGCGTTTTGTGGATCAACGGCCCGACTTCGGTTTTCGGGTCAAGCGGATGGCCAACCTTGATCGCGTTGACACGCGCCACCAGCATTTCATGGAACCGGTCGGCAATCGTATCTTGCACCAGAAGGCGGCTGGAGGAGGTGCAGCGTTCCCCGTTGAGCGAGTAGATCATGAAGATTGCCGCATCCAGCGCACGTTCCAGATCTGCATCCTCGAACACCACGACCGGATTCTTGCCGCCAAGTTCGAAATGGACCCGCTTCAGCGTATCGGCCCCCTGTTTCATGATCATGCTGCCGGTGCGGCTCTCGCCGACAAAGGCGATGGCCTTGATATCTGGATGCTCGGTCAGCGCCTTGCCGGCGCCTTCGCCCATGCCGTTCACCAGATTCAGGACCCCCGGGGGTAGGCCCGCCTCATGGCAGATTTCCGCAAGGATGCGGGCGGACAGGGGCGAGAATTCTGCCGGTTTGTGCACCACCGTGCAGCCTGCCGCCAAGGCCGGGGCAATCTTCCAGGTCGACAGCATGAAGGGCGTGTTCCAAGGCGTGATCACCCCCACCGGACCGATCGGATGGCGCGAGGTCACGTTTAGATGGTCCGGCGTCGGCAAGCTTTGGCCATCGCGGGCCGAAGGGGCAAGATCAGCGAAGAAGCGGAAATTCTCGGCTCCGCGCAGCGCGGCCTTTGACATGAAGCGCCACGCCTGACCCGTGTCCCAGCATTCACAAAGGGCGATTTCCTCGGCGCGCGTCTCGATCAGGTCGGCGATGCGGTGCAAGATCGCCTTGCGCTTGACGCCGTCCAGCGCGGCCCAGGCCGGAAACGCCATCTTCGCCGCCTTGGCTGCGGCGTCGATCGTGGTGGCGTCCCCCAAAGCCACCCGCGCAATCACGCTTTCATCCACCGGAGAGCACGTCTCGAACCAATCGTCACCGGAAACATCCTGACCACCGATCAGGTTCACGATCCCTTTTTCGCGGAAGCGGATCAGGTGGGTTTCCAGCTTGACCAGATGGGCTTGCAGGTCGGTCATTGGACTTCTCCGGACAGGTAGCGGCGGATCGAAGAGGCTTTGGGCGACAGTTCAGGGTCGATGTCGCGCATCTCAAAGGACAGCATGAAGGAGGAAGAGGCCATCACCTCGGCGCAGAAAGCCTGTGCTGCGGCGAAGATATGGGCGGTGGCCTTTTCCTTGGCTTCGGCCGCCCGGCCACCGCGCAAGCGCAGCGATATGTCAAGAAAGGCATGATCCGGGTTGCCGTCTGCAATGACGACGTGGCTGCAGGCCGTGGCCCGGACGCGAATGCCAGCCAAAGGCAGGATGCCCGTCTCCACCGCCGCATCGCGCAATGCCCGGCACAGGGCTGCAACATCTAGGCGCGCTTCAAGGTTGGGCGAATAGTCGATCTGCACATGCGGCATCTGTCCCTCCTCTGATAATTGCTTTGTTAAGTAAAATACTTGTCTTGTCAAATAATTTGCGCCGCCCATTGAGATAGACCCGAAAACCAAGCAAGATCGGGTGCATGACCGAAAATCCCCGCCCGCTCAGCCAAACCCGCCGCTCGCTGCCGATCGCCCTGCTCCGCGCGCGTGAGACTGTGATGAGCCCCATTCGTGAGATGCTGGCCACCTCTGGCGTGAACGAACAGAAGTGGCGCGTGCTCAGGGTCTTGCAGGAAAAGGGCCCGCTTGAACTGGGTCAGGTGGCGCCAGAGGCCTGTCTTCTGTTTTCCAGCCTGACGCGCATGGTCGGGCCGATGGAAAGGGAAGGCCTTATTTCGCGCCACACTCCGCCGCAGGACCGGCGCAAGACGATTATTGCCATCACCGAAGCGGGCGAAGCGCTGATCCGCGCCCATGCGGGCGAAAGCGCCGCAATCATGGATCAGATCGAACGGGAATTTGGGTCGAACCGGCTGGAGTTGCTTCTGGAACTCTTGGAAGATCTACGGTCCATCGACCTGCGCCGCCGCCAACAAGACTGAGGGCCTGTGGCGCGCCGCAAGAGTTGACCCGTGCACGAGCCGCACCACCCCGCCCCGCCTCCAGCTATGGCCGACCAACCGCAACCGGGGCACCTGCGACAACCGCAAGACCATTGCCCGCGCGGATATGGAAGCCCGCGTCCTCGAGGGCCTGAAGCACAAACTCATGGCGCCAGATCTCATCGCAGAATTCATCGCCGCGTTTCAGCGGGAGGTGCGGAAGGACCGCATTGAGGCGATGGGTGCGCGTGACGATGCACAGCGCCGCCTGACCAAGGTCTGCAAAGACATCGACAGCATCATCACGGCCATCACCGAGGGCATGTTTCATCCCAGCATGAAGGCAAAGATGGATACTCTGGAGGCCGAGAAGGCGTCCGTCACGGCCCACCTGCGCCAGATCCCGGCCGAAGACCCGGTCGCCATTCACCCAGGCCTTGCCGACATCTACGCAAAAAGGGTCGCAAACCTCGCCGAAGCCCTGAACGTCGAGGATACCAAGGCGGAAGCCGCCGATATCCTGCGCGGCCTGATCGACAAGATCATCCCGCAGCCGGATCCGGATGCGCCGAATGGCCACAAGATCGAGCTTTATGGGGAACTGGGTGCGATATTGTCGTTGTGCGACAACGCTGTAGCCACAAAAGCAAAAACCCGCACGAGTGGTGCGGGTGTTAAGCAAGTAACGATGGTTGCGGGGGCAGGATTTGAACCTGCGGCCTTCAGGTTATGAGCCTGACGAGCTACCGGGCTGCTCCACCCCGCGCCGGTTGTGCGTGGTTTTGAGATCGTATGAGAGATGTCGCAACTTTCTAGGTTTGGCGGTGACCTACTCTCC
>NZ_CBBQHX010000075.1:0-9347 GCF_964946895.1 Stagnihabitans sp. | reverse complement strand
CGGCCCTTTGCGGACAGTCAGCCACTCCCATGAGCTGTTCAGGGAAGTCCTCAAAGCGGCCGTTTGGGTGCGTCTCGGGAAGGTGTTTGACACCGCCATCTGCATCCAACCAGCGCCCTAGCGTGATGCCGTTCACTGCTGCGAGAATTGCGGGAATTGGCAGGGCCGCAGGAGTCAGCAGTGGACGTCGTCAAGGGGCAGACTTCGATGCTTTTTGGCAGGTCTGATGGCTTGGCGCGGGCTTGGAGCTTCAAGCGGAACATTCGTCGGGGTCTGAAGGTGACCTTGCACCCAAAGACATCCATGGACCAGTCAGTCGATCAGGCCCACAGCTTTCAGCACCGATTGCGGGGCGGGGCTGCGCCAGATGCGCTGGAAACTTTCGACCACATTCTCACGGGTGACGGCGATGCCGGGCAAGGCGATCCAGGCGGGGGTCAGGCGGCCCAGAAGGGTAAGAATCGTCGTCTGGGCGGCCGCCACACCTTGCTTGTAGGGCTGCTGCGCGGCGATGACGGCAAAGGGCGCGCCTTGAGCAAGCCCGATGGCGGCCTCTTCGCCTAAGTCGACAGTGGCCATCGGGATGGGTCGATGATGAGAGCGCAGGACCTCTGCGGCCCTCAGGGCCGGGGTATCCCAGACGACAAACAGGCCCGCAAGGTCGGGACAGGCGGCCAGCATCGCCTCGGTGCGCCGCGTCGCCTCGTCGATGCTGCCAAAGCCGTCCTGACGGATCGTCACATCGGGGCGGCGGGTCTGCATCCATTGAGTGAAGGCGATCTCGCGTTCATTGGTGGCGAAGAAATCGGCGGCGTAACCCAGCATACCAACTTCGGAGCCTTGCGGCAGATGCGGCGACAGGCCCTCGGCGGCGATCAGGCCCAAGCCGAAATTGTCGGCTGAGACCAGCGTGCCGTAATGGGTGCCGGGCAAAAGGCCCGTCGGCGCATTGTCCAGAAGAACCAGCTTGATCCCGGCCTCTGCCAGACGCGCATGGGCCAGCGCCACCTCCTGATTTGCCACCGGCAAAGAGATCACCGCATCCGGTTTCTGCACCAAAAGCCCGTCCAGCGCCTTGACCTGCGCCGAGGGCGAAAAGCCGCAGTCGATGACATGGGTGACGGCGGTGCCACAGTCGCCCAGAATCCCCACGATTCCCGACAGTTGCTGACGCGCCCAATCGCTTTCCAGGGTGTGCAGCACCACGGCCACCCGGAAGCCCCGCGCTTTGGCCGCTGCCCTGTCTTCGGGCAGCAAGGTCACACGTTCGGGCGGGGCGGCGCGCTCGCCATGCGGGCCAAGGCCGGAAATCGTCATGGCGCACCTCGTGACGGGGGCGGAGAAGGGGCAGGCGGGGGCGGGGCGGTGTCAAGCCCCGCACGGAAGGCAACGAAACCGGGGTGTTTCAGCGGGCTTCCCTGCATGACCCATTCCTTCAGGAATTCCGGCGCAAACAGCAATTCGGCACCGACACGCGCGGCGCCAACCAGCCCGGCGGACGATCCCATCTGACTGCGGATGATGCGCAAATCCCGCGTCACCAAGGGATGGCTTGCGCCATAGACCGCCTCGCGCACGGCGGCCAGAATGATGTCACTCGTCTGCACAATAGAGCCGGACAGCACGATCACCTCTGGGTTCAGTGTGTTGGTCAGCGTCGCCACCAGCTGCCCGATCAGGCGGCCTGATGTCGTGAGGATCTCGGTGCAAGCTGCATCGCCCATTTGTGCCGCCTGCGCCACGTCAATCGCGGTAATCTCGCCACCGCGCCGCAGATGGTCCGCCAGAAAGGCGCTGCGCCCGGTTTCCGCCGCCAATCGCCCCTCGCGCAGGATCATGTCCGACCCGGCCATGAGGTCCAGCGTACCCACGCGGTCGCCCAGATGCACCGGCAGCGCGCCGATCAGCCCGGTTGCCCCCTGCGCCCCGCGAAAGAGCCGCCCCTCTGACACGATCCCCGCGCCGATCCGCCGCCCGACCTTGACGAACAGCATGGACTGAAACCCCTGCCCCGCCCCGCCATGCAGTTCCCCCATCGTCATCGTATCGACGGAAGACCGCATCCAGACCGGCGCGCCGAAGCTGCGGGTCAGCCGTTCGACCAGCGGAAAGCCCTCCCATGCGGGCAACACGGCGGGGGTCCGCGTCAGGAAATCCCCCGCCGCCCCCGGCACTGTGCCCGGCACCGACAGCGAAACCCCCCACAACCCGGCCGGAGAGGCCTGCCGGTCCAGCGACCATTTCAAGAGGGTGGTCAGCCGTTCCGCCAGCGCTTGCGGCGGGGCGGTCAGTTCGAAAGCCTCGTGATGTTCGGTCAGCAGCTTGCCCGACAGGTCGGCCACGCCGACGCCCAGCGCGGATTGATCCAGCGTCGCCACCAGCACGCGGCCCTGTTTCGCCGCCAGCCGCACCAATCGCGGCGCGCGGCCTCCGGTCGCGGCTCCAAGTTCGCTTTCGTCGATCAGCCCCAGATCGCCCAGCATGGTCAGCCGGTCAGACACCACAGCGCGGCCCAACTCGCTTTTCCGCTCCAGCTCATGCCGGGTCGTCGGGTCGTCGGCGCGAATCAGGTTCAGCAGCTCCACCAGCGAGGGCGCAGCCGTTTCCGCCACCCGGGGCCGCCCTTTGCCCCGCGCCAGTCCGGAAATCTCGGTCAGGTCCTGCGCCATGTCTCCTCCGTTTTTCCTTGATAAATCGGGGCGTTCGTCGGATCAAGCGGATACTTTTGCATTTATTCAGCAAAAGTATCCGCTGTTAATGTGTAATTATATTGACATGATACGATTAACGGAATTACAACCCACACATCGGCTGGAGGGCCGGGATAAGGGAGGGGAAAATGACAGCCTGGAAGCTGGCCTATCACGCCAATTGCTGGGGCGCGCTTGGCGGGGATGCGGTGGGGGTGACCTCGATCACGCAGCTGGCCTATCGCACCTTCGGCCAGATGGACCGCGCCTTCGCCGACATCGCCGCAGCGGGCTATGAGGGGGTGGAGGTCTTTGACGGCAACCTTCTGGACCACTCCGCCGCCGATTTCCGCACCTTGTTGGCGAACGAGGGCCTGACTTTGGTCGCGGCCTATTCCGGCGCCAATTTCATCTTCGACGACATCCTGCCCGAGGAACTGGCCCGCGTGACCCGCTGCGCCGACCGCGCCGCCGAACTGGGGGCGCCTCACCTGGTGGTGGGTGGCGGGGCCAAGCGCTTTGATGGCATCCGCGAGACGGATTACCACAAGCTCGCCGCCGCGCTGGACCGCGTGAAGGATTTGGCCGAGGCCCGGGGCCTGCGGGCGCACTACCACCCGCACCTGTCCACCATCGTCGAAGGACCGGCCTCGGTCGCCAAGATCTTCGACCTGACCGCCATCGACTTCGTCCCCGACACCGCGCACCTTGCGGCAGCGGGTGGCGATCCGGCGCAACTGATCCACGACCATGCCAAGCGGATTTCCTACATCCACCTCAAGGGCTTCCAGCGTGAGCCCTTCGCCTTCACCCCCTTGGATCGCGGCGACATACCGACCGCGCCCATCCTGCAAGCGATGCGCGACACCGGCTTTGACGGCTGGGTCTGCGTTGAACTCGATGCCTGGCCCGACCCTGCCGAAGGGGCGCGCCTTAGCATGAACTACTTGAAAACATACTGACAACCGGGCCTGAAAAGCCCACTTCTGGGAGGAAGACCATGATCACTCGACGCAGCCTTTTGGGCGGCGCGGCTCTGCTTGCGCTGATGACCGCGATGCGCCCGGCCTATGCGGGTCCGGACGAAGCTTTGGCCAAACTGGTCGAAAGCGTTCTGTCCAAAGGCCCGAACGGCGAGGACCCCTCGCCCGCTTCGTCCATCACCCTGACCGATGACGAACTGGCCAAGATCAAGGCGATGAACGCCACCGCCGCCATCGTGCTGCATTACGGTGGAAACGACTGGAGCCGGGCACAGGTCAACGGCCTGCAAACCCAGTTCGCCGCGATGGGGATCAAGGTGATCGCCGTGACCGACGCGGGCTTCAAGCCGGAAAAGCAGGTCGCCGACCTTGAGACGATCATGGCGCAGAAGCCGTCGATCATCGTCTCCATCCCGACCGACCCGACCGCGACCGCTGCCGCCTACAAGGCCGCTGCCGATGCGGGTGTGAAGATCGTGTTCATGGACAACGTGGCTGCCGGGATGACGGCGGGCAAGGATTACGTGTCTGTGGTGTCTGCCGACAACTACGGCAATGGCGTCGCTGCGGCCCATCTGATGGCCAAGGCACTGGACGGCAAGGGGAATATCGCCCTGGTCTTCCATGCCGCCGACTTCTTCGTGACCAAACAGCGCTATGACGCCTTCAAGACCACGATCACCGCCGATTACCCCGACATCAAGATCGTCGATGAACAGGGCATCGGCGGCCCGGACTTCTCTGGCGATGCCGAAAAGGCAGCCGGGGCGATCCTGACCTCGCATCCCGAGGTTCAGGGCATCTGGGCGGTTTGGGACGTTCCGGCCGAGGGCGTGATCTCGGCAGCCCGCAACGCTGGCCGCGATGATCTGATCATCACGACCTGCGACCTGGGCGAGAATGTCGCGATTTCGATGGCGCAGAACGGCTTCGTCAAGGGTCTGGGGGCGCAGCGTCCCTATGACGCGGGTGTGGTCGAAGCGAAGTTGGCGGGCTACGGCTTGCTCGGCAAAGCGGCCCCGGCCTTCGTGGCGCTGCCTGCGCTGCCGGTGGACCATGCCAACCTGCTGGACGCGTGGAAGCAGGTCTACTCCGCCGAGGCGACCGACAACGTCAAATCCTCGTACGTGAACTAAGGCCCCGCGCGGGAGGAGGCCCCTCCTCCCGCGCCCCCTTTTCAGGAGAATGAAGATGACCCAAGTGATGAACGTCGCCATGATCGGCGGCGGGTTCATGGGCAAGGCCCATGCCATGGCTTACGCCGCCATGCCGATGTTCTTCTGGCCCGCCCCCGCCATCCCGCACCGCAAAGTTGTGGTCGACATAACCGACAGCGCCGCCGAGACCGCCCGCGCAAGGTTCGGCTTTGACGAGGCCTCCACCGACTGGCGCGCCGTGATCGCCCGCCCGGATATCGACGTGGTGGACATCTGCACGCCCAACAACGTCCATGCCGAGATTGCCATTGCCGCCGCCAAGGCAGGCAAGCACATCATCTGCGAAAAGCCCCTCGCCCGCACGGTTGAGGAAGCCCGCGCCATGGCCGAGGCTGTGCGGCAGGCCGGCGTGATCCACATGGTCGCCTTCAACTACCGGCGTACTCCGGCTGTGGCTTTGGCCAAGAAATACATCGAGGAAGGCCGCATTGGCCGCATCCTGAACTTCCGTGGCACCTATCTGCAAGACTGGTCGGCGGATGAGAACGGCCCGCTGTCCTGGCGCTTCCAGAAGAAGATCGCGGGCTCGGGCACCGTGGGCGATATTGGCACCCATGTGGTTGATCTGGCGCATTATCTGGCCGGGCCGATTGAAGCGGTCAATGCCATGACGCGGACCTATGTGAATACCCGGCCCCTGCAACAAGGTGGCGTGGACAAGCTGGGCGCGTCTGAGAAGTCGGCGGGTGGCGAGCGGGCCGAGGTGGATGTGGACGACGAAGTCGTCTCGATGCTGAAATTCGAAAGCGGCGCCATCGGCTCCTTGGAGGCGACCCGCAACGCCTGGGGTCGCAACAACTTCATCACGCTGGAGATTCACGGCACCAAAGGCTCCATTGCGTTCAACTATGAACGCCGGGACGAGTTGCAGGTGATGTTCGCGGATGATCCGGCGGATGCACGCGGCTTCCGCACCGTCTATACGGGCCCCGCCCATCCCTATGGCGCAGGCCTGTGGCCAATCCCCGGTCTTGGGATTGGCTATTCCGAAACGAAGATCGTGGAATGCCACGATTTCTTCCAAGCCATCGCCACCGGCAAGCAGCCCTCTCCGAACTTCGCGGATGGGTTGGCCTGCGAACTGGTCGCCGATGCCCTGCTCCGCTCCGGCGAAACGGGCCAATGGGAGGCCGTGGGGAAATGACCGCTGTCACCATGAAGGGCATCTCCAAGGCCTTTGGCGGTGTCAAAGCACTGGACAACGTGGATTTCGAGGTTCTGCCCGGTGAAGTCCATGCCCTTCTTGGCGGCAACGGGGCGGGGAAATCCACCATCCTGAAGGTGCTGAACGGCGTTCATCGCCCGGATGCCGGGACGATTGCGGTGGGGGGCGTGCCGCTGACCACCCACACCCCGGAAGCCTCTCGCGCTGCCGGGATTGCGATGAACTTTCAGGAGATGAGCCTGATCCCCACGCTGACCGTGGCGCAGAACATCTTCCTGACCCGTGAGGCCCGCACCACCCGCGGCCTTCTGGACGACAAGGCCTGCGAGGCGCAAGCCGCCGAGATTTTCGCCATGCTGGAGGTCAAGGTGGACCCGAAAGCCGTGGTGGGGTCGCTGGGGGCGGGGCAGAAACAACTGACCGAGATTGCCAAGGCGATCAGCCAGACCTCCAAGGTACTGATCCTCGACGAACCCTCCACCGCTTTGGCCGTGTCGGATGTGGAGCGTCTTTTCACTTTCCTGCGCAAGCTCAAGGCGCAGGGGGTGGCGGTGATCTACGTCTCCCACCGCATGGACGAAATCGCCCGCATCGCCGACCGCGCCACCATTTTGCGCGACGGCAAGCATGTGATCACGGCGCCGCTCTCGGACCTGCCTATTGACACGATGATCGAACATATCGTTGGCAAACGCTCCAAGGGGCTGGCCGATGTGCATCGGGGCGACGTGACGCGCGGCGAGGTGTTGCTGGAGGCCATCAACCTCACCGGCCCGCACAAGCCCGACAATGTCAGCTTCACGCTCCATCGGGGCGAGGTTCTGGGGCTGGCGGGGCTTCTCGGCTCTGGCCGCTCCGCGCTGGCGCGGGTGATTGCGGGGATTGAACCGGCGGTGTCGGGGGAAATACGTATCAAAGGCCAAGCGGTTGCGATCCGCAAGCCTTCGGATGCCATCGCGGCAGGTGTCGCCTTGGTGCCAGAGGCACGGGCGACGCAAGGCATCATTCCCGCCCATTCGGTGGCCAGCAACATGGTTCTGTCCGTGCTGGACCGCATCTCTGGCAAGGGTGTGGTGGACCGTGAGAAGGCCAAGGCCATCACCGACGACATGATCAAACGCCTGTCGATCAAGACCGCCAGCCGGGATCATGCGGTATCCACCCTATCCGGCGGCAATCAGCAGAAGGTGGTGATCGGCAAATGGCTGGCCACTGACCCGGATATTCTGGTGCTGGATGAACCCACGGCGGGCATCGACATTGGCTCCAAATCCGAGATCATCCGGCTGGTCCGCGATCTGGCCGCGCAGGGCAAGGGGATCGTGATGATCTCTTCGGAGCTTTCCGAACTCCTCACCGCCTGCGACCGCATCCTCGTGATGGCCGATGGCCGCGCGCATCAGATGATCGACCGCGCCACGCTGGATGACCCCACAGAACCCGACCCCGGCCACCGCCTGCAAGGGGCCGAGCGGCAATTGCAGATCGAAATCCAGAAGGCCCTCGCCTTCGAGGCGGAACAGACACAGGAGGTGTCCCATGGCTGACGCAACTTCCACGCCGATGGGCGGCTTCCTCGCCAACTGGCGGCAGAACATCATCTATATCGGCTTCGTGGTGATCTTCGTGGTCTTCGCCCTGACGCTGAGCCAGAAGGGTTTCCTCAACCCGACCAACCTTCTGAACATCATCCGCCAGACCGCGATGATCGCCGTGATGGCGGTGGCGATGACCTTTGTGCTGGCATCGGGAGAGATCGACCTGTCGATCGGCGCCGTAGCAGGCCTTGCGACCGTGACCGTCGCCATGGCCATCGCCGTGGCGGGACCCTTCGCCGGGGTCCTCGCAGGCATCGCCACCGGCATCGCGGTCGGCTGCTTCAACGGCTGGCTCACGACCAAGATCGGCATCCCCTCTTTTCTGACGACCCTTGCTATGATGGGCATCGCCAAAGGCGTCGCCATGTGGATTTCCGCCACCGCCGCCGTGCCGATCCTGTCACCCAAGTATTCCTGGGCCTTCGGTGGCGGCTCCATCGGCCCCGTCCCGGTCCTCTTGTTCTGGATGCTGGTGGCCGGGGCCTTGGGTCACTTCATCCTGCGCCGCACCGGCTTTGGCCGCCGGGTGCTGGCGACCGGGGGCGGCGAAACCGCCGCAAGATATTCCGGCATCGACACGGCGAACATCAAGTTCAAGGTGCTGGTCATCTCCTCCACCGCCGCCGCCATCGCCGGGATGCTTTACGCCGGACGCCTGCAATCGGGCCGCTTCCAGCTGGGCGAGGGGGACGAGCTTTCGGTCATCGCCGCAGCGGTCCTTGGCGGCACCAGCCTGTTTGGCGGCAAAGGCACCGTCATCGGCACCATCGTCGGCGCCCTGATGATCGGCCTGATCAACAACGGCCTGATCCTGATGGGGCTGGAGTTCAGCCAGCAGCTGATCGCCCGGGGCGCCATCATCATCTTCGCCGTCGCCCTGAGCCAGAAGAAGGCCTGACCCATGTACACCATCATCGGCACCGTTACCGCCCGGCCGGAAACCCGCGCCGAACTGGCCGCCCTGCTGGAGGCGCAAGTCGCCCCCACCCGCGCGGAGGAAGGCTGCATCAACTACGACTTCCACGTCGACGCCGCCGACCCCTGCATCTTCGTCTTCTACGAAAACTGGACCAGCCGTGCGGCCCTGGACACCCACCTCGCCATGCCGCACCTGCAACCCTTGTTCTCTCAACTTGACCGGCTGTTGGCGGTCCCTGTCGACATCAGACCGCTGACAATGCTCAGCCAGCGCGCGTGACACCGCGGCCGGGACCGCAAGGCGCCGAGGGGAACCACCGGCGCGGAGCGCAAACGGCCTACAAGACAATGTTTGACACCTTTGGGGCAACGGCGGATGTCTTGGACCATGCCATGCAGAATGCTGCGCACGGCTGTGTTGCACTGAACTAAGGGGCAGATGCTGCCGAGGGTAGTACAAAGGCCAATGCCGCACCGCAAGCCAAGCGCCTCAGGGCGAGCCATATCAGCGCCGGAAGCTAAGGAACACCTGTCACTTTCCTCAGCGCTGTCCGGCAGCGAGCATGAACCCGGCCAGGGGGCCAAAGCAGACCGCAGTCTCGTAAATTAGACCCACGGCATTCCACATGGTCTGGTGGAAAATCTCTCGACATGACGAATGGATACCGCCCGAGCCTCTGCGAACAGCTCTTCAGGCATAACATTAGTGCAGGAATGAACACCTGACGTCCAGGATTGTCGGTGAGACGGTGCCAATTGGCAGAACCAGCGATGCG
>NZ_CBBQHX010000074.1:0-9526 GCF_964946895.1 Stagnihabitans sp. | reverse complement strand
TGCTGCTGCGGCGTGATTCAGGCTCCGTAGGGAGACCGATCAATGAGCAATCTGTTCTGGCTGACCGACGTGCAAATGGCGCGTCTTGAACCGTTCTTTCCCAAGAGCCATGGTAAACCCCGCGTCGATGATCGGCGCGTTCTGAGTGGGATAATCTTCATCAATCGCAATGGGTTGCGTTGGTGCGATGCGCCCCGAGAGTATGGCCCGCCGAAGACCCCCTACAACCGTTGGAAACGCTGGGGTGACATGGGCATCTTTGCCAGAATGATGGAAGGGCTGGCGTCGGAGGCAGCAGTTCCGAAGACGGTGATGATCGACGCGACCTATCTCAAGGCGCACCGCACGGCTTCGAGCCTGCGGTCGAAAAGGGGGGGGCTGACGACCATGTCTGGACGGCCCCTGATGCGCAAGCTGGGATTATGACGAGCCTGTGCCGAAAGCAGTCATGTCTACGGCCTGTTTGTGCGGCAGAGCCGCCGGCCCAGATGAAGTCCGCAGATCAGGTCCCAATCAAAATTACGCGTTCGATTTGACGCCTTGACCCCCTGGGGTGTCCTGATCCCCGGTTCGACCGGTTTGTCATCTTTCCTCAGTCTCGACGCAGTCATTCTCGCCTGTCTCGGGCTATCATGCGACCCGGGCGGCGAAGACTTCGTTCCGTTGCAAGATCGCCCAAGCGATGCGAGCGGTCTTGTTGGCCTGGGCGACCGCAGCAACCTCCGGCCGCTTGCGCTCCTTGAGCGCCACCAACCATGCCTTGCCAGGATCTCCCTGTCGGGCAAAGCGCATGACAGCGCTGGCGCCAGAGACCAGCAGCCGACGGATATAGCCATCTCCTTGTTTGCTGATGCCCATCTGTCGGTCCTTGCCGCCACTGGAGTTTGCCCTCGGTGTGAGCCCAAGCCAGGCTGCGAACTGACGAGCGGTTCTGAACAGGCTGGCATCCGGCACATTTGCGGCGATGGCGCTGGCCGTGATGGGCCCGATCCCGGGAATGGTCGCAAGCCGACGGCTGGCATCGTTGGTTCGGTGCCAATCGAGGATACGGCCCTCGAGCCTTTCGATCTCATCGACCAGGCAATCCGCCATCCTGATCAGCGTCTGAAGGGCAGCGGTGGCATGTTGAGGCAAAGAGCCCAGCACCTTCTGAAAATGGGTCTTCAGGCTGCTCAACCCTTCCACACCTTGGGCCGCAACCATGCCCAGCTCTGCGAGATGTGCCCTGAGCGCGTTGGTCTGCATCGTCCTCTGCCGCACCAGGAGTTCCCTCGTCTTGTGCAGCATCAGCACCGCCTGTTGATCTTCACTCTTCACCGCCACGAAGCGCATGGTCGGTCGGGTGACCGCTTCGCAAATGGCTTCTGCATCCGAGGCATCGGTCTTGCCGCTTTTCACATAGGGCTTCACGTAAGCCGGGGGCATCAGCCTGACCTCGTGCCCGAGTCCGGCAATCTCGCGCGCCCAGACGTGCGACGATGCGCAGGCTTCCATCCCAACCAGGCAGGGCGACAGGTTGGCAAAGAATGGCGCGACCTCTGCGCGGCGGAGTTTGCGCCGAACACAAACTCTTCCGTCGCCATCGACGCCGTGAACCTGGAACACAGTCTTCGCGAGGTCGAGACCGACCGTCACGATGACATCAGACATGGTAGAACCTCCCTATATTGGAACCCTGATCAGGCGCCATGACAGCGACCCGCGCCACGGTTGGGACAGGGGCCGTCCACCCCATCAAAATTGCAGGCCGAAACACAAAGGGCCAACGGAACCGCGTTCAACGGTTCTGAGCGAGGCGGAGGAGGCTGCGGTCATCGCGTTCCGGCGCCACACGCTTCTACCGCTGGACGACTGTCTCTACGCAATGCAGCCTTCTATCCCGCATCTGACACGGTCAACGCTGCATCAGTGCCTGCAACGAGCCGATATCTCGCGTTTATCGGATGTCGAAGGTGGCAAGCCAAAGCGCCCGAAGTTCAAGACCTACCCCATAGCGTTCTTACATGTAAACTTCGCGCGCTTGACGGATTTTTCCGAGCAACGTATCGCGACGGTGAAATAGTTGTACGGGAGGGAAAGAGTGTCTATTTGCGCAAAGCCTTATCTGCGGCTGGGGCCTCTGCCGGCACTTGCTCCGGGTCCGGCTCCGCGGGCGTTCACGTCGAACAGGCTATGAGCGGCTCTCTGAATAATGCTTGGTCACGTATCGCGGCGGACTACGCACGCCTGTCGTCACCGTTTCGTCCGTGCGACAGGGATCTCCGGCTGTTTCGTCTGGCTATTTCAGGAGCGGCGCAGCGTGTCCTGCTTCTGGGCGTGACGCCGGCGCTTGCTCACCTTGGAACATCGCTTCTTGCGGTCGAGGCCGTCCCGGCCGTTATCTCGGCTATATGGATCGGCGACGGGGCGGATCGTCAGGCCGTTCTGGGCGATTGGCGTTCGCTGCCATGCGCAGAGCGCAGCCGCAGCGCCATCATTGGTGACGGGGCCATTACCGCATGCGATTCCGACCCCATTGATTTGATGCGCGCATGGGTGCGCGTCCTTGAGCCGGGCGGCGTGATTGCCATCCGCTGTTTCTGCACACCAAATGCCGCGGAACCGCTGGAGGCAATCCTCGACGACAAAGATTGTGGTCGGATCGCCGACCTCAACGTGCTGAAGTGGCGGCTTGCGATGCATATCGCTGCGCAGGACCCGGATTTTCGCGTTCGCGTGTCCACGATCCTGTCAGAGTTCAACCGTCTTTTCCCCGATCGCGACCGGTTGCTTGCAACGACCGGGTGGTCACCCGATCAGTTCGACTTCGTGGATCAATATCGTGACAGCCAGGGCGTTCTGCGCTTTCTCCCAGAGACGCGATTGCAAGATTGTCTCGGTCCGCTCGGTTCCGAGATACAGTTTCTGCGCCCAGAAGGTTACCCCTTGGCAGAACGTTGCCCGATCATCGTGTTGCGTAAATCCGAGACAGCCTAGGGATGTCGGCCTGCCAAAGGCGGTGAAGGAAGGAGACAAGCCATGCTGCACCCCCTGCTTCAGACGTCCCCGACAGAGGCTGTCCAAGTCGTCATTATCGGTGGTGGTCCGGGTGGTATCGTCGCGCTGAAAGAGGTGGTCGCCGCAGGCCTGCGCAACGTCACCTTGCTTGAAAAGGCGGACAGCATTGGCGGCCTGTTCGCGCTGGGCTACGACAGCCTGCGCCTGACCTCTTCGGCCCCCATCAGCATGTTTTCCGATTTTCCGATCCCGACTGGTCAGGGCAACCATTTCTGGACCAAGGCGGAAGTCCTGTCCTACTGGTCAGATTACAACGACCATTTCGGCCTTCGTCCTTTCATCCGGCTAAATCAGTCGGTGCAAGGCCTGCGCCCCATGCCCGAAAGCGGTTGGTGCATGGATGTCGAAAGCCATGCCGAGATCCGCGCGGCGGCAGTGATCGTTGCGACCGGAAACAATGTCGCGGCGAACCTGCCAGACTGGCACGGTCAGATCACCGCGATTCCGACGCTGCACTCTGGACCCTATCGCAACCCAGGACCATTTTCAGGCAAGAATGTGGTGATCGTCGGCGGCGGAGAGTCGGCGGCCGACATCACGCTGGAAATCGCCCGGCGTGCCCGGACCTGCGCGATCAGCCTGCGAAATGGTCCCGGCTGGATCGTGCCGCGCCACCGGGGCACGGTAGCCGCGGACCTGTCCACCCATCGTGCATTCTGGACCTTGCCGCCATCGACTGGCCGGATCACCGGCGCCATGCTGTTGCGTGCGGGGCTGGTCGGGCTGATTCATGATGTGGCAACCCTTGGCCCGGCGCGTCGCCGGATCTCGCGGTTGCGAACGTTCAAGAACGGGTTTGGGGATGAACATGCCTATAGCGCCTGACGATTCAATCGCGCGGATCACGGAACTGATCTTTGCTTCTGCTCCCCAGAGGATGGCGGATGTGGTCATCGTGCTTGGTGCCCCGAACGCCACGGCCGCGCACACCGCGGCGGAGATGTTCCACGCCGGGCTGGTGCGGACGATCATCGTCTCCGGTCGGGGCAGAGGATCGGACCATACTGTGCCAGAGTGGCACCTAATGCGCGACGCGCTATTGAATTGGGATGTTCCGCAAGATCATGTTCTGATTGAACCAGATGCAACGAATACGCTGGAAAACATCCAGTTCTCAGGCCGACTGATCGCCGAACGGCTTGGCTGGTCCACGGTGCGGGACGTAGCGCTATGTTGCAAACCGGTCCATGCCCGGCGCGCCCTAATGACGGCGCAAAGCCATTTTCCGCAAGGAGTGAAGATCCGCGTGCATGCCCCGCGCGATGCGGTGGATGTCCAACCCGACACTTGGTGGCAGTCCGAGGCGGGGATTTCACGGGTCATGGCCGAGATGTCGGCAATCGCAGAGTATACTCGCAAGGGCGACCTGCACCTGACCCCGCTAACCGTGCGGGCGCCAAAGGTCCATCTTGTAAGGATCGGTGGCACAGGGATGAGCGCGCTTGCCAATCTGTATTTGGATGCCGGCTGGTCGGTTTCCGGCAGTGACACCGTCGAGGGCGAGACGGTCCAACGACTGCGCGCGCGAGGCGCCATCATCACGGCCAAGGGAATTCCGCCGGGTGTCCGACATGTCGTGCGTAGCCCGGCCATTCCTCCTACGCACGCGGATCTGATCGAGGCGCGGCAAAGCGGTCTCACGGTTCAGACCCGGACAGCGGGGTTGACGGAGTTTCTTTCAGGGCGCGAGGTCATCTCCGTTGCTGGAAGCCATGGAAAATCGACCACTTCCACGATGCTGACCACAATCCTGTCAGCCGCCCTGCCAGACATTGGTTACATGGTAGGCGGTGTTTCAGATGGCCTTGGGCGCATAAACGCGCGTCTGGGCGAGGGGCTTTTCGTCGCGGAAACCTGCGAGGCTTTCCGTGGGTTGGACATGTGGACCCCCGCGCATTGCCTTTTGACGAATATCGACGATGAACACAGCGACCATTACGGTGGCATGGCGTCTTTGCGGACCGCGTTTTCGGCGCTGGTCGCAAGGGTGCCCGAGGATGGCGCGGTGATCCTGTGTGGCGACGATCCCTGGCTGTCCGGGATCGCCTCGCGCAGGGGCGAGTATGTGGTGACCTATGGCATCGGCGACATGAACCGCGTTGCTCCTGCCGATGTCCGCATGGGGCCGGAGGGCAGTGATTTCACGCTGATCATGGATGGAGTGCCCTTGGGCCGGGTCTCGCTGCCAGTTCCGGGTCTGCACAATCTGCTCAATGCGCTGGGCGCCTTGGCGATGGCGGTGTCGCTTGGCATCGACCCCGATCAGGCTTGCGCGGCCCTGTCATCGTTTCGCCCTGTGCAGCGCCGCTGGCAAGAGATCTGCTCGGCGCGGGGCGTGCGCGTCTTTGACGATTTCGCGCACCACCCAACCGAAATCGAAGCCACCCTGATGCTTGCACGCCAAGTTGCTGGCGCGCATGCCGTCCATGCCGTGGTGCAGCCGCAACTGATCAGTCGCGCCACGCGGATGGCGCCCGACTATGCTGCAGCCCTTTCCTTGGCCGACCGGGTCTGGCGATTGCCGCTCGATCATACCGGAGAGGCGGGCGATCCTGAACAGGCCGAACGGGAACTGGACGCGGCTCTTGGCCTCATCCCACGCGTGGTCACCTCTGTCGCCGATCCGCAGGCGTGCGCGGCGGCAGTGGTGGGCGTGCTGCGTCCTGGGGATGTCGTGGTCTGCATGGGGCCCGCCCTGGCCCGACAAAGCGCGGCCCATCTGGCGGCTCGTCTGGACGCAGGTCCTCTTCCGACATCAGAAAGGGACGGTGCCCGCCTCCTCCGCCACGACGCCCCTGATTTGCCCGTGACCCTTTTGCTGGACCGGTTCGATGCCCAGGTTGCAGCGCGGCCAGAGGCCATCTGCGTCGTCAACGAAACTGAAGGCTGGACCTACGCGCGCCTGGACGTCGAAGCCTGCCGAATCGCAAGAGCGCTGGCGGCGTGGCGCATCGGGCCGGGGGATCTTGTCGCGGTGTCCCTGCGCAAGACGCTGTCCTTTGTCGCGATGCTGGTGGGAATTTCAAAGGCAGGGGCTGCCTTCGTTCCGATAGACCCCCGCATGTCACGCGCCGGTATGGGACGAGCTCTGCGCCTCGCCGGCGCAAGACTGACCCTGACCGACGACCCTTGGCGGGCGACGAAGGCAGGGTTTGACGGCGCGATCACCTTGCAGGATCTGCTGGCAGCGGCGGAGTCTCTTCCAGATCGGGCGCCACCGACGGCGCGACCAGATGATCTGGCCTATGGCATCTTTACCTCAGGCTCCACGGGGGTGCCACGACTGGTCGGGGTGGAGCATCGGCAGGTCGTTTCCTTCTTTGACCAAACTCTTGGCAAGATCTTTCTGCCGCAGGATTACAGGTTGGTTCCCTGTCTTGCCTCGATAAGTTTCGACGCAATCATCAACCAGGTCTTCTGCACGCTGTTTCAGGGCGGCACGCTGCTGATGGTCGATGACATCGCCGCCTTGAAGCGGTCCGTACATTTCCAGCGGATCACGCTGCTGGGGATGCCGCCGTCCAATCTGCGGTTGCTGCTGGATATAGCGGATATTCCCGCGACGGTGCACACGCTCATCCTTGGCGGAGAGCCGACACCGCCCGAGCTTTTGCACCGTCTGCGGCAGGTTCCGACATTGCGGCGGGTTTGGAACCTTTATGGGCCCGCAGAGGCGACGTTGGCCGTCTTCTCGGGATCCTTGCTCGATCTGCCTGAGACGGAGACCGGGCCAGACCTTCGTGGCCATGTGATCGGTCACCCACTGGAGGCAGTAGCGATCCGCATCGTCGATAACGACGGCCAACCCGTGGCTTTGGGGCAGGATGGCGTCCTGCTGATCGGCGGTCCAACAGTCGCACGTGGCTATCTCGGAGCGGCGGATTTGACGGCGGAACGCTTTCTTCTCGATCCTGACACGACAGGTCAGCGCTGGTATCGCACCGGCGACATCCTGCGGCAACTATCCGATGGCCGCTATCTCTTTGTTGGCCGAGAAGATGATCAGGTGAAAATCAACGGGGCGCGCATCGAATTGGGCGAAGTCCGCGGGGCGCTTTTGTCCTGCCCCGGCGTCACCGACGCGACGGCGCTTGTCCTGACCGACAAGGATGCGCGCAAAAGCCTGATAGGTTATGTGATTCTGGATGCGGGAACCGACCTTGCCTTCCTGCGGACTTGGCTTCGGCGGCACCATGCGGCCTTGCTGTCGCCACATCGATTGATGGCGCTTGACGCGCTTCCGCTGCAGGTCAATGGCAAGCTAGACCGCCGCGCGCTGATCGACCTTGCTTCGGCCAAGCAGACCCTTACTCAGACTGCGATCGATTTGACGCAGGCCGATGCCGCCGTGCTTGCGATCTGGCGGCGTGTGCTGCGTCGGTCCGACCTTTCGGCGACGGATGATTTCCGAGAGGTGGGCGGGGATTCGCTTATGGCGATGGAAATCCTGCTGGCCGCAGAGACGGAGCTTTCGGTCCCGCTGACCGGCGTGTCGATGGACACGCTGACCACGCCAGCCGCGATGGTCGCGGCTCTGCAGACTGTTCAGCCCCAGCCCGCACCGCCGGATTGCGATCTGTTGCACCGCCAGCGCAAGTATCTGGCAGGTTGGTCAGGTCACGGCAGCCGTCCCGATGCGCTCATCCGCACTCTGCCCGCAAAGCACGACATGGAAGCTGGCCAAGGGCTGTTCTGGGTCTTTCAGGGCGATGCCGAGTTCACCGCACTTCATGCGGCCATGGGGGGGCTGCGAAGCCTGCACGGCATGCGCTCTGGTCACCTGATCATGGACTACACGCCGGAGACGATCGACCGTCTGGCTGAAGCCTATGCCGAAGAGATCTGTGCGATCCAGCCTGCGGGTCCACTTGCACTTGGTGGAAATTGCCAAGGGGCGGTGATTGCGCGCGCCTCGGCTTTCGCGCTTCTTCGGCGTGGGCGCGAAGTGGCCCATCTGATCCTGATGGAACTGTCAAAATTCTACAGATATGACGCGCCGGTCGATCTGATCTTTGGCAGCGACAGCACCGCGAACCCCTTCCGCGATGGGGCTGATCCGTCCCGGTCCTTGGCCGAGGCCTACCCGGATGGCGTTCGGGTGCATTTCGTGACCGGTGCGCATGGAGAGTTCTTCCTGCCCCGGAATGTCGCGTCACTGGCGGCTGTCTTGAACGACATCCAGAAGCGAGACGCCACCGGGCCTTAGGCTGGAGGTTCTGGCGCCCGAGACGCTGCGCGACATGATCCGCACGCATCGGCGGGGGGACTTTCCGGCATTGCCGTAGGTTGGCTTGCAATGTGTTGGTCTGACGGGGGATAAGTTTCTGGGGGATTTCCAACTGATGTGGGACGGCGTGGTGCTGGCTGGGATGGGTGATCTTCTGTGACCACGTTTCGGCTTGGACCTGCACCGGTTTCGTTCCGGTCAGGTACTCATGTTAGGCGGCCCTTTTTTCGAAGGCCACGGGTGATTTCCAGCCGAGGGCAGAGTGTTTTCGGCGTGGGTTGTAGAAGCCGTTGATGTATTCGAAGAGGGCAACTTCGACCTCGCGCCGAGTCTGCCAATTGCGGCGCCAGACCAGTTCGGCCTTCAGTGACTTGAAGAAGCTTTCTACGGCGGAATTGTCGTAGCAATTGCCTTTCCCGCTCATTGATGCCGTCAGCCCGTGTTTGCGCAGAAGCTTCTGGTAGTCATGGGCGCAGTATTGCGAGCCGCGGTCCGTGTGGTGAATGCAGCCTAGCGGTGGTCTGCGGATTGCGGCCGCCATATTGAGAGCGCGCAGAGCGAGGTCCTGCTTCATACGGTTGCTGATCGCCCAGCCGATCACACGCCGTGAAAACAGGTCAAGGATAACAGCCAGATAGACCCACCCTTCACGGGTCCAGACGTAAGTGATGTCCCCGGCCCATTTCTGGTTGGGTCCGCTCGCCGCAAAGTCTTGTCGCAGGAGATTCGGCGCGATGTTGAAGGCGTGGTCGCTGTCGGTGGTGCGCTTGAACTTGCGGCAGCGGATGACCTGAATGCCGTTCTGACACATCAGACGACCCACCCGGCGTTGGCCGACGCGCAGGCCCAACTCATTCAACTCCTCAGTCATGCGAGGTCTGCCGTAGCTGCCCAAGCTTAACCGGTGCTGATCGCGGATGTGGGCCAAGAGCACCATGTCACGCCGCTGGCGATGTGACGGCGGTCGGTGCTTCCAGGCGTGGAGCCCGCGCTCCGTCACACCCATCAGGCGGCACAGGTGACTGCGCGTCAGATTGCCACGATACTCGGCAATGTATTGAAACCTCACGGCTTTTGAGCCGCGAAGAACATCGCCGCTCTCTTTAATACTTCCCTCTCCTCCCGGAGTATGCGGTTCTGTTTGCGCAGCCGTTCGTTCTCGCGCAGAAGCTCTGCGTCCTGTGCGGGCACCTTGGCTTCCTCGGCAATCGCCCGAACCCACTTGCCGAGCGTCGAAAGCCC
>NZ_CBBQHX010000073.1:0-9775 GCF_964946895.1 Stagnihabitans sp. | reverse complement strand
GGCACAGCCGCAGAATGGGTGCCAGATGTCCGACGGCTTCGACCAGACATGCCGTGGGAAGACGTCCTTCGGGTGGTCAACTCTGGCCTTCCCAAGGAATCACAGCCATGGACACAAGCCCGGTTGATCAGGGCGACAAAGACGTTTGTGAAGGAAGGTCTGCTGCCGGAAGCCCTCCTTCACCGTGCCGTGCGCGCTTCGAAAGATGACCGACTTCCCGCCATCATTGCGGCGATCAAGGGGGCCGACCCAGAGATCACCCTGCAAGCCATTTGCGACCGGCTGGAGAACATGCGCGAGCGTACGCCACGCGGTCGAACCAAGTGGCAGCCTTCCTCGGTCAAGATGCTACTCGAGCGAGCACAAGGACTGGGATTGCTAACGCAAAGCCCATGATCCATGCAAATCTCCCAACGGATGGAAGATCTGCATGGATCGAGAACGTTCTCGACGGCGTCACAACACAGGGTAATGACAAGACCTTATGGGGTGAGCCAAAACCAATGGACGATTCGGCGCACACTGACCCTAATTCACGTAATGGCATCAGCGACTGAACCAAGGGACGGAACAACGGCCGACGTCCTGGGAAGACCTCAATTCCGAAAACTGTTCGTTACCAGTGCCTTAGATCAGCAGCGTCATACTTCCGATGTGCATGTTGTGTCCGGCAACGGCGTTGGCTCTACATCTTGAGTAAGAAAAAACTTGTCATAAGATCACCTTCCTGTCATTTCTTCAGAAGAACGCGCAAACGCCACTAATCGCGTTTTAGCGTTCACAGAGAAAATAGACCCGAAACACGGGCACAGGGCACGTCAATGAACGATCAGGCAATAAGAATCGATCAGAAAATCCAGGCGATGGCGACCCGCTTGAGCCGGTCACTCGACTCGAACATGCGGAAGTCTTTCCTGCCAGACAACACGAAGGAACTGCGCCACTTCAACGCCGCGGAGGCTGCAGAACTCATTGGCGTGTCCTTGGACCATTTGCGCAAGCAGTTCTTCAATGACAAAATCGACCTGGAAGTGGAGACCGACAGCCGCGGTCGCAGGTGGTACACAGCACAACAAGTCGACTTAGCACGACATGCGATTGCGCAGGACAGCCGTGCCAAGAAGTTCCAGTACTTGGTGCCCGCCCGCCGATCAGGCGAACGCATTCAGATCCTTTCCGTGGCAAACTTCAAAGGTGGCGCGGGCAAGACAACGACTGCGATCCATCTTGCGCAAAAATTCGCACTCGACGGATATCGCGTGTTGGCGATCGACATGGACCCGCAGGCGAGTTTGACGACAATGTTCGGCTTCCGACCCGAGATCGAGTTTTCTGAAACCGGTACGGTCTACGATGCCATCCGGTACGATGACCCGGTTTCATTCCGGGAGGTCGTTCGAAAGACCTATTTCCATAACCTGGATCTTGCGCCTGCCGGGCTCATCTTGTCCGAGTTCGAGACTGAAACCGCGCATGCACTGCACAACAACATTCAGCCGCCATTCTACCAGCGACTGGCCCTCTGCATTGCCGAGGTCGAAGCCGACTACGACATTGTCGTGATCGACTGCCCACCTCAGCTTGGGTTTATCACTCTATCTGCGTTGGTGGCATCAACCGGCATGATCGTCACCGTCGTGCCAAGCATGCTGGACGTTGCCTCAATGGCGCAGTTCCTGCAGCTTGCCTCAAGCCTCATGGCGACCATTGCCGAAGTCGGTGCGACGCCGAACTGGGACTTCATGAAGTTCCTGATCACTCGGTTTGAACCGAACGACGGGCCACAGACTCAGATGGCTGCATTCCTGCGCACCATGTTTGGGGACGATGTTCTGACCCGCACTTTTCTGAAATCCTCGGCAGTCTCGGACGCAGGTCTTACCCAACAGACGCTTTACGAGGTTAGCCGGACTGACTTCACCCGCCAAACCTATGACCGAGCAATCGAGTCCATAAATGGCGTGGGGGAGGAGATCGAACAGCTCATTCAGGCCGCTTGGGGCCGGAAGGAAACCTAGAAATGGCACGCAAAATCCAGTTCGACGTCTCCGATGAAGATCACAAAGAAGCAAAGCCCGACACCTCTGCCCACGCGGAACCGGCGTCGCGGGCCCCTTCCCTATCCGGGATGGCAAAGTCACTGCAAGCCGCCGCTGCGGCGGCCATCCGGGAAATCGACACCCGGTTGATCGATGACTCCCAGTTCAAAGACCGAATTCGGGCTGACGATGACGAAGTGATTGAACTGGCTGAAAGCATCCGTACCCAGGGCCAACTCATTCCAATTCTCGTTAGCCCCATGCCAGGAGGGCGCTTCCGGATCGTATACGGCCGCCGTCGTCTGGCGGCTTTGCGGCACCTCGGAATGACAGCGAAAGCACTGGTCCGAGATCTGGACGAGGATCAGGCAGTCATTGCGCAAGGCCAGGAAAACTCGTTCCGGAAGGATCTTTCCTGGATCGAAAAGGCTGTCTTTGCAAAGCAGCTGCTTGATGCCGGCAAGGCCGATCAGCTTGTCTGTGATGCTTTGAACATCGATCAGAAGGCGCGCAAGGAAGGCGACAAGCTCACTGGTCTGTCACGCATGAGACAGGTCACGGCTCGGATATCCTCTGATCTGATTGAAGCAATTGGTCCGGCTCCCAAGACAGGCCGTGATCGATGGTATGAAATCTCTCAGCAGCTTGAAAAGAAAGGGTTTCCGCCCGGAAACCAATCAAACCTGGCCGCCGAAATCGCCAATGCGACAAAGCGCGGTGTGGCGAGCGACGAACGGTTCGCCTTCCTTGAAGCCCTGTTGCGCCGCAGGACCGAGGGTACATCGCAGCGCACTGCGACAGCGCTAAAGACCAGACAGACAGTCTCCGAATTGGGAGCAGTCAAGGTCAGCCCGAAAACAGTGCTGATCACGATCGAAAGCAAAAGCTCAGCGGACCTGCATAGATGGATCGCTGATCACCCGAATGAGGCGCTGAAGGCGCTTCATGATGCCCAAAAGAAATCCGAGCAGCAGTAAAGGAGCACAAGACAGAAAGGAAAAGGCCTCCCGAGAAAGTTCCCGAGAGGCCCTGCGCTAGATAGGGCGCCAACCCTATTCTCGCTCTCTGTACAGCGAAACTCTAGCTCAGGGCTGATTCGACTGCAACATCGCTTTGGCGGTGAACCGATGAGATTTGCCCAAATTCGGCAAAATGTGCCCTGCTTTCAGGTGCACAACCTGACAGGTGCATTCCCCGGACACTTTCGAACGACCGCCCTGACCAATCTGTGTGGCAAAGCAATGCACCAGATCACCATCACAAAGTCAAAGAACTTTCATCAAGCAGCCTCGCCCGACAACAGGTGGGCTGCGTTGAATGCTGTACAATCAGCCATGGAGTCCCTCGGCCTCAGGGACCGCGACATCACCGTGTTGCGTGGGCTACTGACCTTCATCCTTCCAAGCAAATGGAACGAGAAGTTGATGGTCTATGCCTCGAACGCGTCACTGCAAGCGCGCTGCGACGGCATAGACGAACGCACTCTTCGCCGTAGGCTGGCCCATCTTTGCGAAGTCGGCCTTATCGTTCGGCACCAAAGCCCCAATCGGAAACGCTATGTGGTCAGAGGCATGCAGGGCGAACCCGTGCTGAGCTACGGGTTTGACCTGAGCCCGTTGCGCGACAACCTGAACCGCATACGTGCAATCGGCGAGGAACAGCGAGCGACGGATCTGCAAACTAAAGTACTGAAAGCACTCTTGCGCGACCGTCTCTACAAGCTTGCCGAGGCCGGTTTCCGGACGGAATCCGATGACCTTCATGTTGAAGCTCTGCAGAAGATGCTCCGCCGGAAGACGGATGTCGCAACGCTTGAAGCCGCGATAAAGGCTGCGAACAGTTGCATTTCCGCTCTGCCGGAAGTGATTGAAATACATAAGCAATCAACTGATTTGACCGACAGCCTCGGTCAAAATGACCGACACATTCAGAGTTCAAACAAAGAATATATTGAAGAGACTACTGTGGCCAAGACAAACCAAAAAATCGAAAGGCACGCCGAAACAACCGATGTCACACTCGAAGAATGCATAGAACTAGCGCGATCGGCTATGGAATTCGCTCAGGCTCCGCCCAAGACCTGGACGGACGTGGCAAAACTCACCAACCAACTAGCACCGGCAATCGGTGTACAGACAGGACAGTTGCTTAGAACAAGAGAAGCTCTAGGAGAACGTGGCACATGCTTGGCAATCCTTGGGATTGTGGAAGCCTTCGCACGCATCAAGGAACCGAGCCGATACCTAAACACACTTATCACGAAGGCGTCTCAATCCAGCTTGAACCTTGCGCGGATGTTCAGATCGCTGACAGCAACGAACCGGTTTCCGGCCGGAAACCAATGTTCAACACCCATCTAGAGGTGGAGTTTGGAGGGTGTGAGGGTGACGGGAAATGAAGTTGGGAGAGTGGCTCCCGACGCCCGTTGTGGAGAAACCAGATGGGTCAAGCTGTTCAGAAAATCACCCTGTCACCCTCGCGTGACATTCCCTTCGAAAAGCTCGTACTGAGCCAATCCAACGTTCGCCGCATCAAGGCTGGTATTTCGATCGAGGAACTGGCGGAAGACATCGCGCGCCGTGGTTTGTTGCAAAGCCTCAATGTCCGGCCTGTGCTCGACGAAAATGGCGCCGAGACGGGTCGATTTGAAATTCCGGCCGGCGGGCGTCGATTTCAGGCCCTATCTTTGTTGGTCAAACAGAAGCGGCTCGCAAAGAATGCACCGATCCCCTGCATTGTCCGCGATGCAACTTCCTCGATCCTGGCGGAGGACGACTCCCTTGCAGAGAACATGCAGCGGGTAGCCTTGCATCCGCTCGACCAGTTCCGGGCGTTTGCAGATATGGCTGCCAAAGGCCAGCGAGAAGAGGCTATCGCAGCGGCGTTCTTCATCAGTCCCACTTTGGTCAAGCAACGCCTGCGTTTGGCGTCCGTGGCCCCTGCCCTACTGGATGTCTACGCTTCTGATGGCATGACGCTGGAGCAGCTGATGGCCTTCACTGTTTCCGGTGATCATGCACGGCAAGCGCAGGTCTGGGATGCGATCAAGAATTCCTGGAATAAGGAGCCCTATTCGATCCGCCGCATGCTGACCGAAACCTCCGTACGGGCTACCGACCGTCGGGCGATCTTCGTCGGTATCGAGGCCTATGAGGCCGCAGGCGGGATCGTGGCCCGTGACCTTTTCCAGGGCGATGACGGTGGTTGGTTGGAAGATCCCGCCTTGCTCGATCGCCTCGCCGCTGAGAAGCTCGGGGCGGAGGCGCAGGCCCTGGTCTCGGAGGGCTGGAAATGGATCGAGGTCGCGCCCGACCTGCCCTATGGCTTCAGCCATGGTTTGCGCCGCGTTCATGGCGAAGCCGCTGCGATGTCGGAAGCCGAGACGGTGGAGCATACCAAGCTGCTGTCGAAATATCGTGCCCTGGATGCCGAGTGGTCGGAGTCGGACGAGATCCCCGAAGACATCGACGCGCGCCTCGCGGAACTCGCTGAGGCCATGGAGGCTCTTGAAGCGCGTCCGATGATCTTCGATCCGGCGGAGATCGCGCGGGCGGGGGTTTTCGTGACCTTTGATCGTGATGGCCAACTGGTCGTCCACCGCGGTTTCGTTCGCCCGGAGGATGAAGCCCCGATCCAAGGGCCGGATGCCGACAACGCGGCGGGGCAGGGCGGCGATCCCCAGCTCACGGGATCGGAGCCAACGCGGTCTTATGTCGACGGTGCCGGGTCGGCCGTGATCACCTCGGGCGGTCAGCCGATTGTGACGACCTCCGAAGATGACGACGACGGGGTGCTGAAGCCGCTCTCGGAACGTCTGGTGATGGAGCTCACCGCCCATCGGACGCTGGCGCTTCGCGAAGCCGTGGGCCGCTCGCCAGACGTCGCCCTGACCCTGCTTCTGCTGAAGCTGGTGACCGACACGTTCCGCAGCTCGTCCGCCACCGGCTCATGCCTCGAAGCCTCGGTGCGGCAGGTGTATATGACGGCCCAGGCCCCGGAGCTGAAGGACAGCACAGTGGCTGAGGCCAT
Organism: Stagnihabitans sp.; assembly: GCF_964946895.1. Lineage (NCBI taxonomy): Bacteria > Pseudomonadati > Pseudomonadota > Alphaproteobacteria > Rhodobacterales > Paracoccaceae > Stagnihabitans > Stagnihabitans sp. The sequence continues at coordinate 3,707 of NZ_CBBQHX010000073.1, read as the reverse complement.
CGATGCACGTCATGCTGACTGGGAGGCAGAATTGCCCTTGGGCGATGACGCTGCGCTTTGGGAGCGGCTGTCGGCGCTGGACCAGGCCAGTCGCCTCGCGCTTCTCGCCCACTGCCTGAGCTTCGGCGTCAATGCGCTGCATGAACGGGTGAACCCCTATGGCGCGGGCATCTCGGCTTCTGGTCTCACGCGCCGGATGAAACACGCCGACATGTTGGCCAAGGCAGTGGATCTCGACATGGTCGAGGCGGGATGGGAACCGACGGCGGAGGCGTATCTCTCCCGAGTGCCGAAAGCCCGGATCATCGAAGCCGTGCGCGAGGCGAAGGGTGAGGGCGCGGCCCAGCTCATCGACCACCTGAAGAAGGGCGACATGGCTGTCGAGGCCGAGCGCTTGCTCAAGGGCACCGGCTGGCTGCCGGAGGTGCTGCGCCGGGCGGACCTCGTGGCACTTCAGGGTGAAACATTGGAAGGGCAGGGCGACGATTTTGGGATTGCGCCGGAGGAAGAGGACATGTCCTCGGACACGGTCGACCTTCCGGCCTTCCTCGTCGCCGATTTGCCCACCGATCCGGCACAGATGATCGCTGCCGAGTGACATTTGCCCCCGAGGGCGGGGAAACCCGCCCTCATGTCACACAAAACACAACAATATCAATGATATGAGCGAAAATCTTCGCGCTCAGGATGAGGAATCATGTCCGCAACGACCATTATCGACACAGCACCTCTGGGTGCCCTGATCCGTTACACCGACGGCAGTCGCAAACCGCCTGCGCGCTTCACCAAGAAGCTTGCCGCTTGGGAGCGCTCCAATGGAATCGGCCGTCTTGTGAAGAAGGAACCGCCTAGGCCTTATCCGACCTGGACCGCTCCGGCCTCCTTCACGCTTCACGAAGGCAACTTCTCTTCCGATGGGGTCATCCTCGTCACCATCATGCGAAGCCATTCAGCCGACAGTGCCCTGACCTTCGACGTCGTCGAGGTGCCGCAGCCGGGTCAGGTCAAGATCCTCCTCGATTTCGGCGGGGCGACCGAGCTCCTGCACCTTGCCGCCAACGAAACGGCGGCAGAGCTCTGGATCGCCAGAGAAGGGTATCGCAATGCAAGGCTGGAAGTGGTCGGCGCCAGCGGTGGCGGCAGGGCAGGGGAGGCGAACCTCGCCGCCTGAGCCTTTACGACAGAAGCCTGAGGCCCGCCCAATGGCGGCGATCTCCCAAGATGACTCTGTCCCCCAAAAAAGGGGCAGGGCGCCATGGGCCCCATCCCCGTCTCGTCTGTCCGGATTATCATCCTGGCAGCAGTCTGGCGGGGTGTGCATCAGCGGGTCCATCGGCTCCTGTGGCTCGAGCCCCATCCCCCGCTCGCCAGTCCCTTCCTTGGCCCGAGGCCGGTCTTCGAGATCAAGCCGCGAGGGCTCGGACTACGGGGCAAGCCCGTGCCGCCGGGCGGATTCGAGCAAGCCGAACGCACCCGGTGATGTCAGACCGTCTCGGGCCTTCGGGGTCCTGTCGCGCGGGGGATGGTCCTCCGCCTCAAAGACAGGAGCCGAAAAGATGTCCCGCAAAGATGCACACGCCTACGCCGCCAGCCTCGCCGCCACGCTGATGGTCGCCATCGTGGTCTTCGAGGCCGGGGATGGGTCCTATGGCGCCGTCCCCGCCGATGAAATCGACGGCGACGAAGTGGTCATCGTGGCAGAGCACGATCCGTGGGCTTGAGGCCCACGGTTGCTCTGCAAAGGCTCGGGTGGCGTTATCACGCCTACCGAGCCCTTCTTCTGTCAGCCACTGTGGCCGACAGGCAAAAGGTGCCAAGACGAACTCGGCAGGGCCTCTTTCTCAGAACAGGCAGATCGCGCAAAACCGCGACAGCCAATTTGTTCGACCATTCGGGGGCGATATTCGAGGAAATCAGGTTGATCGCCCTGCAACCTCCGGGAATAGTACCCTTCGATTGGGAAGGGACCCCGAAGTTGCTCTACAAGGATCTGATCGCCACTTATGGCGCTTCTCTGGCCGGCCGGTCGTCTCTGCAAGATGACATGGTGTGGCACTTGGTCCCATCGGATGACCTGACGCGATTTCGCCGATATGCATTGGACGCGATGATGCAGGCCAAGGTCTATCTGCTCGACCATCTGGCAGCGAACTACGCAGACACCTTGCATGATACCTTGCAGGATCGCGCTGTGGGGACCGGGACTCAAGCGATGTCCTACCTCGGCGATATTCAGTTCCCCGCAAAGGTAACGTGGGTTGAGTTCGATTGTCGGGCTTTGGGTATCGCCCGTTTCGAGCGGCGCGCGCCGTCGACGCTTCACGACGATGGCCCTAGAGGTTCCGGATTGAACGGCTTCCTCATCGACAATCGTCAAGAAGACCATCTGCGAATAACGATGTTCGCCCGACCCGAAGGGGCCAGGGTCATGGACCCGATGAGTTTCATGCGGCTCAATCGAACGGATTCAGGTCAGCTGGACTATGAGGATGTGAAGTTCGAATTCAACCAGTCGATGATCGATTTTCGTGTCCGAACCGGGGACTCCGAGCAGAAGCTCGAAGCAAGGCGAACCATTCACTTAATCAACACAGGGTCGGATGTGTTCATTCCTTGTGCGCTGTTCGCAATGTTGGTTTCGCCGGACCTCGGCGGCATCATTCCTTCCGAATCCGAGACCCTTACTCCCAAGGAGGCAAAGACGGCCCGGAAGTTCGGGAAGTCCTGGATTCTGGGTGCCCAGAAATCGCATCTGACCATCAGGATCGGCCCGCAGGCTATCGCGCACTTGCGGGAAAGGGCGGCTCGTCAGGAGTTTGAGCGCCTCTCGCATGAGGAACGCACCGGGCCGGTTCGTCATTGGGTGACCGAACATGAGCGCCACTACCGCAGCGGCAAAGTCGTGTTGATCAAAGGCCACCACCGCGGACACACGCCAGACCCTGGTCTGCCGACGCGTGTCATGGGCCCAAGACCTGAGGCTATCCATTTCTCCGGTCGGGCGAACCCGCCGTCCGGGTCAGATTGAGCAACTCGTTCCAGATCCGATTTCTGGCCTAGACTGAAATCCGCCACTGTGGGTCCGCCGCCTGACATGTGACCGATCGGCTTTCAGAACCATACCTCGTCGCAATTGTCGACGCTTGGATGGCCGAGGCCCGTTCCAGTCAGTGACGCTGTCGTCCTTCGCAGCGATGGTCTCTGGTCGTCGTATGCAACACCGCCGCGCATTGGTCTTCCGTGGTGAGGCCGGCCACAGATCTGAACCTCTTGCCCATTCGGCAGTTCTATCGGCGCCCCTGCCTTTAGATTGAAATCCGGTGTTCAGGTGCTGCTCGGTGTTCCAGCGGCCCCGCAGTCTCGGCGCGGGGTAGGGCGGTAGCCTGACGGTGGGGGCAGGGGGCATGTGTGGGCGTAGAGACCTAACTCTCCCTTCTCGGGATGGTTCTCCCTGGGCCTGACATTGCCGGATGATGTCGGCTGAACTTGTCTGCTTGGGTCTCTCCCCCCGTGCTCCGGCTGAGGCACCTTCCCTTCGACTGACAATCCCCTAAGCCTGTTCGGTTTCCTGCCCGCAACCCCGCTCTTGGCCGGGCCGTGTTGGCCGCGAAGCGTCCTGCCCGCTCCACCCCGGCCCCTCGGGGGTTTCCGGCCGGCCCTTTGGCCCAGCCGTGCAGACGTCTCCCGACAGGCTTTTGCCGGGTCTT
>NZ_CBBQHX010000072.1:0-10384 GCF_964946895.1 Stagnihabitans sp. | reverse complement strand
GCTTGTATCGTCGCGATCAGCGAGAGCGGGGGACGAAGTACGACCAATGCTCCAACTGCTCCACCTGGGACGTGAACAGAGAGCAAAAACCTACATAACATATTGTTATTGAGATTTTTTTTAATATCTGATAATAGTAATTATGTAATATTCATGCTGCTTCGATTGAGATGTACCTCGAAGCAGCAGCACATTTAGCCTTGCAGTCCTGCAGAACCTAATCCCCTCACTAGCCGAAAAATTTCAGCTTGATAGCGGGCATCCTGCAACGCATCGTGAGTGCCAATGAGTGCAGGTTTAAGATGTTCAGCGATCTTGCTCGAACGAGTATCACGCCAACTGCAGCCCGTTGCTCCCATGTAGAGCGCCTTGATGTCCAAGGCTGTAAAACCGAACGGATTTGATCCTGAGAAGCGATGAAAGTAGTAATTCACGAAAGACCAGTCGAAAGGTGCGTTGAAGCCGACGAAGACAATCAACTCGTCAGCACCTGCCAAAGCCGAAAGCCAATCTGAAAAGGCTCTCATAGCCTCATGAGGTTCAAGGCCGCGTTTTTCAAGCTGTTGCATTGATAGCCCGGTTACCTTGAGGGCTGCAGGATCAAAATTGCCGTTGATCGGCCGGACCTCACATGCAAAGCCGTTGTCAGGGTCAAAGACAGCACATGCCCCGATCGACAATAGGCTGTACTCACCTGGCACTGGCCCTGAGGTTTCAACGTCGACCGAAACGAATATTTCGCGCTTGTCTGTCATGAGATCAGAGGCTCGGTTGGAACGAGAGTGGGCCGGTTACGAATGGCATGCCAATGCTCCTTGAAAGCTTGCCTGCGGTCGTGGGCGCTGCCGCTCGCCTTCCAATGATGGCCAGCGAAAGTCGTAATGTCGAACGGCAAGTCGGCTCCCTCGCGCGCAGTGACCATCGTGGGCAATCCGCGCCCGAGCGCATAGCCAAGTTCGAGGAAGCAGTTTGGCCGAGCACCAGTTAGGTCTGCAAGGACAACACTACTGCGATGAAGCTTGGCAAAAATTTCTTGATCGATCCGTGCGTGTTCGTAGGTTTGCCGCCCGTCTATGACGATCAGTCGATAGCCGAACTCATCTTCAAGCACTGGTTTGGCCACGACATCGAAGAAATCTTGCACGGTCGCATAGTCCGCATGGTTTGGGTTCAGTAGACGAACAGCGAAAGCCTTGGGGCGCTCAAGGGATTCAAGCAAATTGATCAAGGCCGAAACTCGATCAGGAATGGATTGTCGCTTAGGGAAGCCTATTCGGTTGATCCAATCATGCGCATCCCCATCATCGGCGATTTGGAACAGGCGACGGGTATTGGCACTTGCGAGCCCGAAGTTGTAAAGGCGGCGCGCTCCCTTGTTCTCCGCGCAAAGGGCGAGGTTAAGTGGCACGACGGGCTTGCCAGCGTCATGATAGAGGTTTGCTAGATACAGAACCCCTTCATCACCACCTAGCGAGACCAGCACATCGCCAAACCTCGCTTGCGCCTCCATCCGCTTGCTGTTCATGTTCCAGTGCGCCGCACTCTCGATCTTGATCAATTGAGAGTCGCGAAGTTGGTCCCAAAGGTCGACGTATTCGCCCGGTATTTGCTCCTCGGTCTTGTGGTGTTGTACAGCTACAATGAACGGTCCAGGCACATTCTGGGGCCTATGGATGAGGTTTTCCTTCACCGTTTTCCAGATCAGCCAATCGAAGCACACGGGCAACCCATCGACGTTCCGCTTGGGTTCAGCATCGACAGGAACGACGAAGTTGCTGCCACGTTTCACTAGCTCCTTGACCAGCAGGGCGATCAGTTCGCGCGCTGCCTCAACTTCAGCAGCGGGCGCGACAATCAGATCGTTTGCGACGCTGCCGGAGATGTGGATGCGACGTCCAAACAGGGGAGACCGGGCCATTACTTGTCCTCCATGACAGGGGATGCATGAAGGGTGGAAGCCACCGCCGTTAGGTCAGCGAAGCTCAGGGCACGGTTGGGATAAGCCATAGCAAGTGCCGCAGGATAAAGCCGGGTACGAATGTCCGAGTACGTCCAGGATGGATGGCGCTCCCTCGTGCCGGTCAACTTGGTTAACTCAGTGAGTTGGACCTGCGTGAGTCCAAGACCGGCAAGGTCCATTTGGAAAAGTTGCAGGCGCTCAGCATCGCTGGGACGACTAAACGTCTCGATGATCGCGGCCCGTCGGCGCAGGGCCGGATCGAGAACTGAAAGGCGGTTCGTGCAAAGGATCACGACGATCCTTCCGCCGTACTGCCGCAAATCGTCGATACCCTGAATCAAAGTGTTCACCGCCACCTTGTCCTCATGATGGCTATGTTCTTGCGCGCGCGACGCCGCCAAGCTGTCTCCTTCATCAATAATCAGGATCGCCCGCCGGTTTTTTCCAGCTGATTGCGTGACCTTACGAAAGGCTTCAGCAATCAGTGTGCCCATCTCACCAACCATACCGTTGCCCCGCACCCGGTTCGAGAGCTTGAATAGCATCGAATCGGAACTGCGAGCTTCGGCCACCAGCCGGTTGGAGATGCATTCCGCCATGGCAGTCTTGCCCGTTCCAACGTCGCCGTGGAAGATCACAAGCGGATATTGCTCGGCGACCAGATCGCAAATAGCGAGCTTGCCACCATGGTGCTTTTTGTTCCACTCGCCAAGTGCGCCGACGTTGAGCAAAAGGCGAAGCTGATCGTGAACACGGACGTAGCGCTGATCAAAGCCGAGCAATGTCTTTTCGCGCGCGGCCAAGTTATCGCTCGGAAGGGCGATTTCGCTGTCAAATATGCTCGGCTGGCTCATGCTGCCCAATCCTTCCTCTGCATCCCATAGGTACTGCTGACGTAGCTGCGCCCGCCGGATGAATTGAGGCTCGAATGGCTGGTGTCGTCGTATGAGGTAGTCCAACTGATCTTCAATTTACTCCGCATCGCCTCCCTCGCTGCGCTCGTGTAGGCAGCGGTGTAGCTGATCACAATCCGCAGTTTCGCGCCCGTTACGCGCGGCCAAAGAACGCCGCCTGGACGGCTGGTGGTCAGCGTGCCCGCGTTAGTATCGACATCAAAACGCACTGCCTTCATTTCGATGCCATACTGTAGCAGTGTGACGTCCACCCATGCGAGGTAGCCCGCCTTAGCCAGCATTTCGATATCGCTGGTATAATCAGCAGCCTCCTGTGACGTCCATGCGCCGGTGCTGTCGGCGATCATCGCGAGATCGGCCCTGACACGCCTGACGACGTTTTCGATATCGGTAGTGGTGTAGGTCGCCGAAGCGGTTCTCGTCTGGCTCATTTCAGTCCTCCACCTTGAAGCCGGGCCCGAAGACCTCTTTCCAAACCGCAACGTCGTTCTCGACCGATGCGAAGTTCACTGTTTCCCAAGCATCCTGTGCCGCCGCGACGATTTCCTGCCGCTCCGCCTCAGAAATCCGGCTGGTGACGTTGTTGAAGCTGTAAACCGGATCAAAGATCACGACAGGATCCGAGAAACTGCCCAGTGGAAGCGCGTTTTCGGGGAAGCTGATCCGCTCCTTGAGGCCGGACTGGGCGATGTAGAGGAGGAAGTTGCGGAATCGCTGCTCAATAGAACCTTCCCTTCCCTGCGATGCGAGCACATGCGCCATGATCAGCTCGATGGCGAACGACTTGAGCGGCTTGATTTCCGCGTAATTTCGCCATTTCTTGGCCATGCGGACTAGCGTCCGGAAATCGCCATCTTGGTCTTTGCGGTCCCGCACGAATTGGATCTGACACGGCGCGCAGGTCTGGATCTTCGAATCGTCATGAATATCGAACTGCCAGCCATAGCCCGGACGGCTCTCATCCTCGATAACCGGTACGATATCGACGCTCACTCCCGTGCCAACGAACGTCACGGTGGCAGCCTTGCGCTGGATTACGAAATCCTCGACTGACTTGTTGGGATAGATCTTGATTAGCAGGTCATAGATCGTCGTGTTGAGGCTATCGAGGGTTTCCTTCCCCGCGTCCCGCCCGGAAATGTAGAAGACCACGTCGACATCGACGGGGTCGTAGGCGGTCCTGCGCAGGATCGTGAACTTGGCGAAGGATCCGGCTTTCACAACCTTGGTGATCTTGATCTCGGTTTTTTCCTTGACGCTCTTGCGCAAGGCTTCGATCAGGCGATCAACCTGGGCATGGTATTCCTTCCGCTTGTCCGCTGGTAGGCGGAGCACATTGCTGTCGTAGTAGCGAAGCTCGGTGTTGGTGAGGGCCATAGCTCATCCTGTCGATCTGGCACTGATCGCCACGACGGTGAACCCTCGCATCGACTCAGTTCGGTTTACAAAACATGCCGGCTTGCCGGTACGTGCTTTAGGATGGGGAAGGATTAACCATTTTTCAAGAGGTTTCGGTTTACAAATTTGTCCACATGTTATACACATGGAAACTGTGAAACCGGGGAGTCCACCATGATCGGAGCCAAGCTCAAGGTCGCGCGTTCGGCGTCAGGCATGTCACTTCGTGCGCTGGCTGATGCGATGGGCGGTGTCGTCTCTGCTCAAGCCATCGGAAAGTATGAGAGAAATGAGGACATGCCGGGTTCCAGGTCGCTGATCGCACTGGCCAAAGCGCTGAATGTCTCGGAAGAATATCTACTGAGCGAAGATGCCCTCTCACTGGAGGGGGTCGATTTTCGCAAGAGGGTAGGAACGTCTGTCAGAGAGGAGGCGGCCCTAGAGGCGCGTGCTATCCATATGCTGGAGCGCTATTTGGCCATCGAAGCCCTTCTCAATTTACGAAGCGTCGACTGGGAGCAGCCTCGAAGCGCCCCGCACCCGGTGGCCGATATGCGCGATGCCGAAGATGCTGCACGCTCAGTTCGTGAGGATTGGGGCCTAGGGAATGATCCTATTCCCCAGCTTGCTGAACTACTGGAGGAGCGGGGCATAAAGGTTCTGTCTCTCGACCTGGATAACGTGGATGGGCTTGCGGCCAAGGTGCGCCGTAAAGAGCGAGAGGCAGCCCGCGTGATCGTGATCAAGCAGAGCACTTGGTCAGAGCGCAAGAGGTTCAATCTCGCTCACGAGCTTGGCCACATGGTCATAGCTCCATCTGGTGGCGTTGACGAAGAGAAGGCGGCTCACCGTTTTGCTGGTGCATTCCTGATGCCTGCTGACGTTCTGCGCGCGGAGATGGGTGCACACCGCTCATCTATAAGCATTGGAGAGTTGGTTGCCCTGAAAAAGCGGTTTGGTGTGAGCATCCAGGCGCTCGCCTATCGCTGCAAAGACTTGGGGATCATAAGCCAATCGGCATGTGCAGCGTTGTTTAAGGTTTTCGCCGAGCGAGGATGGCGTGCCGCTCCCTATGAGGAACCGGAGAGCATGGCTCCTGAGGTGGAGGAACCCCGGCGTTTTGAGCGTCTTTGCTATCGAGCTCTCGCTGAAGGTGTCATAGGGGAGTCGCGCGCCGCTGAACTCCTCGGTATTTCCGTGCGCGAACTCGATAAGCGGTTGGATCAGGTGGCGGTTTGATAGGTGCCCATTCTCGTTTCGGATACATCAATACTTATTGACCTCGAGAGGGCTGACCTTCTCGAGGAAATGTTCTTACTGCCATTCGAGTTTGCTGTGCCCGACTTGCTCTTTGCACGAGAGCTCTTCGGTGAACTTGGCAACAGGCTGATACAGCTTGGCCTGCGGATCGAGGAATTGACACCAGTCGAAGTTCTGCGGGCAACCATAGTAAATCGTCAACATGTCCAGCTTTCTACCCCCGACACCTTTGCGTTTGCGATCGCCGAGTCGCGCGGCTGGGGACTGTTGACGGGGGACGGCACGCTGCGAAAACTCGCCACGGCCGAGCAACTCGATATGCACGGCGTTCTTTGGGTCTTCGATCAACTGGCGGACGGGGCGCATGTAGACGTTGATCGCCTGCATGGCGGTTTGAGTACATTAGCCGCACATCCAAGATGCAGGTTACCTGCAAAAGAAGTGCAGGAAAGACTGGTCCGTTTCACCCTTTAGGAATGTGGAAGGAAGCTGACCCCGACTGCTGGGAGGTCGTGGCACCGGCATGGTACGGATCTTCCCGCGAGCTGGCTCATTTCCGATGACACGACTGGCATTGCTGCTGCGAAACGGCATCGGACTCATTCTAGTTCGTGGTTCAGCTTTGTGCTGGGCAGCGCTCACGCGCTGCCCGTCGCCATGCGGTAAACCGGGATGCCCATCTTGCGGGCTTTGTCGGCCAAGTTGTCCTGGATGCCGGTGCCCGGGAAGACCACGACACCGATCGGCATGCAGTCCAGCATCTGGTCGTTGCGCTTGAAGGGGGCGGCCTTGGCGTGTTTGGTCCAGTCCGGCTTGAAGGCGACCTGCGGCACTTTGCGGTTGGAGGCCCAAGTGGCCGCGATACGCTCGGCGCCCTTGGGCGATCCACCATGCAACAGCACCATGTCGGGGTGCTTGGCGTGGATCTTATCGAGACGGTCCCAGATCAGCCGGTGATCGGTGGTGTCGCCGCCCGAGAAGGCAACCTTGGGCCCCGGAGGCACCAGGCTCTCGGTTTCTGCGCGTTTCTTGGCGGCGATGAAGTCGCGGCTGTCGATCATCGCGGCGGTCAGGTGGCGATGGCTGGTGCGCGAACCCGAACGCGGTGACCAGTGCGTGCCGGTGGCCTTGAGGAAGAGGTCGGCAGCGGTTTCGCGGAAGAGTTCCATGCTCTCACGCCGGTCGATCAGGCCCTGGCCGATGTCGATCAGGGTTTCAAGCTGGACGGATTTCACCTCGGAGCCGTCCTGTTCGCGCTGAAGGCGTTTCTGCGATTGCTCGTTGTCGTCGAGCTTGGCCTCGATCCGCTCCGCGGCGCGGTGGAAGGTGTTGACGGTCGACCACAGGATCTCGTCGAGGTCGAAATCGAGGCTGGTGTCGGCCATGGTGGAAATCAGGGCGTCGAAGATGTCGGCGACGGCGGTCTGGATGACGTGGTCTTCGGGCGTGACCCGGGGGTCGGCCTCGCCCGCTGCGGGGCGGTAGCCAAAAAGCTGCAGGTCTTGGATCATGGTTTCGGTCGGCGAGGAGGTGTGATCGGGTTCGAATTCGTCATGGGCGTACATGGGATGCTCCATCGTCTGGACCGCGACCGTCGCGGCCTTCATGGCGACGAAAAGCCGACAAGCGGTCCGGTCTGGCAGCCCGAGCCTTTTGCGAGGGCCTCGATGGCAAAGCCCGGCTATTTTGCCTCGCGATGCAAAGCCGCCTCTGGCGGCGGCGGAAAATAGTCGGGCGCCGCCATTGCCTGACCGGACCGCTTGTGGGCCGCTCGCCCTCTAGAAGGCCGAGGCGTGGTCCCGCTTATGGAACTGCAGCCGTAAGCCCGTGATGAAATCGGACCTCTGGGATCACCCGCTTCGACGGTTCACATGATCCTGCGTCAGGAAGCGGCTGACGTCCTCCGGCGCGAGTTGCACCCGGATATGCGCCCGAAGTGCATCCAGACCGCGGGTGACAAGATCGTCGTTGAAATCCCCCAACATGGGCGAGAGCGTGATTGCCTCGATCCCGACCGCGTGCGCCCGGGCGACCAGGCTATCCCTTGCACCGTCCCCCGCCGGATCGTTGTCGCGGACGATATAGAGCCTGCGCAGATGTGTCGGAAAGAGGAGGGCTGCGAGATGTCCGGCTGACAGCGCTGCGACCATCGACATTTTGGGCAGGGCCTGTCGGATGGAGAGCACGGTCTCGATTCCCTCCCCCGCGGCCATGACCTCTTTGGCTACCCCGAACCGGACCGCGTGGCCGAGCAAATCCCCCATCGCCTTCCGCTGTGTGTCGACAGGCGCCTTTGAGCCGCCATCGCGCGCAAGCCAGGTGCGGTGCACCCCGGTGACCTTGCCTTCGAGGTCGGTGACGGCAGCGATCATGGCCGGCCAGGTCTCGGTCTGATCCTCGCCCTGCCCCCGATAGTAGCAGTTGGGGTGGAACTTCAGGGCGCCGGTTTCGCGGAGATTGGTGATGCTGCGTGACCGCAAATAGGTTGCCGCCAGCGAGCCTTTGAGCGGGCCAGACATGCTGAGAAGCCGCCGTGCCGCTTCTGACGAACCAGAGGGCGCGGGTGCAATGTTGAGTGTTGGGGTATGCAGCACCGGTTCCAGTTGCGGCAAGCTGAGGAAGCGGCGGGCCTCCTCGATCACATCGGCGAAGTCGCTGAGCCCAAGGCTTTCGCGGATGACGTCGAGGAGATCACCGTGGCTGCCTTCGGATGGATCCTGCCACTTGCCAGCGGCACCTTTACCCGAAGCGGGACCTGTAAGGCGCACGAACATGGAGCGCCCTGCCGTGTTGCGCACATCGCCAACCTGCCAATAGTTGCCCTGCCTGCGCCCGTTCGAGAGATAGCTTCGGCAGACAGCCTCGGCCTGCTGGCCAAGGCGCTGCGCCAAATTTGCGGCATCAATACGGGACATCAGGCAACCTCACGCTCAGAAATGCGGGAGATAGGCCAGAGGTTGAGAAGCTTGGCAAGCACTCCCGTACCATCAGGTCCGACCGGCACGAAAAAGCGGAGTTTCCAAGAGATGATCTCGCTGAAGAGGCCGTAAGCCCGCAGCCGCTCGCGCATGCCTTCGGTGAACCCGGTCAACTCGATCCGGTTTACCCCCATGACGCGGGAGCGGCGCAGTTGCAGGCCCTCTGTCAGATCGATGATCGTCTTGCCTTCGATCAGCGCAGCATAGGCCTGGTCGGCGGAGAGGCTGGGCACCCCAGCCCCGGTTGCTGTTGCAGCCCAGGCGGGAGAGACCCTTCGTCCAATGATCCGCTCGCCGTCATCGGTCTGAAGGCGATAAACGCGGGTTTCGTCCTGGGGCAGGCGCTTCCAGACTGGAAGGAGAAGGCCTGAAACCACATGCAATGTGGCGTCGGTAAACTCCCGCACCTCTGCCACTTCGGCATTCCAGGCGGCCACAAAGGTGGGGCGGTCTGTCTCCACCCATTGCGTGCCGCCCATCAGGCGGACGGCGATGTTCTGACTTTCCGTGGGACGGATCAGTCGCACGCGCCGTTCGATCTCGCCGTCGTCTAGCATGAGGCTGGTGGTCGGCACTTGGACTGACGCCCTGCCCGAACGGCTGTTGATCATCAGGACGGCTCGCGGATCGTCGAGTTCGGCGAGCGCTTCGTCCAACAGGCGCGGTCGGTTGCGACGGCGTTCCGTGATGGAGAGAAGACGGGTTTCTGCTCCGGTGGTCGGATGGGTGTAGATCACTTGACGGTCAGTGATGCGGAAGCTCTCGGCGCGCAAGGTTTCCAGCCCGAGATCATATGTGCCCGAGGCCATCGCCCCGTCGATCCGCGCCTCAAGAAGCTGTTCGAAGGCCGTGAAGAGGATGCCCTGCATCTCGATGGTCAGGGCCAGGAGCCGGTTCAGGAAGGTGGTGATCGGCGGCAGATCATCTTTGATGCCATTGCTATCCATCAGCTTCAGGCCGGTTGCCGCCTCGAAGCGCTGCAGCGAACAGCCTTCGATCTTGCCGCGCACGATCAGAAGGTAAAGTTGGCGCAGCGCGTCTCGCGCATAGAGGCTTTCGAGATTGTCCTCGGGTCGAAACAGTCCCTGCCCGCCGGTCTGACGCTGCCCGCGGGTGATTGCACCCAGCGTATCGAGGCGGCGGGCGATGGTGCTGAGAAAGCGCTTCTCCGCCTTCACATCGGTCGAGATCGGCCGGAACAGCGGGGGCTGTGCTTGGTTGGTCCGGTTCGTGCGGCCAAGGCCTTGGATCGCGGCATCGGCTTTCCAGCCTGGTTCGAGCAGATAGTGAACTCGCAACCTCTGGTTCTTGGCCGAGAGCTCGGCGTGATAGCTGCGCCCGGTGCCACCGGCATCGGAGAAAATCAGCACGCGCTTCTGATCATCCATGAAGGCCGAGGTCTCGGCTAGGTTGGCTGATGGCGCGCGAGTTTCCACGGCAAGTCGTGCCGTCGAACCTTCGCCCTTGCGGATGATGCGGCGCGACCGTCCCGTCACTTCAGCGACCATCTCCGTCCCAAAATGCTGGATCACTTGATCGAGCGCGCCCGGAACTGCGGGCAACGATCCGAGGTGCTCCAGCATTTCATCGCGCCGGCGCACGGCCTCGCGGCATTCGACCGGCTGACCATCGCGGAACACCGGGCGTGAGGACAGATTGCCTTCACCATCGGTGAACGGTTCATAGAGTTGAACCGGGAAGGAATGCTGAAGATACGAGCCAACGTAATATGCCGCGTCCGCGTTATGCAGAGCGCGGCGCTTCATGTCGTTGATATGCTGTTTCATTTTGGGATCTCCACTTGGCATAATCATGATGCCTCTGCTCTCAACCGCAGAAGGACACCCCGACATGACCTCCTCCTCCAACTCTCA
>NZ_CBBQHX010000071.1:0-10894 GCF_964946895.1 Stagnihabitans sp. | reverse complement strand
AGTTGGAGGGGGAGGTCATGTCGGGGTGTCCTTCTGCGGTTGAGAGCAGAGGCATCATGATTATGCCGAGTGGAGATCCAAAAATGAAACATCATATCAACGACATGAAGCGACGCGCTCTGCATAACGCGGACGCGGCATATTGTGTCTTATCCGGAACTCCGGATAAAACATACTCCCTGGGCGTGACATCGACCGTCAGGTCATTCCATTCCTCGGTCGGGATTTCCGCCAAGCGCCGCTCCATCAGCGCCTCGCCGGTCGAGACGATCTGGATGACGGCGGCATGGCCTGCAGCAAGATCGGCAGCGACAGACCGGATCAGAGTCGGGGTCTTCATCGCGGTCAGAAGGTGGCCAAAGAAGCGCTGCTTGGTGGATTCGAATGCCGAGCGCGCGGCGGATTTAGCCTGTCGGTTCAAGGTGCCGTCCGACCCGGTGATGTTGGCCGCCTCCATAGCCGCATCGAGGTTGTTGTGGATGACAGCAAAAGCGCCCGCGTAAGCATCATAGATGCGGCGCTGTTCTTCGGTCAGCTGATGTTCGATCAGCTCATATTCGACGCCGTCATAGGAAAGCGACCTTGCGGTGTAGAGGCCGAGGGCGCGAAGATCCCGAGCCAGCACCTCCATGGCGGCAACGCCGCCGGCCTCGATTGCCTCGACGAATTCAGCACGGGTAGCGAAGGGGAAATCCTCCCCGCCCCAGAGGCCAAGCCGCTGGGCATAAGCGAGATTGTGGACCGTCGTGGCCCCGGTTGCAGAGACATAGACAATGCGGGCGTCGGGCAGTGCGTGTTGCAGGCGCAGGCCTGCCCTGCCCTGCTGCGAGGCCTCGACATCGCCACGCTCGCCCTTACCGCCTCCTGCATTTTGCATGGCGTGGCTTTCGTCGAAGATGATGACGCCGTCAAAGTCGCGGCCCAGCCAGTCCACGATCTGACGGACGCGAGAGACCTTTTCGCCTCGATCATCCGAGCGGAGCGTCGCATAAGTGGTGAAGAGGATGCCCTCCGACAAGGTGATCGGCTTGCCTTGGGCGAAGCGCGACAGCGGCGTGACCAGGAGCCGTTCTTGCCCAAGGGCCGACCAGTCGCGTTGCGCGTCCTCAATCAGCTTGTCGGATTTCGAAATCCAGACTGCCTTGCGCCGACCTCGCTGCCAGTTGTCGAGGATGACCCCGGCCGATTGGCGGCCCTTGCCTGCCCCCGTGCCATCGCCCAGCATGAAGCCGCGACGGAAGCGGACCGAGCCAGCCACTCCGTCAGCAGCAGCGCCGACCGTGTCGAAAGTCTCGTCCACGGTCCAGCTTCCGGCAAGATGGTCGGAATGGGCCTCGCCGGCATAGATTACCGTCTCCAGCTGGGCGTCCGACAGCCGCTGGCAGATGTCCGCAGGCAACATGGGCCGATAGGTCGGCCGCGGCGGCGCGACCGAGGCCATGGCAGCGGATTGCACCAGCTTGGTCGGATGCGGCACGGCGCCGGGAATCCGGATCGATTGGAGGCCGTATTCTTCGTAGATCGCGTCCGACAGGCGGGCGGCATCAGGCGGGACCGCGTCGATGGGCTCATAGCCGAGTTCGACGGCAGGGGGCGTGCCGCCGGGTTTGCGGGCCACCGGGGCGGCGTTTGCACGAGCCAGATAACCGTGGACCGAGCGTGCAGCGGAGGGCTGCGTCGGCGACGGCGGTTTGGGCAAGTCGACCGTCAGACGCGGCGGTACATGTTCAGCAAGCCAGCCGAGCAAGGTCGCAACGTCAGGTGCCATGCCCGGCGAGGCCGGAAAAAGCGTCGGATCTTCGGCCGGGTTCTTGTCGATCACCGTCAGCCGAGTCGGAAACGTCGTGCCATGCCGCGTATAGACCGAGCCACCGATCGCCGCCGAGAACACCACACGTCCGCTTCCTTGGAGCCGGACGAAGGCGTCGTGCCAACCGGGCAGGTCAGGCCCAAAGCCTGCACCGGTGATTGTGACTAGGCGCCCGCCCGGGACGAGTCGCGCGAGGGAAGAGGCTATATGCCGGAATGCCGCACCCTGAACTTTGCCGGTGACATTTGCCATCGCGGAAAACGGCGGGTTCATCAGCACGACCGACGGCACCGCCGCCGGATCGAGATGGTCATGGATCTGTGCCGCGTCGAAACGGCTGACCGAAAGGGCCGGAAAGAGGGAGGAGAGGAGGTCCGCTCGGGTGTCAGCCAACTCGTTGAGGATCAGTAAGCCGCCGGAGATTTCCGCAAGGATCGCTAAGAGGCCGGTGCCAGCCGAAGGCTCCAGCACCACATCATTGGGCCCAATTGCCGCTGCGTTCAGCGCTGCGAACCCGAGCGGGATCGGTGTTGAGAACTGCTGCCGTGCCTGGCTTTCCTCGGAGCGGCGCGTATGGCTCGGCAAAAGGCCGACGATCTTCGAGAGCGCGGCAAATCGCGCCGTAGGTGCGTCGGCTTGGCGGAAGATCGCGCGGCCGTACTTTCGCAGGAAGAGGACGGTCGCGGCCTCGCAGGCCTCATAGCCCGCCTTCCAGTCCCAAAGGCCGGACGCATCGGAAGCGCCGAAGGAGGCTTCCATAGCCATGCGCAACGCTGCACTGTCGATGCGCTGCCCGCGTTCGAGCGACGGCAGCAAAAGGCCTGCCGCAACCAGGATGGCGGAAGCAGAGGCAACCGGCGCTTGCGCAATGATCGTCGGAGAAAGGTCGTTCATCGGGAAATCCTCAAGAGAGCAGGAACGGTTCAGGCCCGATCAGCGCTCTCTCTTACCCGCCGGACCTGACCCGTCCCGGCACCCCTCTCCCTCTTCGCGCCAGGGACAGTCGCCCGAATGGGTTGAGACTGCCTCGGCAGGCTCCAATCCGAAGGACCAGGGCCCGGTCCCGGCGGCATGCCGGGAGGTGCCAAACATCGCAGCAGCACATTTGAAGGATTTGGCCATTACGGTCGGCCGCCGCCCGGGAAGAATGGTGTCGTGTTAGCTGTCCCTCAGGCAAAGCGCGGCTAAACCCTCGATTGTATGGCCCAACTGACCGACGGGCCGATTGCGATCATCATCTCGGGTGGTTAGCAATGTCGTGATATCAATGTGGGGGTTTCGACAAGTGCTTAGCCGAATTAATCTTCTCAGGAATGTTGGACAATTTGACAATGTCAGCCCACCACAGCCGCTTACGCCGCTCACACTGATTTACGGTGAGAACGGGCGTGGCAAAACAACCATTGCGGAGATACTTCGCTCTCTGGCAACCAATAACCCCGTGCTGGTGGCCGAGCGCCAGCGACTGGGTTCACAACATCCGCCGCATGTCATCATTTCTCATCCCGCTGGAAATGTTGTATTTCAAAATGGTGTCTGGAACCGGCATCTCGCCGATCTGGCCATTTTCGATGATGCTTTTGTCTCGACCAACGTGTGCTCCGGGATCGAAATTCAGGCGGCGCATCGTCAGGGTTTGCATGAACTTATCCTTGGGGAGCTAGGCGTTGCTCTAAGCACCGCACTTCAGACTCATGTGCAGCGGATCGAGGAGCACAACGTAGCTCTCCGTGATCTGGCCGATGCCATTCCCGCAATTGCGCGCGGACCTTACAAAGTCGATCCGTTTTGCGCCTTGGCACGGGATGAGGCCATTGATGCCAAAATTCAGGAAGCAGAGCGTCGCCTGGCCGCCGCTCGAGCATCCGATGCAATCCGTCAGCGCCCCGGTTTTCAGGAATTTGGCCTGCCGGATTTTGATCTTGATGCCATTGACCAGATTCTGGAACGTGGATTGCCCGGTCTCGAAGCGGGAGCGGCTGCACGCGTTAGGGAACATATCGCCAAACTGGGTCACGGCGGCGAGAACTGGGTTGCAGACGGGATGCCGAGGATAGTGCGGGCATCCCAGGGGCTGCAGGGTGAAATCTGCCCATTCTGCGCCCAGGATCTCGCGGGCTCAGATATCATCGCGCACTACCGCGCCTATTTCTCGCAAGCCTATGACGACTTGAAAGGAGCCATTCGTCAGAACGGGATCGCCGTTCGGGACGCGCATGGCGGTGACGTCCCTCCTGCCTTTGAACGCAATATCCGTACGGCCGCGCAGACACATGAGTTCTGGAAGGACTTCGCCGAACTTCCGGAAATCGCGATTGATACCGCAGCCATCGCCCGTGATTGGAGCGCTGCGCGTGAGGCCGTTCTTGGACAGCTCCGGGAGAAGGCCGCTGCGCCGCTGGATCAGATGCGGCTGACGCCAGAGGCTCACCGTGCTGTTCAGAACTATCGCGCGCGAATTGCCGAGGTTGCCGCACTTTCTGCCAGCGTGCTTGGTGCGAATGCCCGGCTCGATATCATCAAGGAGCAGGCACAGGCCGATGATCTAGCCGCGCTGACAAGTGATCTGGCGAAGCTGAATGCACAAAAGGCAAGGTTTGGCCCTGCAATTGCGCAGCGCTGTGATGCCTATCTTGCCGAAAAGGAAGCGAAAGGGGCGACCGAACTCCTTCGCACGCAGGCCCGCACAGCGCTCGATCATTACCGGGAGCAAATCTTTCCAGCCTATGAAGCTGCCATTAACGATTTCTTGCGCCGCTTTGGTGCTTCGTTCCGGCTGGGCGAGGTCCAATCCGTCAACATGCGTTCGGGTTCTTCTGCATCCTACTGCGTTGTCATCAATGAGCAGAACGTCAATCTGACTGCCGAGGCAGGACCTTCTTTCCGAAACACGTTGAGTGCCGGAGACCGGAACACGCTTGCGCTGGCATTCTTCTTTGCTTCGCTCGAACAGGACCCCAATCTGGCCAACAAGATCGTCGTCATCGACGATCCGATGACCAGCTTGGATGAACACCGCACGCTGCGCACCCGTGAGGAGATACTGGCGATGGGGCGGCGGGTTCAGCAAGTCATCGTGCTATCTCATTCGAAGGCGTTTCTATGCAATTTGTGGGAGCAGGCCGACAGGAATGCGGTCGTTGCGCTGCGCATCAACAGGGCGGTCGTCGGCTCGGATATTGCGACTTGGGACGTGCGGAATGATAGCATTTCCGAGCACGACAAGCGACATGACCTTGTTCGTGGCTATCTGCGGGCCGCTGATCCCAATCAGGAACGCGCAGTCGCCACGGCGCTTCGGCCGATTCTGGAGGCTTTCATGCGCGTGGCCTATCCGGAATTCTTTCCGCCGGGTACGCTGCTAGGGCCGTTCATCGGCAACTGTGAACAGCGTGTTGGTCGGGCAAACGAGATACTCTCTGCAGCTGATATTGCAGAACTGCGCGGGCTGCTCGGTTATGCAAACCGTTTCCACCATGACTCCAATCCCGCCTGGCAGGTAGCGGCGATCAACGATGCGGAATTGACCGACTTTGTGGAGCGGACCCTCTTATTCGCCTCACGCAGATAGGCGCGAGCGACAGGCGTCGAAACGCTTCGGCCCCGGTCATTCGACCGGGGCCTTTGCTTGTGCACGATCAGTCGCCGCGGCGGGTGTTGGGGCGGGACCAGATGAGGCTCGAACCCTGGCCGTCTTCATCATCGAAAAGGTTGGCGTAGATCGGGGCGGCAAAGCTCGGATCGTCCAGCTTCAGGCCCAGGTATTCGCGACCCTCGTTAGATTTCTTCGTCCAGGCGGCGCCGATCTCGGCGCGGCCGACCAGAACCCGGTGGGAGGGGGCGTTCTCGCCCGAGGCCCGCAGGTCGGGGACGAGGCGCACGCCCTTTGCCTGCAGGCTGAGGGTGAAGATTTCGCCGGTGTATTCGGTGCCGGTTTTCTTGAAGGTGCCGATGGTCGCCATGTTCTTTCTCCGTTTTGCTGTTTCGGGCCCGCGTCCTTGCGGCCTCGATGGCGATCGACAGCCCGGAGGCGACCGCTGGCGCACCCCCTTGGGGCCCTGACAGCACAGGAGGAACTTTCTTGTCCCGCGAGGAATGGCGGTGCCCGCACCGACAGGGGAAGAAAGTTGTGACGACGCTGTTGCGCCGAAGCGGTCGAGGCGAAGACGTTCTTCGGGCAGATCAGCCCATCACTAGAGGCCGTTGGACGCGGGCTGGAACAGAAGAACCACAGAGATCAGGGCGACCCTGAAGGCCCGACAAGAGAGCGAGGACAGGCACTACCGGCGATGAAACCACCTCGGTCGACCAGCCAGGCCAGATTGCGCCTCCCCCCGCCCCTGCTGCCTCGCGGCGCCCGCCGCTTCACCGTAGTCAGGGCTGCCAGCATGGTGGCAGACAAGGGACAAGATTCGAACGAGCGCTCCGTCTAGACCAAGATGCAGGTCGATCTTGCTGAGACTCCATCACAAACCGCAGAACTCGATGATGATTTAACGGTGCGGCCCTTGCCCTCGCTCACCGCCCCAATACCTGCCGCAACAATGATCACTTGGCAAAGTCCTGTCGAAACCCGGGGCCACCCAGCCGCTGAAATCCTCACGCAGCAGCGGTCGACGAATGGCGAATGCCGCCCGTGCCGAACTAGGCCAGCCAAATGCAAACACCCCCCGACGAAACCGCAGGAGGGTGCTAAAGGGTCAGGAATTTCCAGTCGGCTTGCGGGGTGCCCGCGTCAGTCGATCGCCTTAAAGATCTCGCCTGCCTCGGGATGGTCGCCCGCGAACTCGTAGAGCCGCATGTAGGCTTCGGACAGTTGGTCGGCCTCATGCCGGAACGAGAGATGGGACAGCGCAAAGAGGGTGGCGATGATCCCGGCGGCCTCGGCCGAAACCTCGCCCATATAGCCGTTGGTCTCGCAAAAGATGCGGAACCTCTTGTCGGCGTCGGGCGACATGAACAGGGGCTGGCCGTCCCGCTCGTGGAAATACCAGAGACCACCTGTGTAGTCGTCGGGGGCCAGCCAGGACATGAACTGATAGACGGCGCGCTCGCCGATCAGCGTCAGGGCGGGGCTGAAGAGCGCGGGCAGGAATGCCATGCGCCGCGCCTCGGGCACGAGGGTCACGGGTTCCTTGGCAATTGCAGCGTGGGTCATTTGGAAATCCTCCGGATCAGGGGTGAAATGGGTGCCCCGGCGGTGCTCTCGACCCACCCGAACACGCCGATTTCCAACCCAACTCTCCCTCTCTTGCGGTCGCGGAGTTGATTTTGTTCTCTATATGTTCTATATTGGAAGGACGATCCACATGGGAGATCCATCATGGACGCTGCCGCCTTTGCCCTGCCCGCCACTGAACGCCAGATCGCCTACGCGCGGTCGCTGGCGCTCCGCAACCAGAGCCTGTTGCCTTGGGAAGTCCAGCAAGACCGCCGCTCGCTCAGCGCCTGGATTGAGGCGCAGGCGAAGCTGAAACCTGCTGACATCAGCCATCCGACCTCCAAGCAGGTCGCCTTTGCCGAACGGCTTGCGCGGATCAAACGCCGCGCCGTGCCAGACGAATGCTTTCGGGACCGGCAGTTGCTGTCGCGCTGGATCGACAGCAACCGTTGAGGCAAAACCGGGCCCCGGGACGGGGATGGAAGGGTTGCAGGGCAGCTATCCGAACCGCCGGCCTTCGTCGGTGAAGGTATAGCCATTGGCGATCAGCGTCTCGTCCACAGCCTCGTCCGAGGTCAGGTATGCGTATTCCTGTTCAAGCTGGCGGTAGAGCCAATTGGCGAGATCGCGCAGCGCATCCGTGACAATGGATTCGGCATCGCCGATGATCTCGGCCGCAGCCGCACTATCCCGGTGCACAGAGACCGCCATGGTGAAGGCATGGTAGTAATTGCCGCGATGCGTGACCTCGGCGCGCAGTTGGTAGAAATTCTGTCGCTGCGCCGCCTGCAAGGTCTCCGCGATCCGGTGCAGGGTCTTGTCCTTCGGCGCATAGGCGCGAAGTTCGGCTGCGGCGGATTTCCGGTAGGAATAGACGCCCTCCCAAGCCGCGCCATCACCTTGCGACCAGAAGCCGCTGAACCAAATGCAGGGATCCTGCCGCGTGCGGCCGCCGGAAAGGCGGGTGTTCCGGATCTTCAGGCGGATACCGAGAATGTCCGCGATGCGTTGAAAATCTTCGTAGACGGCATCGTACCAGTCATGGTCGAAACCGCCCTCGCGATACCAGGCGCGGGCTCTGTCCTTGGCGCCCTCGGGAAGTTCATCGATCCGATAGACGGTCGTTGCGATCAATTGGGGTATGAGCGGTTCCTCTATTTGCATGGCCCGGCCAAATGCCGGGGGTGGGTTTCCGGAAAGGGGAAAGGTCAGGCCGCCAGAACGAGATCGACGGCGGCAGCTGCAAGATCCCGCCAGAACGGGTCGACCAGACGACCCTCCAGCGAGCGGGCGCGGGTGAGCAGCGCAGCAGCGGACGCGGGATCGCCGACGTCGGTCGCCGCGCGGGCCGCGGCTCGAAGCCCGCAGGCGTCGGTCACCACGCGCCGCGCCTCGGCATCGCTGTCGACCGGCGCGCACCAGCGGATCAGGCCTGCCTGCACGTCACCTGCCAGCACCAGGCAGTGCTCGGCATCGAGAATAGTGATGAACTGCGGCGCCAGACGCAGGGCCGGATCGCGGCCTGCGGCGATCAGACCGGAAGTTACTGCGGTGCGAGCTACGATTATGGCAGCCGCGAGGTCACCGAAGGTGCCGAGATCGACCTCGCGGTTGATGCACAACTGATCGAGCGCCGGATCATCCCAATGCGCGCCGCATAGGCAGCTGACCCGCAGGGGCAAGCGGTCCGCAAGGCGCAGATGGGCAAGAACCCCGCCGATCAAGTTGTCGCCGGGACCACGGAAGGCGGTTTGGGGGATGGGTGCGGTCATCTGGATCACTCCGCGACAGGCGGCAGGAGACTCTCTCCCACCCTGAAACCCGTCACGGGACCACCCGCCTATCTCTCCCTCTGGCGAGTGCCCGACCGAGAAGCCGTGCGCCCGCCATCTGGGGATCACCCCCCTGCCCTGCCGCGCCAGCCGATGAAACTCGACGGGCCGTCATAGACGGCATGGCGCGACTCATCGATGACAAAGCCGAAGGTGCCGACCTTGTAGTCCCCCGAGGGGACAAGGAAGCGGCGCTCCTCGGATTGGGGTTCGCGCCGTCCGCCGCGCGTGGCAATCGCCTCGGTGAAACCGCGATGCTGGTCGGAATAGATCGCCGAGATCACGACCCAATCGCTTGCATGATCGCGGGCAAAGGCTTCGCCATCGCGCGTGCGAGATTCACCGGGCTTGAGCGCCCGGCCATGGATCGCCACCCAGGCATCTGGCCAGCTATGGCGCAGAGTTTTCTCAGCCTGACGGCGTTCCAGACCTGTGAAGAGATCCGGCCAAGCGGTCGCGACGGCCGCCCAGGCCGCGTCCTCTTCGTAGTAACCACTGGCATCGCGCAGCAGCGGATGCACTCGGGCATTGCGATCCACCGTCAGGTGGAACCCGCCATGGCCGGAGGTCGAGTGGAAAAACACGCCCTCGCCGTAGCGAACCGCGCCCTGCGATGGTCCCCAGGGCGTGTTGGCATGGGCGCGGAACTCCTGCCGACCGAGGGTGGCCTTCTCGCCTTGATGCTCGGCCTGTTCCTGAACGAGGGCGCGGAAAGCAGCCTCGTCAGCAACATCGCCGCCATGGCCGTAGAAGTCTGACCGCTTCCAGTCCGACAGGGGCTTGGAGAGACGCCAGCCGCTGCCGAAGAAATACCGGCTATCAGCCGTGGGGATCATGGCATAGGCGGCATCGCCGATCCGGGCGACGATCAGGCCATCGGCACTGCGGCCAAATTCCGAGACGGGGAAAGAGGCGGGCGCGCAAGACGGAACAACTGTGGTCATGCGACGAGCGCCTCCACAGCATCGATGTCCTCGCCGTTCAGCGCAGCAGTCAGCCATTCATGGGTGCTGATCCAGCCGAGACTCTTGCGCGCACCGAGGTCAATGACATGCGCGCCGCCGCCGAACGCCTCCAGCCGGGGCCGGGAACAGGTGTTGGCATAGTCAAAACTCCAGAGGCCGGTGAGATCGAGGTCTTCCGCGATGCGCAGCACGCAGCGGATGACCCCTTCGACATCGCCCTGCCCATCGTCATGGAACCAGAGCACCGTACTGCCCGGGCCATCTTGCAGCGCCAGCGCAAAACCCGAGAACTCCGGATCATCCGAGGCCTCGTCTTCCTCGCGCAAGCGCAGGAAGAGGTCGAGTGCCGCAATTGCTTTTTCAGCCGTGCCCACGTCCAGGACGCAAGAGAAGTGTGTGAAATAGTCAGCCACGATGGGCTCCTTTCAGAATGAAAAACCCGAGCCACTAAGCCGGGTCAGGGTGGGTTGCAATTTGGGGAGAGATCAGCCCACTTCGGCGGGCTGGGGATTTTCGGCGGCGGCCTGCGCCGCGGCATGGGCCTGCAAGAGGTCGCGGTAATAGCGCTTGCGTGCCTCGCGCCAGCTGCGGACTGCCAGCGTGTCGGGATGCAACCGGCGGATCGCCGTCCGGACGACCGTGAGGGGAGAGGCTTCAGGCGGAAGACCGAGGTTCTGATATACTCGGCTCATGTCAGGTGACCTCCCGCATGGGGCATCGCCAGATGCGGATCGACCTCGGTCTCGATCTTCTGGGTCCGGCCCATCCAGGGCTCGGCCCGGATCGACCGCGCCCAGTCAGCAAAGCTGGGGATGAAGCCGAGGTCCTCACGGACATGCTGCTCGCCAACCCAACGGGTCGGGATGACCCGGCCTGACGAGAGGGTCAGCGTTTTCCCGTGGACCTGCTCCAGCAAGAAAATCCCTTCGGCATCATGACGAAGGGCGCGATGCCGGAAATCCGCCAGAATGAGCTTCGAGGCATCGATTATGTGGACAGCATGCCAGCGGCGGCGTTTTGCCCTATGCTGGGCGGCATAACCCCGGAATCTCTTGAGGCGCTGATGTTCAAACTGACAAGTTCCGCTAATGGCGGCACAATTCTGGTGACAGATTTGGACGGCAAC
>NZ_CBBQHX010000070.1:0-11237 GCF_964946895.1 Stagnihabitans sp. | reverse complement strand
AGCGGAGATCGCATTGAGGCTGCGGTGACTGCCAGCCGCATCGCCGCTTCTGAAGGAACAGCCGCCGTGTTTGCCCCGCTGGCCATGGGTGGAGCCGGAGGCCTTCGAGCGGGGGGGCCGCCCGAGGTTCGCCTGCTGCGTTGGCTCGATGGAATGGAGAGTGCGATCCTGACGGCCATGCGCCATCTGGACGAAATCGCAGCATGGTCGGCCAAGGCAGGGACTGTCATGTCCCCTTTGTCGGGCCGGACGCCAGAGTTACTTCGGGCGGTGTTCGTGGAGTGGCCCATGGTCTCGGCACCTATGGCCGAGCAGATAACTGGCGTCAGCCGCGCCGCTGTGCAACGGAACATGACGTGGATGCAAGACCAAGGGCTGGTCCGTGAGGTCACGGGTCAGGGGCGGTTCCGCATGTGGCGTGCGGCAATTTGAATTCTGTTCCCGAAATCATCTGCCTCATCGTCGCAAGGGGCGGTGAGCGGTCGTTCAAGTTCAAGGCTTGAACGACCGCTGTGACTGGCGTTCAGGTCAAAAGGTTCTGCAGATGCACCGTTGTGCCAGACTGCAGGGAAAGTGCTGCTGCTTCGGCCATGGCGAGAGCCGCCACGCCATCGGCCAGCGTCACGGGCAAAGGGGAACCAGCATTGACGGCGGTGACGAAAGCGGCCCATTCTGCCTTGTAGGCGGGCATATAGCGTTCGAGGAAGAAATAGGTCGGCTTGGCCCCGGTCACGCCCGCAGTGGTCGATTTCACCACGGTGCTTTCCAACATGTTTCCCGCCTGCAGCAGCCCTTCGGACCCCAGCAGTTCCACCCGCTGGTCATAGCCATAGACCGCCCGGCGGGAGTTCTTGATGACGGCAATCCGACCGTCGGCATAGGTCAGCGTGACCACCGCGGTGTCGACATCGCCCGCTTGGCCGATGGCCGGGTCAACGATCGAAGAGCCGACTGCCGAGACCGTCGCCGGAGCCCCGCCCATCAAGAAATTCGCCATGTCGAAGTCATGGATCATCATGTCGCGAAACAGGCCACCCGAGACCTTGATGTAAGCCACCGGCGGCGGGGCCGGGTCGAACGAGGTGATCGACAGCAGTTCCGGCTTGCCGATCTCGCCCTTGTCCAGCGCGGACTTCAGCGCGGCGAAGTTCGGGTCAAAGCGGCGGTTAAAGCCGATCATCACCGGGCGGCCGTTTTGCGCCACGACCTTCTGACAGGCCTGTGCGCGGGCCAGCGACAGATCGACCGGCTTTTCGCACAGGACTGACTTGCCAGCGGCGGTGGCACGCTCGATCAGGTCGGAATGGGTATCGGTCGAGGTGGCGATCAGCACGGCGTTGATTGCGGCATCGGCCAGGATCGCATCGGTCGTGCGCGCTTCGGCGCCATAGGCTGCGGCCAGTTTGCCCGCAGCCTCAGCATTGATGTCGGACACGGCGACAAGACGGCTGCCGGGGTTGGTCGAGATGGCGGTGGCATGGACTCCGGCGATACGGCCAGCGCCAAGAAGGGCTACATTCAGCATGGGATTTCCTTGAGGGTTAGAGGCCGAGACCGGCCTTGAAAGCGTCGAATTCAGCATCCTGCATGGGGACGTTGTGCTGCGGTTGCGGATAGGCGCCGGTGTTGACGTCCGCGATGAACTCTTTGAACGCCGCAACCCGTTCGGCCTGCAGGCGTGCATATTCGGCGGCGAAGTTGCGATAGGTCTTGGCGTGGCGGGGCTTGTGGCCGGAGGTGCAGCCCAGCACGTCCTCGGCAAAGAGGTATTGCGCGTCCGCCCCCGGCCCCGCGCCCATGCCCAGCATGATCATCGGTGTGTTACGGCTGATCATCTCGCCCAGACGGTCTGGCACGACCTCCAGCTCGGCACCAAAGCAACCGATGGCCTCCAACTGCTTGACGTGGTCCCAGACCGCGCGGGCCTCGGGCGCGGTTTTGCCCACGGCGCGCCAGCCGGTCCAGGTGATGTAGCTGGGGATCAGGCCAACATGGGCGACGATGGGCACGTGGTTGTCGCACAGGGTCTTCTGGATGTCCAAGGACGCCGCACAATAGAAGCAGTCGCCCCCCATCGCGGTATATTTGAAGGCCGCTCGGAGGTAGTCTTCCGCTGTGGCGAGGCCGCCATAGGGGCCAAAGGGCAGGCCCACCTGCACAAAACAGCGGCCTGCAGCCTCGCGCATTTCGGGGGAAAAGAAGCGGCTTTCGATGGACAGCATGTGGATGCCCGCCGCATCGGCGGCGGCGGCCTCCTCCAGCGTGGTGACGTACAGCATCGAGATTTTCTCGCCGCGCGCCTTCATGGCGCGGATGTCGGCGACGTTGGGGCGGTTGTGGAACTGGACCATGATTACACCGTGAAGGCTGAACGGAAGGCTTCGAGAGCGGCGTCTTCCTCGCCTTGGGCGAAGGCCTCCATGCCCACGGGGCCGGAATAACCCAACTTTGTCAGGGCCTTGGCAACGCCCGCGTAGTTGATTTCCCCGGTGCCCGGCTCACAGCGGCCCGGATTGTCGGCCACCTGCACCTCGCCAACCCACGGCAGGCAGGCTTCGCACCAGCGGATCAAGTCACCCTCGCCGATTTGCGTGTGGTAGAGGTCAAGGTTGATACGCAGTTGCGGGCGGTTGACGGCGCTCACCAGTCCAAGCACCGCCGACGTGCTGCCGAAGGGGCAGCCGGGATGGTCGATGGGGTTGAGGTTTTCCAGCGTGAAGACCTGCCCCGAGGCCTCGGCCAAGTCGCAGATGCGATGCAGCGTGTCACGGGCGCGTTGTTCCATGCCGGGGGCGAAAGCGCCGATTTTCGGGATCGGGATGCCCATGTCGCCAAGCCCGGTGCCGTGCAGGTTCAGGCGATGCACCCCCAACCGCTTGCCGACCTTGGCCGTCTCGGCGGCGGAGGCCAGCAGCATCGCACAGCCCTCGGCATCCGTCAGGCGGCCCTCAAGATAGCCGTTCATGATGGTGAAGGTGGCCCCGGTCTTCTCCAGCCTGCCCAAGTCCCAAGCGGGCCAGTTCCACAGGCCGACGCCGAAGCCCATTTCCTTCAGGCGGGAGGCGCGCCACGCGATCGGGCGGTCGCGCCACAGCATTTCGGCGCAGGCGGCGAGTTGGAAGCTCATGTCAGACCTCGATGTAAACTTGGCCGTCTTCGACCTTGACGGGATAGGAGCGCAGATTGACGCAAGCCGGGGCGCGCTTGGCCTCTCCGCTGCGGTAGTCGAAGACGCCATTGTGCTTCGGGCATTCGACGGTGAAATCCATCACCAAGCCGTCGGCCAGATGCACCTTCTCGTGGCTGCAATGGCCATCGGTGGCGTGAAAGGTGTCGTCCGGGGAACGGTAGATGCAGAAGGTCTGCGCGCCGTGGTCAAAGCGGATCAGGTCTTCAAGCTCGATATCGCCTGTCGCACAGGCGCGGGTCCAGGTTGCCATGTGATAGCCTTTATTGTCAGGTCAGCCGGGCCGGAGGAGAGCCCGGCCCGGCTTGCTGTTTGCCCACCCCGGGTGGAGCCCGGTGGCAGGCGGGGAGGTCAGTGCGCCACCTGCGGCGGGTGGCCGTCGTGGGTGGTCATGTAGGTTTCGATCTCGGCTTCAAGGCTGGCCATCGAGGCGCCGCCGGCCATCAGGTCGGTGATTTCCTCGCGGGTCTTTTCACCCTTGCGGAAGTCAGCCGCGACAGCGCCGCGGATCAGCACCGCAAAATGGTCGCCCACGGCCATGGCGTGCATGACCTGGTGGGTGATGAAGATCACGGCCAGACCGCGCCGCTTGGCCTCGTTGACGATGCGCAGGACGTGGGTGGCTTGCTTCACACCCAAAGCAGCGGTGGGTTCATCGAGGATCAGCACACGTGCGCCGAAGTGGACGGCCCGCGCAATCGCCAGCGCCTGCCGTTCGCCGCCCGACAGGCCGCCGACCAGACGGTCGCCGTCGTCGATGCGCGTGATGCCGAAGTTCTGCACGGCCTTCACCGCGATCTCATTGGCCTTCTTGCGGTCGTAGATCTTCAGCGGGCCAAACCAGCGGGTTGGCTCTCGGCCCACGAAGAAGGACCGCCCGATGGACATCAAGGGAAAGGTGCCGCCGAACTGGTGAACGGTGGCGATGCCATGATCGGCAGCCTCTCGCGGGTTGCGGAAGTGGACCGGTTTGCCATCCATCACCATCTCGCCAGAAGTCGGCTTGTGAACACCCGACAGAAGCCGGATCACCGTGGACTTGCCTGCCCCGTTGTCGCCCAGAAGACACAGAACCTCGCCCGCCTTCACCTCAAGGCTGATGTCGTGCAGCACGTCGATCGGGCCGAAAGACTTGTTGATGTTCCGCAAGGAAAGGATCGTCTCGCCCATCACTTGGCCCCCTTCTTGGGCGCATAGGACAGCGCCATCTTGCGGAAGGTGTTGTTCATCAGAACGGCCACCAGCAGCAGCACCCCGATGATCAGCGAAGACCAGTTGCGGTCGAAGTTGGTGTAGTAGATGCCTTGGTTGACGATGGCGAAGGTGATCGTGCCGAAGAAGATGCCGATGATCGACCCGAAACCGCCGGTCAGCAGGACGCCGCCCACCACCACGGAAATGATGGCGTTGAAGATGAAGCTTTGGCCGCCCGCCACCTGAGCCGAGTTGTACAGCATCGCCTGACACATCCCCACAAAGGCGGCCGAGGTGGAGGAGAGGACGAACAGGATGATCGTCATTCGTTCAGTCGGGATGCCTGCATTGCGGGCAGAAACCTTGTCGCCGCCCATGGCGAAGATCCAGTTT
Organism: Stagnihabitans sp.; assembly: GCF_964946895.1. Lineage (NCBI taxonomy): Bacteria > Pseudomonadati > Pseudomonadota > Alphaproteobacteria > Rhodobacterales > Paracoccaceae > Stagnihabitans > Stagnihabitans sp. Next base: position 6,463 of record NZ_CBBQHX010000070.1, on the reverse strand, counting down.
CCAAAGCGCGAGAAGTGGACGAAGTAGATGTAGGCGACAGCGATGACCAACCACCACAGGACCATGGCCTGCACCTGGCCACCAAAGACGAAATCTCCGAAGATCGCCTTGGCGGGGCCCTCGACCTTCAGCGCCACGCTGGTCGATTTGGTGATCAGCACCGTCAAGCCCAGAACCACGCCTTGCACGGCGAAAAGGCTGCCCAGCGTGACGATCAACGAGGGGACGGCGGTTTTGATGACCAGATAACCGTTCAAAAGGCCGATCAGCACGCCAAAACTCAGCGTCACAGCGATGCCCACCCAGATACTCAGGCCGTAATGGCCCGAGATCACGGCGACGGTCATGGCCCCAAAGGGCACCATCGCGCCGACGGAAATGTCCAGCTCTCCCGCGATCATCAGCAGTCCGACCGGAATGGCGATGACGCCAAGGTTGGCGGCCACGTTCATCCAGCTGGCCATGCCGGCGGGTTGCAGAAAGGTCAGTCCGCCGAACACGCCAAAGAAGGCGAGGACGGCTATCAGGCCAAGGAAGGCCCCGGCTTCAGGACGGCGCAACAAGCCACCCAATGCGGAATTGCTGTTCATGGGGCTCCCCCGAGAGTTTGGAAAGGCCCGCCAGCGGACTGGCGGGCCGAGACAGGCTTAGCGGGCGCCCTTCGACACGCCAGCCAGCGTGGCGTCGATGTTGGAGGCGTCCACGATGCCCGGGCCGGTCAGCACGGGGAAGGTCGGCAGTGCTGTGCCGAAGTCGATGGCGGAAGCCAGCAGGCTCACGGCCAGGTAGGATTGCAGGTAGGGCTGCTGGTCGATGGCAAACAGCTGCGTGCCGCCCTTGATGCGGTCCAGCCCGGCCTGGTTGAGGTCGAACGTCCCCAGCATGGTCTTGCCGGTCTTGCCAGCCTGCTCGATGGCGACGGAGGCGCTGTCGGCGTCGCCGGCAGAGATTGTGATGATGCCGTCGATGGTGTCATCCTTGATCATCTCGGCCTTGATCGCCTCGGCCACAGCCGTCGGGTCGCCGAACGAGGTCGAGGGCAGCGGCAGTTGCGCGCCCTTGCCTCCGGCGGCGGTGATGCCGTCGATCACGCCCTTGCAGCGCGCTTCGATGTTGGCGGTGCCGGGCAGGGTGTTGATGCAGAGGACGTTCTTCTGGCCATGGGTGCCGAAATAGGTGCCACCGGCTTGGCCCGCAACATATTCATCGGAGCCGACATAGTTGATCGCGCCCAGTTCGCGCGCCTTGTCAGCGCCGCCCGCGTTCATCAGGATAACCTTGATGCCAGCCGCAACGGCCTGCTTGATCGCCGGGTCTTCGGCATCGGTCACCCAATCCGGGATCACCAGGCCGTCAACCTTTTGGCTGATCGCGGTCTGGATCAGTTGCACGACATCCGGGGCGAAGTTGTCGTAGTTCACCAGACGCAGGTAGTTGACCGAACCGCCGTTGGCCACAACAGCCGGGGTCGCATCGTCGATGCCCTTCTTGATGATGTTCCAGAAGGCGTCGTCATTCGAGCCGCCGATCACGGCGATGTCAGCGGCACTCGCGGTGGTGGCCATCAGGGCCATCACGGCGGTTGCCTTCATCAGGGTCTTCACGAGTTTCATTGCAGTCTCCTCCCATTTGCCTTGCGGCGTTTTGAAACCTTGGTTTCAGGTGAAGGCGCCCGGTTCCAGGCAACCCAGCAGCCGCGTCCCGTCTCCAGCAGGGCGCGAACCGATCTTGATGTCTCAGGTGTTGGCCTTGGCGTTCAGCCGGGCTTTCTTCTTCTGGAAGCGGGCATCCATCAGGGCCTCGGCTTCCTTGGTGCCGTCGTGCCAATAGCCGAACCACTTATCGAGCGGGATCAGGCCGTCGCCGCCGTAGTTCACCTCGAAATACTTGTGGTGCAGGTAATGGGCATAGGCGTGGCTGTCCAAGGGCATGTCCTCGGTGATCTCCAACTTGTCAAAGCCGATATGGCCGTTCAGCGCGCCGAAGCCTGCGATGTGCAGCTGGAACAGGGCGATGATCGGATTGGACGGGATGACCAGATGCCAGAGGGCGACAGCGTGGTACAGGAACCCTTCCACCGGATGCATCGACAAGGACGACCAAGGCGAGGGGTTGACCGAGTTGTGGTGGACTGAATGGACGTGTTTATAGAGGAAATCGGTGTGGATCAGGCGGTGGATGCAGAAGAAGTGCACCTCGTGGATCGCGGGGCACAGAAAGACCAGAACCGTCAGCCAGACCGGGTTCTGCGCCCATTCCAGCCACGGGACGTATCCTTTGGCGAAGGCATGCAGGAAGATCACCTGCACCAGCGTCCACAGCGGGATCGAGATGAAGAACGACCGCAGAAAGTTGTCGATGTTCTGGCTTTTGAACCAGAACACGTCCGAAGGTTGGTCGCCGGGGAACTTGCCGTTGTATTTGAACCGGGTGCCCTGCTTGCGCTTGACGTACCAGAACAGCTCAACCCCGCCATAAAGCACAAAGATCGCCGCCGCGTTCACCGCATAAAGCCACAGCGGCCAGCCCCAGGACAGGGTTTGCAGCGTGGCCTGATCCGGGATCACGTAGAACCAGTACAGCAGCGCCGTCGCCATGTGGAAGGCGTTCCACGGCCAGACATAGCCGATGACGAACTGCACGAATTTCAACGGGTTGAAGGGCCAGACCCAGCCGGAAGCAATCTCCAGCGGGGCGCTTGGTGCCCAATCGCCCCGCTTGTTGCGTGTGCCGAATTTCAGATCGTCCATTCCGTCCCTCACCCCGGCCAAGCCGCCGTTTCCCATGCGGACAGGTCTTTGGACGCCGCCGCAGAAAGCGGCGGGCATGACCACAGAGACGCCGGAACTACTCCGGCGCGGTGGCGCTTTGACCTGTCTTCAGATTTCCCCCGACGCAGACCTCGACCCTTGGACCGAGGCGCCTCGTCACAGGGCGGAACATGCCAGCTTGACGTTGCTCGAATCAAGATGCGATGTTGTGTCGCAGGAAATTTCGTCTCATCATATCAAAATTGGGGCGAAATCTGATATGAAATGAGATCAATCCACATGACCCGCCCAACGATCCCCGATCTTGCCGAAGCCGCTGGCGTCTCTGTCGCAACGGTGAACCGCGTGCTGGCTGGGGCCGGGAATGTGCGCGCCCAGACGCGCAATCTGGTGCAAGAAGCGGCGGAACGCATTGGTTTCTATGGACTTGGCACCATACAGGCCAAAGTCGCGGCCAGTCGCCAGCGGATGCGCTTTGGCTTCCTTCTTCTGCAACCGCACCGGCAATTCTATCAACTCGTCGCCGCCGCCATACGCGAGGCCGCCGCCGCCGCCGCCGACACGGGCGTCGAGATTGACGTGCGGATCGAGTTCCTGGACGATCTTTCGCCGCAGAACACCGCTGCCCGTGCGCTGGCCTTGGGGGCCGAATGCGATTCGATCTGCATCACCACGGCGGTGCATCCCGTTGTCACGCAAGCGGTTGAGACGCTGCAGGCCCGCGGCCTTCCGGTCTTTGCCTTCATCGGCCAGCTTTCGGCGGCAGGTCTGGTGCATTACGTGGGTCTGGACAACTGGAAGGTCGGCCGCACCTCGGCCTGGGCGATCGAGGGTCTTTGCAAGAAACCCGGCAAGATCGGCATCCTGATGGGCAACCCGCGCTATCGCAACCAGGAGATGAACGAGAGCGGCTTCCGCTCCTATTTCCGCGAACACGCCCCGGATTTCACCCTACTGGAGCCGCTGTCGACCTTCGAGTCCAGTGCCGTGGCCGAGGAGATGACGGAAAAACTGCTGACCCAGCACCCCGACCTGACGTCGCTGTTCGTGTCGGGTGGTGGCATCACCGGCGCGATGACCGCGCTGCGGGCGTCGGGCCGGGCGCAAGAATTGGTCGTGGTGGGCTATGATCTGATGGACAGCACGAGGGCGGGACTTCTGGATGGGACGCTGAAGGTGGTCATCGCCCACCCGCTGCGGCAATTGGCTGAGGAACTGATCAAGGGCATGCTCAAGGCAACGCGGTCGCCAAACGATGGCATCAACCACACACGCATCGTGCCATTCCATTTCTATACCCGCGAGAACATCTGAAGCAGCCGCTTGAACGAGTGAACCGAGCGACCGATGAGGGCCGATCACTACTTCCCGGCGACGGACAGCGACCTAGAGCTGTCTTCTCACGGGACAATTTCACCCAACCTGACGGCTTCCCCATGGACGGCCAGTGCGGCGGTGAAGCGACCAAGCCCGAGCTTCTCAGCCATCCCGACAATTCGGCTCTGATAGGCCGCAACACCGATTAGTCGTTCGAGATCCTGCTGGTGGAATGCCCGGTTCTTGATCGGCGCATGCCGCGCCATTTCCTGCGCGCGGAGGACCTTTTCGTCTGCGATGGCGTCGACCGGTTCTGGCGCTTGAGCCTGCGCTCCTGGTACCAGTCGCCATTTCCGCATGAAGCCCAATAGGAATCCTGCCGGCACAGACTTGTTTCCTTTGGCGCGGTTGAACGCGAGGAATCGCTCCCAAATCGTCTTGGCCTCAATATTCCAGCAGGGCAGGGAGCGCTTTGCTGCCTTGATCAAGTCCAGCCAGACCTTGCGCTTCGGGTCGTCATCTACCCCAATTTCGATCATTCCGATGAAGACAGTTTTGTTATGAGACTCCAATAAAAGAGACGTTTCGCTCGGGCTTGACGTGTCCTTGTTGCCAGCCTCCGAGTTATCCACAGGCACCCAACGGAATATCCAGGGCGCGAACTTGCCACCTGGCTTGGAGCGCTCAAGGCCCAAACCCGAGGCATCTAGTTCGCCGAGGAGCGTGCTCATGTGCTGTCGTGAAATTCCCATGAGATCGATCAGATGGGTGAGGGTAAAGGCGGCGGTGCCGCGCTCCAGCCCGTTGTAGCCGTCCTTCCAGGAGGTGCCATCGAGGATAATGGTGGCCAGTTTGTGGGCCGTGACGGAGAGGGGGGTGGCGATGATGAGTCGGAGAATGGCACCGGAGGTGAGGTCCATGGGGGCAGTCCTTTCCTGTGAGGACGTCCAACCGTCAGGCAGCAGAAAATCATGCCCGCAAGTTGTTTTGCGGGTTGAAGCTCTCTGAGGCTCGCGCTAAATTCCCTGAGCTACGAGGGACTTAGTGCGGCGTCGGACCTTTGGTTCGGCGTCGTTTCTCTTTGTGGATGGGGTTTGGAATCCGGGGTGTGACGAGTTATCCGTGGCGGCTGTGGCTGCCACGGGGAGTGATTTTGGGCGTCGCTGATCAGGGCCGAAAAGCTGCTTGTTTCCCTTCGGATCTGGTCTTGGCTCTCAGGGTGACGCGGCCATGAGAATTGGCATCCAACCGCTTTAACTTTGTCAGCCGTAGGCGCTGACGATGCTTCCCTCGACGGCCATGGCGAGGGCATGGGAGGCGTTGCGGGCACCCAATGTCTTGCGGGCGCGTTCGATCCGCTTCTTGACCGATTCCCGGCTGATGCCGAGATGCAGCGCGATGTCGATCTGGGACATGCCGATGGCCAGCATGTTCATCACCTCGCGGCAGGCCGGAGTCAGGTCGCTAGTCAGGGAGCGCAGCGACAAGGCGTCATGGAAGTGCTCGTCGAGTTCGCGGATCTCGTCATCGGTGAATTCGCGGTCCGGTCGGGCGCAGGAGAGGAAGCACCGCTTAAGCCCGATCATCTGATTCTTCGTCGACAGAATCACACCGAATCGGAGGTTGTAGGTGGCCGCATGCTCCAGCACCCGCAGCGATTTTGCTGGGGTCGAGGGCCCGGCTATCTCAGACCAGCGGGCCGCACCGCAGTTGGCAGCAGCCCATTCCAGAACCGGGTCCAGAAGCAGGAAATCCATCGCCGTGTAGTGCTCGAACCAGGCGCGGGGAAAGGAGGAATAAGCCAGTTCCGGGCGGCAGAATTCGTTCAGTTGGAGGGCCAGAACATAACCGGCGGTTGCAATCTGGCTGATGCGGAGATCATGTCGGGCAAAGCCCGGCGCGCGGGCGATCATGGTCGTGAGGGGGACGAAGGGGAGGGGTGTCTTCTTCTGATTCAAGGCGGTAATCTTCACAATTTCAGTGTGTTCACAGGGTTTCTTCATCAGGTTCCCGAATGGGCTGCCCCGATGGGCGGCGGCGTTTAGGCAGGGATTCGAAAAACGGCAAGGGGTCATTTCGCGACTCCGACACCTCTGGCCGTCGCAAAATGCCATTTTTCTCAACAACCATTGAGGGAAACGACACGAAAGATTTTTTCAACTTCCCGTTCGGGAAAACTTTCGATGTCACCCTTGCCGGTCCTCCGTTGTGCGGCGAATCTGGCCGTGGTTTCAGGCGGGCTCCAACAGTTCGGGAGCTTCATTTTGACCACCTCAACACTTGCCAAGATCCTCCTTGCGGGGGCTTTCGTTGCCATGGCCGATGCGGCCTTTGCCTCGACCACCGGCACCGGGATCGCCGCCGGGTTCGGTACG
>NZ_CBBQHX010000069.1:0-11514 GCF_964946895.1 Stagnihabitans sp. | reverse complement strand
CGCGCGACAGGCGCCCGAAGTGTTTGACCGGATCTGCAATCACCCTCGTGCGTTCGGCTCGTCCGAATCCGCGAGGGCGGCACGCTCGCGTAGCCGACCCCTCTGGGGTTGAGTGTCAAAGAGACGGATCAGACCAAGGACAGCGAATGGAAGCGGGGGATGGGGCTTTGACCCCAGACAGGCGCCCTGCCCCGTCACGGGATGCCCACCGCTCGCCAGCCGTGCCGCCACGTTAGTCTCAGAGGATCGTCTTGATTCAGACCGGGGTCTCACGAATTCCAATGTTGCCCATGAATACGAGGCGGGCTCCCGCGCCCAACCCGACCTCTGGCACGAGGCCGCAACGCGCCGAACCTCGCGCCATCAGTCTCCTTCCGGCTGGATCAGCCGTCGCACAAGGGACCGTTGCCCGAATGGGGGGAGACTGCCCAGCAGGCTCCAGTCGGACGACCAGAGCCCGGTCCCGGCGCTGCCGGGATGCGCCATCGCCCTACCTTCCAGCTATCTGGCCATCGAGTGCATGGTACGTCGCGGACACCTCTAGCATTATCGCGCATGTGAGATGCGAGATAATTCTTGCGCTGCGATCCAGATTGTGGAATTTTCACGCATCTGAAATGCGGGATAATCCTATGGCTATCCACCTAGTCGGAGAAACGCTCGATGCCAAACGCGCCCACCAGCGCGCGCAGGCAGGTGAGATTATCCAACTGTTTCGAGGCGTCTACGTTGATCACGGCATCAATGCAGACGCGGCCGTCTTGGATCATGCGATCCGCATCGCCCATTACCTCTATCCCGATGCCTATTTGTCGTCGGCGAGTGCAGCCCTATTGGCGCCCACGCCGGATGGCCGGCTGTTCATCAGCGGCCGACGTAACCAGCGCACCCGACTGCGCAGCCTGGAGATTGTGCAGAACGAAGCGCCGCCGCACCCTTCGACAGCAACGGCAATCGTGGGCGATGATCTGGGCGAACTGCGAATTCCAGTCTCTTCCCCCCGACAGCGCTTTCTCGAATCCTTCCGCCTGCGGAGCGAGCACGCTAGTGCCATCACAAGCGAAATGCGGGCACAAATGGCCGCACGCCTGGTCGAAGAGCATGGCACACCCAATGGGGCCGCAGATGCAATCTGGGCTTTGGCGCGCGAGAACAACTGGTATCGCGAGGGCGAAGGCGCCGAGCGCTACCTCCTTTCGCAGCCTGGGGCACCCAAGCCCTCGACGAACAAGGCGGCGCTTGATCTGCTGGTGGCCTGGCATGGCGAGCCGCTTGGGCATCTGGCCCATGACGGCTTCGAATGGCGTTGGAAAGCGAAAAGGCGCGCTGGACCGACGCTTGTCCGCGAAACCACACCAGGGAAGCTTCCCGCCTTCATTGAATCGCTGCTGCCGGAGGGCTGGCTCGCCCAGGTACTGCACGAACGCGATGACCGTGAAGCGCTGCGGCGCGGGCAAAGGTATATGTCGAACATCACGGTGGTCGCAACAGGCGAAGACATAGCGGATTTACCGCAGGATAATCTCTCGACCGCGCTTGTCGACTTTGTCGAGGAGGGACGGTTCAAGGGGCGATACGCCGGCCCGGCGCGCGGCACGATAGAGGAGAGTTTCGAGCAGAACCTTGCGAAGATGTACGCGCGTGCCGAGACGCCGAGACTTTCGGGAGTCCAGATCAAGGCGCCGATGCACCTCGCGCCGGACGGCACACTCTTGCCGGCGATTGATCTCCCCTTCACGCATATCCTGAAGCCCGCAGGAACAGCCGGCTTCGAGATGTTGCCAGTCGTCGAATGGCTGTGCCTGGAGTTGGGTCGCACAGCAGGCTTCACGGTGCCGGATGTCGCGCTAATTGCGATGCCAGACGGCATGGCGCCTGCGCTGATCGTAGAGCGTTTCGACATTCGCCGCGGACCGGAGGATCGGCGCAGGCTGGCGTTGGAAGATTTCTGTTCCGTCCTCGATCTTCCCGCCTCAGCGAAATACGACGGAACGATAGAACGCATGGCACGAGGTCTGCGGCCCCTGTCGACAGACCCGACCGCTGACCTGGAGATCCTCTTCCGTCGCGCGGTCTTCGCTTGGCTTATCGCCGATGGAGATATGCACCTCAAGAACCTGGCCCTGCTGAAGATCGCGGACGCCGACGCGAAGTCCTTCACTTCGGTCCGTTTCGCGCCGCTTTATGACGCGGTCACGACGCGCGTCTTCCCTGGCCTCGCCGGCGACCGCATGGCACTGAAGCTCAATGGCAAGGATGATCGGTTGACGCGCGGAGATTTCCTGACGTTGGCACGCACGATCGGCGTTCCTCAGGGAGTCGCAGAGGCGGCAATTGCCGAGGTGACGACCAACCTCACGAATGCGGTTGAGACGGTGAGGCTGCCGGGCTTCGCGGCAAAGTCCGAGGCGGCAAGCGCTGTCCAAGGCCAGATCATGGGGCTTGTTCGCGCTCGCTGTGCGGCACTTGCCGGCGAAGCCAGCTAGGTTCGCGCCAATTATGCAGGCTGCATAGCGCATGGCGCTTGGGCGAGTGTCGCTGCCCAAACGCGGAGCGCCCGAGGGTTCAGATACCGTAAACTTGGGTTGAAGTCTCGGCCCCGGTCTTTCGACCGGGGCCTTTGCCTTGGCGATCAGTCGCCGCGGCGGGTGTTGGGGCGGGACCAGATGAGCGAGTGGCCCTCGCCGTCTTCGTCATCGAAGAGGTTGGCGTAGATCGGGGCGGCGAAGCTCGGATCGTCCAGCTTCAGGCCCAGGTATTCGCGGCCCTCGTTCGATTTCTTCGTCCAGGCGGCGCCGATCTCGGCGCGGCCGACCAGAACCCGGTGGCTGGGCGCGTTCTCGCCCGAGGCCCGCAGGTCGGGGACGAGGCGCACGCCCTTGGCCTGCAGGCTGAGGGTGAAGATTTCGCCGGTGTATTCGGTGCCGGTCTTCTTGAAGGTGCCGATGGTCGCCATGTTCTTTCTCCGTTTTGCTGTTTCGGGCCCGCGTCCTTGCGGCCTCGATGGCGATCGACGGCCCGGAGGCGACCACTGGCGCACCCCCTTCACGGGGGCTGGACAGCACAGGAGAAACTTTCTTGCCGCGCGAGGAATGACGGTGCCTGCACCGACAGGGGAAGAAAGTTGTGACGACGCTGTTGCGCCGAAGCGGTCGAGGCGAAGACGTCCTTCGGGCAGATCAGCCCATCACCAGAGGCCGTCCAGACGCGGGCTGGGACAGAGACACGACGGAGATCAAGGCGACCCTGAAGGCCCATCAGGTAAGACAGGACAGGCACCACCGGCGATGAAGACGCCCCGTCAGGCGGATGCGTCAGGCCAGCTTGCGCCTCCCCCCTGCCGTACTACCTCGCGGCTCGCGCAGCTCCACTGCGTCAAGGGCTGCCAGCACGAGGGTAGAAAAGGACAAGTTTCGAACCAGCGCTCCGACTTAGCCAAAACGCAGGTCGAGAATATCTCCGACTCCGCTGCAACCCGCGCAAATCGACGAGGATCTGACGGTGGGGCCAGTGCCCTGATCCTCCTGCCCTACCAACTGCTGCGTGGATGATCCCTACCCAAAGCACTAAAGAAAGCCGGAGCTAACGGCCCTTCGTGACAACTGGACCCGACACCGACGCGCCCGGCCCAAACCTGCCGGTCGGCTTCCAATTCACGCTTTCGTATGGGTTCCCAAAACGGTCATTCGTGCGTCTTGCAGCGACAGGCATCGACGAACGAGATCGCGGGTTGCAGCGATTCATTATGACGATCCATTGGCAGTGGCTGATCGACGTTGCATTTTCGGCCCTGCAAGGATTGGCAAATACAGAACGAAAAACCCGGCGAACGCGATGATCCAGGCGCAGGCCGCCAGATGGATGGGCCATGTCGCTTCTGGCAAGGCTCCGGCGACAAAGCGCAGCAGGACGGCCAGGATCAGGCTTGCATAGATCGCGGTGATCGGCAGCGTGGCGTGTAAGGGTCGGCCGGTGTGGCCAAGGCTAGCCCGGGTCATCACGGCCAGGGTCATCAGACCGACGGCTCCTGCCATCCAGACGTGCTGCGCGGCGGGTCCCATCCCGGGCAGGAACGCGCCGGCGGCCACGGCGAAGAACCCCAAGGGCACGCAGGCGTAGCCCGCGTGCAGCACCCAGACCAGCGCCTCGGCCCAAGTGTGCACTCCCGACCAGCGCGAGAGCCGCCATGTTTGCGCCAGACCCGCGATGGCGCAGGCGGCCGCCGTCCAGCGATCTTCCGGCCAGAAGATCCAGATGAGAAGCGTCGCCGCAGTCAACGCCAGAACCACGGAATCCTTGCGGCTGAAAACGACGGGCAAGGACGCGCTTTGGCGTTGTGCCAGCCAGTTGCGCGTGAAGCTGGGCACGATGCGTCCGCCGATCAACGAGATCAACATAACGGCAACCGCAAGCCCCATCCGCAGCGCCATGCCTTTGGCCGGATAGCCGCCCTGTGCCGCATCCAGATGGTACAGCCAGTTGGCCACCGTCATTGCCATCAGAAGCGTCAGCACCGGAAGGTTCTTCCAGGTGCGCCCGGCCACCACCTCTCGCGCCAAGACCGCGAACAGCACGATCGGGAAGGCGAGGTCGATGACCGCGACCAAAGCCCATGGCAACAGCGCTGACGTCGCCACCGCAAGACGCCCCGCCAGCCAAAGGAGGACAAGTCCGGCCAGGGGCAATCCGACAATCGGCAGGCGTCCGGTCCAGTTCGGCACCGCCGTCAGCAGAAATCCGGCCAACACGGCCCCGAGATAACCGAAAAGAAACTCGTGGGCGTGCCACGACACCGGGTCGAATGCGGTCGGGATGACGTCGTGGCCGGACAGCATCAAGATCCACAGCACCATCGCCACTGCGGCCCAAACCGATCCCAGCAGAAAGAAGGGGCGAAAGCCGTAGCTCAGGATCGCCGGTCCGGTCCAGGCGCGCATTTGTTCGGCAGAGGTGGTCATGGCTGTTCTATCGGGATGTGAGTGCCGGTTTCTGTCACGATGACCTGCATCGGAATGTCATGCGGCTGTGGAAAGATCGTACGGAGGCGGGCAGCATCAATGCCAATGCCAATGCCAATCGCGCAGGGGCGGGGCGACAGGGCGGCCAAGGTGCGGTCAAAATAGCCGCCGCCGTAGCCGAGCCTGTAGCCCTGCGCGTCCCAGCCGACGACGGGTGCAAGCGTGATATCGGGCGTCACCTCCGGCCCCTCGGCCGGGACAGGGATGCTCCAGAAGCCGCGCTCCATGCGGGCCTCGGGCGTCCAGGGCCGGAAGATCAGGGGCGCGCCTTGGGTGACCACGACAGGCAGCGCCGCCTGCGCACCGCGTGCCGCCAGCCCGGCCAGCCAGGTGCGCAGGTTCAGTTCGGCCTTGATTGGCCACCAGGCGGAAATCGTCAGCCCTTGCAAGGAGGCGAACCGATCCGCCAAGATCCGATCGAGGTGATCGGCAATGGCATGGGAAGCGTCATGCCGCACCTCGACCGCCATCGCGGCGCGTTCGGCCAGCAACCGGTGTCGTTCGGCCTTGCGCCAGATCGCAACGTCGTGGGCCTGCTGCGGATCGACATGGTTTGGGTCAAATCCGTCCGATAGACAGGGCGGCGAGGCGGTTGGTTTCATGTTGTCATCCCCTTCAGCCTTGTGAGGGCGGCCTGCGCGTCTGACACAATCGTAGCAATGCGGTCTGCCGCCGTGGGTAGGCTATCAATCAGCGCCACACTCTGCCCGGCAAAGGCCGCCATCGCCTCCAGATTGCCGGTGGTGGTGCGCAGAGGCGAGTCGGTGGAGAATTTGAAGAGCGGCCGTCCGTCTTCCCAGGCAATCACCTCGCGCGGCAAGCGGTCAGGGTGGTGGCCCATCAGGTCATGGCCCAATGCCTTTGTCAGCGAATTGCCGATCACCCGAACCGGCGAGTGCGGCGGCCAGTTCAGCGCGAAAGCATCGGTGTAGACGGTATCCTCGGCCTGGGCTGCAAGCACGAGCGCCTTGTGGTCGTCATGGGCGAAGGATTCCTGTGTGGCCAGAAAGGCAGTGCCGCAGTGGATGCCTTGCGCGCCCAAAGCCAGCGCCGCAATCAGGCTGGCGCCAGTGGCAAACCCACCCGAGGCGATGATCGGCAGCCGTGTCGCCCGCGCCACCTGTTCCACCAGCACGAAGGCCGCCACCGTGCCATGCACATGGCCGCCTGCTTCGACCCCTTGCACGATGAGCACATCGGCCCCGGCCGCCTCCGCCGCTTTGGCTGCGGCAAGCGAGCCGACCTGATGCAACACCAGACAGCCCGCCGCCTTGGCCTTGGTCACGGCCTCTGGCACCACATCCCAGAAGAAGCACATCGCCGAGACGGCGCGGTCAAAACAGACCTGCATCTCTGCCGCCAGCAAGGCCGGATCGGTCGCCGCCGGGATCAGGTTCACCGCGAAGGGGCGTGCGGTCCTGGCCCGCACCGCGTCAATCTCTTCCGCGATCAGCACGGGGTTTTCCCGCACCATGCCAAGCATGCCGTATGCGCCAGCCAAAGCCACGGCCGCCACAAGGTCAGACCGCGCAACACCACCCATACCCGCCAACAGGATCGGCACATCACAGCCCAGCAAGGAACAGACGGAGGTGTGCAGACGAGGATCGGGCATGGCAACTCTCCGGATCAGGGGGCTAAAGTCTTGGTGGCACGCCCGCGAGGCCATAGTCGCCACGGGCGTCGAGGATGTTCATATGGATTGACGCTGCGATCCGCTCGGCCCGCTCGATCACCCAAGCGGCGCCAGCGGGCGGGCAAACCTCGGCAGCGGTCTGGCGGAACAGATCCAGCCAGCGGTCAAAGTGTTCCCCATCGACCGGCAGGAGCAGGTGTTTGGGCATCGGCTGGCCATGATATCGCCCGGTCAACAGCGCGACCGAGGACCAGAAGTCGACCATCCTGGCCAGATGCGGCTCCCAGTCGGTGATCCGGTCGGCAAAAACCGGACCAAGCATAGGGTCCGTGCGCACCCGGTCGTAAAAGCCATGCACAAGCCGGGCCAGCATGGCGTCATCCAGACCCGTGCGTGCCATCAGGTTGGCGGTCACGGCGGGGCGGGCGCTCGCCGCTTGCGGTTCAGAAGATGCAATAGTCGACATTTTTCATTCCTTCCGGAGCGATGCCGGATGAGTGCCGAGTTCCCCGCAGCCAGAGACGGTTGTCCGTGGCTGCGGTTTCACATGCGCTTACTTGATCGAGGCCAGATAAGCCGCGACATCCTCTCCGCCGGTCGCCATCTTGAAGGTCATCTTGGCCACAGCCTTGTCATCGCCGGTCTGCGTCTTCAGCCAGGCGGTCGGGTCGGTGACATAGGCGGCCACCATGGCCTCGTCCCAGATCAGCCCCTTCGCGCCGGCCGCTTTGATAGAGTCGCCATATTTGAAATCCGCGACACTTGCGACGGCGCGACCAATGACGCCGTAAAGGTTGGGGCCGGTCTTGCCACCCTTTTGGACGGCAGTGCCGTCGGGGGCCACGATCGAATGGCAGGCCTTGCAGCGTTTGAAGTCATCGGCGCCCTTGGTGGCATCGCCCGCCGCAAAGGCAGGGGCGGCGGCAAGGGTCAGGGCGGCAATCAGGGTCAGGGTTTTCATCGCGGTTTCCTTCGTGGGTTGGGGAAGTGCCCGGATCAGACGAGAGCTTCGATCCGGGTGTCGGGGAACTGGGTCAGGGCGGCCTGAATCGCGGTGCGATCTGGCATCAGGCAGGCAGCGGTCGACAGGGCATCTGCCAGCGCGGAAGACGGCGCGCTGATTGAAATCGAAGTCCAGATGGAAGAGGCAGGCAGGCCAGTGGCGGGGTTCAGGATATGGCCGACCGTGCCCTTGGCATCAAACACCGTCCCCAAAGGCGAGGAGGTCGCCAAGGCCCGTGAGATCAGGTTGACCTCTCCGCCGCTGACCAATTTGACCGGCCACCCTTTTGCGCCGGGCATTTGGCCCAAGGCGCGGAACTCGCCGGTGTTGATCAGGATGTCGGTCAGTCCTTCTTGCGTCAGCATCTCAGCCACCTTGTCCGCGATGAACCCCTGCGCCACGCCGTTCAGGGTCAGCGCCATCCCAGCAGGCATCAAGACAGAGTCACTGTCATAGGTGATGCGGTTCAGACCGACCTTGGGCAGAAGTGCTGTAATCTGGTCCGATGTCGGGGCTTCACCTGCGGCAAAGCTGGTTGCGTAAAGCTGCCATAGGGGCTGAACGGTCGGATCGAACAAGCCTGTGGTTGCCGCGTGGACGCGGGCACATAACCCCAAACACTCCAGCATTTCGAAAGGGGGGGCATCCAGTCGGCCTGCGCCGTTCAATTGCGATAGGGCTGAGTCGGCGCGGTACAGGCTGAAGATGCTTTCCAGCCGGGTGATCTCGGCCACCGCGCGGGCGATGATGGCGGGGGCGTCCGGGTGGTCAAGGTAGATTGCGGCCTCGGCCCCGAGGGCTGTTCCGTGCCATTGCGTGATCTGGGCTGCCCGGGCCGGGAAGGAAAGCGGCAATGCGGCCACGGCGGAGAGGGTTAGAAAGCGGCGGCGGTTCAGGGTCGGTCGGGTCAGGATGGGCATGTCAGCCTCCGGTGTTGGAAAGGGCGTTCAGGCGGGCGGCTATGTCAGCGTCGGTGTCACCGGTCGCCGTGCTGGGGGCGATGGCGGTCTGCGAGAGGTGTGCGAACGTCATTACCTGACCACCGTGCAGGGCAACGAAGGTTTGCGCCTTGGCGGGATCACCGAAGGGCACGAACTCCGGCGCGTCCATGCCGCCTTTAGCATCAGAGCCCACGACGTAAACGGCCCTGTCCGCCGCTATCCAGTTGGTGGCGCCCGGGTTCTCCCAGCTGGGGGCCGCACCCATGTCGCTGACATAGGTGGCGGTGACGGTGTCGATCTGTTCCGGCATGCGCAGATAGGCCACGGCATCCTTGACCTGGCTGAAGAACAAGGGCTTGCCGGGATATGTCGCAAGGTGAACCTGCGCCTTGGGGCCGGGGTGGCCCAGAATATCCATCTGGCAGAAGTAGCCCGTGGAATCGGCGGTCATGGCAACCGGCAAAGGGATAGGGGCCTGCTCTTTGCAGGCGGCCAGCAGAAGAAGGGCCAAGAGAAGTCGTTTCATGGGGTCACCCTGCGAAAGGCTGCGGTGGCGAGGGCCAACGTCGCCACGGGCCACAAAAGGATGGATGTCAGAGACGCCCAGATCGGGATCGAATTGGCTGCCCCTGCCACGCCTGACGCCACCGAGGTGGCTTGCGACGCGGCGAGGTTGTACAGCCGGAACGCGTCTGCCGGATTTGCCAGCAAGGCCAGAGGAAAGACCTTGGTGGTGAAGATGCCACCATTGTCGGCCACGACGGCCGCCAACAGGCCAAGATCATAGAGCACGATCAGCCCCAGCCACAGCCCGATGGCCAGCCCGGCGGCCCCCGAAGGCCTACGCGCCAAAGCCGAGGCAGCATAGCCGACGCCAAGGAACGTCGCCCCCAAAAGAACCGACGACCACGTTAGTCTCCAGAGCGTGGCAAGACCGGCAGCCGCATTTGGATCGACCGACAGGGCGACAACTGCGGCGATACCGTAGCCCACGGCCACGGCCAGCGTCAGGATCGCCAGGTGTGCCAGCAGTTTGCCCAGCAGGATCTCTGGCCGTGACACCGGATAGGTCAGCAAAAGGGGCAGGGTACCTCGCTCCACCTCTCCGGCAATTGCGTCGAAAGACATGAGAAGCGCGACCAATGGCACAAGATAGACCGCAAGACTGGTCAGACTTGCCACGACAACCGAAAGCCGGTCAGCTCCGATTGTGCCAACGGCCGACGATCCGGCAGCAGACAAGACCAACGAAAACAGGGCCATCATGGCAACCGAGATGCCCACCCAGCGGTTGCGGCGGGCGATGTGGAACTCGGTTCCGGCGGTGGCAAGGATGCGGTTCATTGCCCCGCCCTTTTGCTGAAATGGCTGTAGATGTCTTCCAGCGAAGGCGGCAGAACGTCGATGTCAGCGACCTTGGCGCCGAGATGGGAGATGCGGGCCAAAATACGCAGCTTATCTTCCTGCTTGCACGTCAGCGTCAGGACCTCAGCGGCGAGAGTTGCCTCTGGCAGGGCTGCGGCCACCTCTGCCTCGGCCCCTTGGCGCGAGGTGACATGGAAGGCCACGGGAAGGGCGGCGCGTTTGCGCAGGTCGGAAAGTGTGCCCTCGGCCACCAGAACCCCGCCGGAAAGGATCAGGATGCGGTCGGTGCGTGCTTCGACCTCAGTCAGCGCGTGCGAGGACAGCAGGATGGATGCGCCATCTGCCGCCAGCCCGTCCAGGAGTTCGTAGAAATCGCGGCGCGACACCGGATCAAGGCCCGAGGTCGGTTCATCCAGCACCAGCAACTTGGGCTTGCCGATCAATGTCTGCGCAAGACCCACGCGCTGACGCATGCCTTTGGAATAGGTGCCGATGCGCCGGCGGGCGGCTGGGCCAAGGCCGACACGCTCCAGCGAGCCCATGGCGAGGCTGGCTTTTTCGCCGCGCAGGGCAAGGTAGTGGTGCATTTGTTCGAGCCCGGTCAGGGCCGGGTGGAAGGCAGCGTTTTCAGGAAGATAGGCGACAAGCGTCCGCGCCTCGGCCGAACCGGGGGCGGCACCAGTCACATGCAACTCACCCGAGTCATAGGGGATCAGGCCGAGGATGATCTTCATCATCGTCGACTTGCCTGCGCCATTGTGGCCCAGCAAGGCCACCCGCTCGCCGGGAGCGACGGTCAAAGAAACCTCAGACAGGGCGCGCTGCCCGCCGTAGGTCTTAGTCAGACATTGCAGCGTCAGAGTCGGCGTCATGCGAGGGTTCTTTCAGCCAGCGGTCGGCCACAAGGGCCTCCATCGCGGCAATCTTGGCGGGGATTTCGATCACGGGGGCGGTCATCAGGGGATAGCTGTCGACCACGCCACCGGGCAGGATGGCGGGGAAGGAAGACTGGCTCCACCGGATCAGCTGAACGGCGGGCGAGCCCATCAGCAAGGCGGCAGCAGGTTGCGACCACAGGATGCTGTCCATCAGGTCATTGGGGTGGAACGGGCTGTCGGCATAGCCGTCGCCGTTCAGGTCAAACACCGGATGGTCGGACCAGAAGTTCCCACGACCTTGGAAGCTCCATTCCATGTTGCGGGATCCTACGTATTTCACCTGCGTGCGGTTGCCGATGAAGGCGTTGCCGGTCATGGCGTTGCCCTCGCTTCCGGCCGTGAAGTGGATGCCGATGTCGCAGCCCTCGAACCGGTTGCCGACGAACAGGTTCTTGTTGGCGTCATAGATGAAGGTGCACTTGGCCGCCCCCTTCACCAGATTGCCCGAAAAGTCGGAATAGTTGGACGCGTTGATCATCAGCCCATGGTCACGGTCACCCAAGGACATGTTGCCCGTGACCTTCACATGGTCGGAAAACATGATGGCGAAACCCAGATGGTTGCCGATCGAGATGTTGCCCGACACCTCACTGTCGCGGGTGTACATGTAGTG
>NZ_CBBQHX010000068.1:0-11775 GCF_964946895.1 Stagnihabitans sp. | reverse complement strand
CCCCCCGCGGGATATTTGGAGAAGGCGAAAGGGCAAGGTCAGAAGGGCATCTTGAAATCGGCGGGCAGGCCCATCGCCTCGCCGAGGCGGGCCATTTCCTGCTGGCTGCGGGTGGCGGCTTTCGACTGGGCGTCGCGGATGGCGGCGATGATCAGGTCTTCGACGACTTCCTTTTCGGAGGCCACGAGGATGGTGGGGGAGATGTCGAGGCCGGTGACCTCTCCCTTCGCGGTCACACGGGCCTTGACGAGGCCGGCACCGGATTCGCCCACGACGACGATGCGGGAGAGTTGGTCCTGCAACTCGGCCATCTTGCCCTGTACCTCTTGGGCGGCCTTCATCATCTTGGCCATGTCGCCCAAACCACCCAGACCTTTCAGCATCGGCGTCTCCTTTTGTTCTGGGTGAGAGATATGCGGCGCAGGGCCGTGCGGCAAGGGGCAGGGCGGGGGTCAGCTTTCTTCGAACGGGTCCCATTCGTCTTCGACTTCGGGGAGGGCCTCGGCGGCGGCGGAGGCGGCGAGGGCTTCGGGGGTGCGGATGTCGGTGATCTTGCTGCCGGGGAAGGCAGCCAGGATGGATTGGACGAGGGGGTTGGTCATGGCCTCGGCGCGGGCCTCGTTGAGGTCGCGGTCGCGGTCTTCGAGGATGGTGGGTTGGCCGCCCGAGGAGACGACCGAGACGCCCCAGCGGGTGCCGGTCCAGCTTTGCAGGCGTTGGCCGAGGCGGGCGGCGAGGTCGGGGGCGGCTTGGGGTGTCGGTTCGAACTCGATCCGCCCGGGGGCGTAGCGGGCGAGGCGGAGGGTGGCTTCGACCTCGAACAAGAGCTTCATGTCGCGCTTGTCGCGGATCAGGGCCACGACTTGGTCGAAGGTTTGGTAGGTGGTTTCGGGGGCGGATTGGACGGCGAGGGCTTGGCCCTGACCGCCGCTCATCATCGGGGCGCGGGCGGGCAGGGATGGGGCGAGGCGCATCATCGGGGCGTGGAGTGCACCGCCGCCAGCGGGGGCGCCCCCGGCAGCGGGGCCAGAGATGCCGCCCGTCGGTTGGGCGTTGCGCAGGTGGCGCAGCAGGGTTTCGGGGTCGGGCAGGTCTGCGACATGGGTCAGGCGGATCACCGCCATCTCGGCGGCCATCATGGCGTTGGGGGCCTGGGCCACCTCTTCCAGGGCTTTGAGGAGGAGTTGCCACATGCGGCTAAGGGAGCGCAGGGGCAGGCGGGCGGCCATGTCGAGGCCGCGAGAGCGTTCGTCGGGGGCGACGGTCGGGTCATCGGCGGCGTCGGGGGTGATCTTCATCACCGAGATCCAGTGGGTGATTTCCGCCAGATCACGCAGGACGGCGAGGGGGTCGGCGCCGTCGGAATATTGCGAGGCCAGTTCGTTCAGCGCCTCTGCCGCCGCCCCGCGCATGATCATGTCGAACAGGTCCATCACGCGGCCACGGTCGGCGAGGCCGAGCATGGCGCGGACGGCTTCCGCCTCCACCGCGCCGGCACCGTTGGAAATCGCCTGATCCAGCAGCGAGGTGGCATCCCGGGCGGAGCCTTCGGCGGCGCGGGTGATCAGGCCAAGCGCGGCATCGGTGATGGTGGCGCCTTCGCCTTTGGCGATCTTTTGCAGGAGGGCAATCATCACCTCGGGCTCGATGCGTTTCAGATCGAAGCGTTGGCAGCGTGACAGCACCGTCACCGGGACTTTGCGGATTTCGGTGGTGGCGAAGATGAATTTGACATGCTCGGGCGGTTCTTCCAGCGTCTTCAACAGGGCGTTGAAGGCGGCGGTGGAGAGCATGTGCACTTCGTCGACGATGTAGACTTTGTAGCGGGCGGAGGCGGCGCGGTAGCGGACGGAATCGATGATCTCACGGATGTCGCCGACGCCGGTGCGCGAGGCGGCGTCCATCTCCATCACGTCGACGTGGCGGCCTTCGGCGATGGCGCGGCAGGGTTCGCACACAAGGCAGGGTTCGGTCGTGGGGCCGCCCTTGCCGTCCGCGCCCACGCAGTTCAGGCCCTTGGCGATGATGCGGGCGGTGGTGGTTTTGCCGGTTCCCCGGATGCCGGTCATGATGAAGGCGTGGGCGATGCGGTCCGCCGTGAAGGCGTTCTTCAGGGTGCGCACCATGGCCTCTTGACCGACCAGATCGGCAAAGGTCTCGGGCCGGTATTTGCGCGCCAGAACGCGGTAGGCGGGATCGGCGGGGGCGTTGGGGCTGGACATGGGGCTTCCGGATTCGAGGTGGCGTCAGACTAGGCCTTGCCGGGCGCAAGGTAAACCTGTGGCTGGAAATGGCAGCGGGTTTGCCCTATCTGAGGGAGATGGACCACATACCCGCTCTTGAGCCCAGCCCCGAAGCCTTCAAAGCCGCCATGCGCGGCGTTGTGGGCACCTGCAGTCTGATCACCGTAGGGCAGGGGGCCGAGGCGAACGGCCTGGTCGTGACCACCGGCATTTCATTGACGGCAGAGCCGCCGATGGTCTTGGCCTGCATCAACCGCGCCTCGTCCTGCTGGCCTTTGCTGGGGCGCTATGGGGTGTTTGGCTGGTCGGCGCTGGGGGCCGCGCATCAGGCGGTGGCGGAGCGGTTTTCCGGTCTGGGCGGGATCAAGGGCGCACAGCGCTATGACGGGGTGGACTGGGCCGAGGCCGAGGCTGGCACCCGGCTTTTGGCGGATGCCCCGACCGCCTTTGCCTGCCGGGTCGATGAGATGATTGACCGGGGCACGCATTCGATCCTGATCGGACGGGTGCTGCAAATCCGCACGACATTGGGGCAGGGCGCGCTGCTGTACTGGAACGGTCAGTACCGCACCCTGATCTAGGCGTCTTGTCGCAGGAAATTCACTTGCCCTGCACCTCTGGCTGATGGACACCTGAGCCATCATGATCATGCAAAACCGCCCGTTCGATACGCTTAAAGTTGGGGATACCGCCGAGGTGCGCCGGCTTTTGACCGCGGATGACCTGTATGTGTTTGCCGCCGCCACCGGCAATCACAACCCGATGCATCTGCCCGACCGCGAGGGCAACGGCGGCGCGGATGCGGCGTCGGGGCCGACGGCCTCGGGCGTCTTTCTGGCGGCGATGATCTCGGCGGTGCTGGGCAATGTGCTGCCGGGGCCGGGCAGCATGTATCAGCGGCAGGACCTGACCTTTGCCGGTCATGCGCGCGCCGGGGATGAACTGGTGGCGCAGGTGACGGTGACCGCCCTTGGGCCAGAGGCACTGGTGACGCTGGCCACGCGGGTGATCCGGCTGTCGGACGGGGAGGAACTGGTCGCCGGCATGGCGCAGGTGCAGGCGCCCACCCATGCGATTTCCTTTGACGACCGTGATCTGCCCGGGCTTCTGGTGCAGACGCACCGGCATTTCGACGCGATCCTGAAGCAGGCGCAGGCCTTGCCCGCGCTGGTGACGGCGGTGGTCTGGCCGGATGAGCCGCAATCGCTGATGGGGGCGATGCTGGCACGCGATCATGGCCTGATCGTGCCGGTGCTGGTGGGCGACGGTCCGAAGATCCGGGCGGCGGCCTCGGCGGCGGGGATTGACCTGACGGGGGTGCAGATCGTCGGCGCGTCGAGTGAGGCGGCCGCGGCGCTGGCGGCGGTGGAATTGGTGCAATTCCGCAAGGTGCAGGCGATCATGAAGGGCCATCTGCACACGGACGTGCTGCTGCGCCCGATGCTGGACCGCGAGAAAGGCCTGCGGATCGGGCGGCGGTTCACCCATGTCTTCGTGATGGATGTGCCGGGCCTGCCGCATCCCTTGCTGGTGTCGGATGCGGCGATCAACATCGCCCCCGATTTGATGACCAAGGTCGATATCGTGCAGAACGCGATTGATCTGGCGCATTCCTTGGGGATTGCGCGGCCAAGGGTCGGGGTCTTGTCGGCGGTGGAGACAGTGACGCCGGAGATACCCTCCTCGATGGACGCGGCCTTGCTGTCGAAGATGGCAGAGCGCGGGCAGATCACCGGGGGGCTGGTTGATGGTCCGCTGGCGATGGACAATGCGGTCGATCTGGCGGCGGCGCGCACCAAGGGCATTCGCGGCGCTGTGGCGGGCCGGGCGGAAGTGCTGATCGTGCCCGATCTGGATGCGGGCAACATGCTGGTCAAGCTGTTGACCCACCTGGCCCATGCCGAGGCCGCGGGGCTGGTGATTGGCGCCTCGGTCCCGGTGATTTTGACCTCACGCGCCGATGGGCCGATGGCGCGGCTGGTTTCGGCGGCGCTGGCGGTGCTGCATGCCGGGCGTGGTGCTGGCTGACAGAGCCGGGAGGCCAGCCTCCCGGACCCTCCGGGATATTTGGACCTGAATGAAGGGGCGCGGTAGTTGGGGCGTGCGGCAGGGTCGCATGGTGTCTTGTGCGGGACTTGGTTACGCTGCCCGGAGATTTCACCGTTGGGAGGCGGGCTGAATGCGGTTGGCGATCCTGACGGACATTCATGGCAACCGGGAAGCCTTGTCAGCCGTGCTGGCCGATCAGGCTGCGCGGGGCTGTGAGGCGATCCTGATTCTGGGTGATATCGTGGGCTACGGACCGGACCCGGAATGGTGCTGCGACAAGGTGATGGAGCTGGCGGCGGCAGGTGCCGTGGTGCTGAAGGGCAACCATGACGAGGCCGTAGCGCTGGGCAGCGCCGGCATGTCGCAGAATGCCCGGCGGGCGCTGGACTGGACGCGGCCGCGGCTAAGCGCAGCGCAGGCGGCGTTTCTGGCCGGGTTGCCGCTGCGGGCCGAGCGCGAGGGGCTGCTGTTCGTGCATGCCAGTGCGGAGGCGCCGCAGGACTGGATCTATGTGACTAATGAGGTGACGGCGGCGGGCTGTCTGCGCGCCAGCCGGGCGCGGGTGACCTTTTGCGGGCATGTGCATCTGCCGCAACTGTACTCGGCCGATCTGCGGGGGCAGGTCGCGGGGACAAGGGTCAAGTTCGGGGTGCCCTTGCCGCTGTTGCGCTCGCGCAGGTGGCTGGCCGTGGTGGGGTCGGTCGGGCAACCGAGGGACCGAAACCCGGCGGCGTCTTATGCGATTTATGACGAGGCACCGGGTGAATTGACCTTCCGCCGGGTGGCTTATGATTGTGGGGCCACGGCGGTGAAGGTGCGGGCGGCGGGCTTGCCGGAAGCCTTGGCCCTGCGCCTGTTGAATGGGGATTGAGCGATGCTGAGGCCGCAACCGGGGTTGGAGGTGGATGGGTTCACCTTGGGCGAAAAGCTGCATGAGGGCGGGTTCGCCTCGATCTGGGCGGTGACGCATGCCTTGTACCGCACACCGATGGTGATGAAGGTGCCGACCATTCTGGACGGCGACGACGGCCCGACCATCGTGGGCTTCGAGGTCGAGCAGATGATCATGCCGCGCCTGACCGGGCCGCATGTGCCGCGCATTCTGGGGCAGGGCGATTTCGCCGTGCTGCCCTATATCGTGCAGGAACAGATCCCCGGCGGGTCTTTGCAGCAGAAGTTCGACAAGGGGCCTTGGCCACTGTCAGACCTGCTGGAAACCGCCGCCCGGATGGCCGAGGCGCTGCATGCCCTGCACAAGCAGCATGTCGTGCATCTGGACCTGAAGCCTGCCAACATCCTGCAGCGCCCGACCGGAGAGATGGTGCTGATCGACTTCGGTCTGGCGCGGCACGACGAACTCCCCGACCTGCTGGAGGAAGAATTCGCCATTCCGATGGGGACTTACCCCTATATCGCGCCGGAACAGTACCTCAAGCAGCGCGACGATCTGCGCAGCGACATCTATGCCTTGGGGGCGATGATTTACGAGATGGCAACGGGCAAGCCGCCCTTCGGGATGCCGCAGAAGCTGCGCGGGGTGCGAAAGCGGCTGTGGCGCGACCCGGTGCCGCCGCGTGCGCTGCGGCCGGAAATTCCCGAATGGCTGCAAGAGGTGATCTTGCGCGCGCTGGAGGTGGACCCGGCCCGGCGCTATCAATCCGCCGCCCAACTGCGCTTTGATCTGCGCCATCCCGCGCAGGTCGTGCTGACCGAGCGGGCGCACAAGATCAAGGCCGACGGCCGGGCACGGGTCTTTGCCCGCTGGCGCAAGATGCGCAAGGTCACCGCACTGTCACGGCCGAACACGGTTGGCGGGCAACTGGGCAAGGCGCCGATCCTGCTGGTGGCCGTCGACCTGACCCCCGAGGGCGAGGCCCTGGCCGCGCCGCTGCTGCTTTGGGTGCGCCGGATGCTGACGCTGGAACCGGATTCGCGGATTGCCTGCGTCAACATCATCAAGACCGCGCGGCTGGGAATCGAAAACATGCTGGATGCCTTGGGGGACAATCTGCATGTCGCGCGTCTGGTCGGCCTGCGGGCCTGGGCTGCCGATCTCAACCTGTCGGAGGCGCAACTGACCTTCACCGTGCTGGAGGGGCCTGACCCGGCGCAGGCCATTCTGGACCATGCGGCGCAGATCGGCGCCGATCATATCCTGATGGGCGCAAGGGGGCATTCCACGGCGCGGCGCTATCTGGGTTCGGTGTCGTCAAAGGTGGTGGCAGAGGCGGCGGCCTCGGTCACGGTGATCCGGTTGCCGGGGGCCGCGCCCGAGGCCTGACGGCATTTACTTGACTGAGAAGTCAATCAAGGTCCAGATGGCCCTCAGCAAGTGGGATGGGAATGCGCATCGAAACCCTGGCCTTGACCGGCGCCTCTGCCGGAACGCGGCGCGAACTGACGCTGTACCGCTATGGCGCGGTGGGGGCGCACCCGAAGGTCTATCTGCAGGCTGGTCTGCATGCCGATGAAATGCCGGGCGTTCTGGTCCTGCAGCATCTGATGGACCTGCTCGATGTCGCCTCGGGCCGGGGCGAGATCAAGGGCGAGATCTGTGTCGTGCCGGTGGCCAATCCGATCGGCCTGTCGCAATGGGTGCATCAGCGGCCTTTGGGGCGACAGGATGCCGAAAGCCTGCAGAACTTCAACCGGGGCTATCCCGAGCTGGGCCTTCTGGTCGCCGGGGGGCTGGACGGGCGGCTGGGCGAGGATGCGGGCCAGAACCTGCACATCATCCGCCGGGCGTTCCGGGCCGAATTGGCCAAGATGCAGCCGCGCACCGATGTGCAGGAGTTGCAGGTCGGCCTGATGTCATGGTCCTGTGATGCCGATTATGTGCTGGACCTGCATTGCGACCATTTCGCGGTGATGCACCTGTATGCGTCCAGCGCCAACCCCGAGGTCACCTCGCAGCTGTGCCGGGCGGTGGGGGCCAGGCTGGCGCTGATCGAGGACACCTCTGGCGGCAATGCCTTTGACGAGGCCCATACCGTGCCGTGGCGCCAGTTGCGGGCGCGGTTTGGCGACCGGGTGCCGATGGGCTGCTTTTCGGCGACGCTGGAATATCGCGGACAGTTTGACGTGAGTGACGCCGTCGCGGCCAAGGATGCCGGCAATCTGATGACCTTTCTGGCCCGCATCGGCGCAGTCGAGGGCTGCGGTTCGCCGTCCTACCCCGATGCGGTGCACCTGCCGCTGGGCGGCGCGGACGAGGTTTTTGCGCCACAGGGCGGCGTGGTGACCTGGGCCGCGCAGGCCGGCGATCAGGTTCAGGCGGGACAGGTTCTGGCTCATGTGGTCGATCCGGTCAGCCGCAGGCGCATGGCGGTGACGGCACCGGTGTCGGGGATGCTGTTTCGCATGGAACTTTGGCGCTCTTGCCTGCGCGGGCAATCCCTGGCCCATGTGGCCGGAGAAACGGTTGTGCGAACGGGCGATCTGCTGTCACTATAAAACAAACGTTCAACAAGGGAGTCGGGGATGGGACGGAAGGGCGGACTGTTGGCGGGGCTTCTGGCGTTTACGCTGGCCATGGCGGCTCCGGTTTGGGCGGATGACACTTTGGATCGCGGGGTGGGGTCGGAATGGGCCTCGCTTGACCCGCAGGTCAATTTCGACGCGGCGGCGGGCTGGATCCAGATGGACGCCTACGAAGGGCTGATCACTTATGACGAGACGGGCAAGATCATCCCGGGGGCTGCCGAAAAATGGGACACCAGCGCGGATGGCCTGACCTTCACCTTCCATCTGCGCGACGGCCTGAAATGGTCGAACGGCGACAAGCTGGTGGCGCAGGATTTCGTCAACGGCATCCTGCGGACGCTGAACCCGGATACCGCCTCGGAAAAGGGCTATTACTTCTATTCGGTCATTCAGGTGAAGGGCGCCAAGGCGCTGTCGGACGGCACCTCGAAAGACCCCGCAACGCTGGGGGTAACGGCGCCCGACGACCGCACCGTGGTGTTCCAGCTGCTGACCCCGGCACCCGACATGCTGGAGATCATGGGCGCGTTTCAGGTGGCGCCCCTGCACAAGCCCAGCTTTGACAAATACGGGGCGGCGGTGTTCATCGACCCGGCCCATGTGGTGACCAACGGCGCCTACATCATCAAGGAGGTGGTGCCGCAAAGCCACGTCCTGCTGGCCAAGAACCCCAACTACTGGGACGCGGCCAATGTGAAGATCCCCTTCGTGAAATACCATGTGACCGAGGATGTCGCCACCGAACTCAAGCGCTATCAGGCTGGAGAGCTGGACATCACCTATGACATCCCGCTGAACCAGATCGAAGACCTGAAGGCCAAGACGCCGGACGAGGTGAAGATTTCGCCCTCGACCGAGACGATCTATTATTCCTTCAACCTGACCCACGAGGCCTTCAAGAACATCGACCTGCGCCGCGCCCTGTCGCTGGCGATTGACCGCGACACGCTGGAAAACAAGATCGTCAAGGGCGAGGATATTCCCACGCTCAGCTTCGCGGGCGGTTTCAACCCCGATTACCACGGGCCCGCGATTGCCGAAGCCACGATGAGCCAGGCCGACCGCGAGGCTTTGGCCAAACAGCTGTACGCCAAGGCGGGCTATGGGCCGGACAATCCGTTGAAGATCAACATCATCACCTCGATCGCCGAGGATTCCAAGCGGCGGGCGCAGGGGGTGGCCTTGATGTGGAAGAAGCTGCTGGGCGTGCAGGTCGATGTGCAATCGATGGAGCGCAAGGCCTGGCTCGATGCCTTCTATGCCGGCGGCTGGGATGTGTTCTCGGACGATCTGGTGGGGGATTTTGCCGGGCCGGAGACCTTCCTTGCCTATATGCGGCCCTCGGCGGAACCGGGGTATAACTGGGTGAAGCCGGAATATGACGCGGCGATGGATGCGGCGGCGAAACTGGCCGACCGTCCCGCGCGGTACGAGGCGCTGGCCAAGGCCGAGAAGATCTTGCTGGACGACTATATATTTGCCCCGATCTCCATCGTGCCGAACCGGCATCTGGTGAAGCCTTCCGTGCATGGCTGGGGGGCTTCGGCGGCCGGGTACAACAACTCGCAGTTCCTGTCGCTGGACTGAGGACCTTGCCGGGGGCGGTGGCCGGGGGGCCAGCCCCCCGGACCCAGAAGAAGCCGGGGGGCCAGCCCCCCGGACCCCCCGGGATATTTATGAACAAATGAAAGACGGGCGAGGGTTGAGGGTGAGGTGCTGAGGTTTCTGGGCAAGCGGCTGTGGGAGGGGGCCTTGACGCTGGCGGCTTTGGTCGTGGCGACCTTCTTCTTCATGCGGTTGGCGCCGGGCGGGCCGTTTTCCAAGAACCGCAAGATCTCGCCCGAAGTGCTGGACCATATCAAGGCGGCGTTTCATCTGGATGAGCCGGTCTGGATGCAGTTTGGCCGCTACGTCTGGGGCTTGGTGCATCTGGATTTCGGGCCGTCGCTGCGGTTTCGCGATTATTCGGTGTGGGATTTGATCGCGGCCGGGTTGCCCTATTCGCTGACCATCGGGTTCTGGGCGATTGTGATCGCCTCGGGGGTAGGGGTCTCGCTCGGGGTGATCGGGGCGCTGCGGCGGAATGGCGCGGCGGATTATCTGGCGGGGACGGTGGGTGTGGTGGGGATTGCGGTGCCGATCTTCGTGATCGGGCCTTTGTGTCAGGTGGTCTTTGCGCTGCGGTTGAACTGGGTGCCGGTGGGCGGGTCGGATCAGGGCTGGCGGAGTTTGGTGTTGCCGGTGGTGGTGCTGAGCCTACCCAATATCGCTTACATCTCAAGGCTGACCCGATCCTCGATGATCGAGGTGATGCGGGAGAATTATGTGCGCACCGCAAGGTCGAAGGGGATTGGCGCGCGGCGGGTCTTGCTGGGCCATGTGCTGAAGGGGGCGTTGCTGCCGGTGATCGCCTATCTGGGGCCGGCGACGGCGGGGATCATCACCGGGTCGATCCTGATCGAGACGATTTTCGCGGTGCCGGGGATCGGGCGGCACTTCGTTGATGCGGCGCTGAACCGGGATTATCCCTTGGTGATGGGGATCACGCTTCTGTACGGCGGGCTCTTGATCCTGTTCAACATCGGCACCGATCTGGTGCGCGGCTGGCTGGACCCCAAGGTGCGCAGCCATGGATAGGTCCTTGTCCACGTTTCAGCTGCAGCTGCGCAGGTTTGCCGCAAACCGTCTGGCGATGGTGTCGCTGGCCCTGCTGGTGCTGATCGCGCTGGCCTGTTTCGTGGGGCCCTTTGCCTTTCCCTTCACGGGCGAGGATGCGGATTTCGACTATATCAGCGCGCCGATCGACTTCGGCTCGCCGCACTGGTTCGGCACGGATGATTTTGGCCGGGATTTGCTGGTGCGGGTGCTGGAGGGGGGAAGGGTCTCGCTGAGCATCGGGTTTCTCGGGGCGCTGACGGCGGGGGGGATTGGCATTCTGTACGGCGCGGTGGCGGGCTATGCCGGGGGGCGGGCGGACCGGCTGATGATGCGGGCGGTCGAGGTTCTGTACGGGTTTCCCTATGTCATTCTGGTGATCCTGCTGAGCCTGCTGTTCGGCGGCGGCAATGTGGCGCTGTTTGCGGCCATCGTTTTCACGCTGTGGCTGACCCCTGCCGTCATCGTGCGGGCGCAGGCACAAAGCCTGTCCAAGCGCGAGTTTGTCGAGGCGGCGCGGGCGGGGGGCATGACACCATGGTCGATCGTGCTGGAGCACGTCGTGCCGAATTGCGCGAGCGTTGTGATCGTCTATGGTGCGCTTCTGGTGCCGGAGGTTATTCTTTCCGAAAGCTTCCTGTCGTTTCTTGGGATTGGCATCAAGGAGCCTCAGGCGTCCTGGGGCAACCTGATCGAGACGGGGACGGCGGCGATGGACACCGATTTGCGATTGCTGCTGCTGCCGGGCGGGTTGCTGGCGGCGGTTCTCTTTTGTCTGAACTTCATAGCGGATGGATTGCGGGATGCCTTTGACCCCAACGACCGCTGACCTTCTGTCCGTCCGGGACCTGACCGTGCGGTTTTCACAGCCGCAGGGTCAGGTTGTGGCAGTGGATCGGGTGTCCTTCGGGCTGGAACCGGGGGAGGTGCTGGGGATTGTCGGTGAAAGTGGGTCGGGCAAGAGCCAGATTTTGTTCAGCCTGATGGGCTTGTTGGCCGGGAACGGCAGGGCTGGCGGGCAGGCGGTGTTTCAGGGCCAGGATTTGCTGGCCTTGACGCCTGACGCGCTGGACCGAGTGCGCGGCGCGTCCTTGTCGATGATCTTTCAGGACCCGATGACCAGCTTGAACCCCTATATGCGGGTGGGCGATCAGTTGGCCGAGGGGTTGATCGTTCATAAGGGCATGTCGAAGGCGCAGGCGTGGGAGGCGGCGGTGGCCATGCTGGACCGCGTGCGCATCCCGGATGCCCAGCGTCGGGCGCGGGCCTATCCGCATGAATTCTCGGGCGGGATGCGGCAGCGGGTGATGATCGCCATGGCCTTGCTGGCGCGGCCCGCGATCCT
>NZ_CBBQHX010000067.1:0-12486 GCF_964946895.1 Stagnihabitans sp. | reverse complement strand
CACTACATGTACACCCGCGACAGTGAGGTGTCGGGCAACATCTCGATCGGCAACCATCTGGGTTTCGCCATCATGTTTTCCGACCATGTGAAGGTCACGGGCAACATGTCCTTGGGTGACCGTGACCATGGGCTGATGATCAACGCGTCAAACTATTCTGGCTTCTCGGGCAATCTGGTGAAGGGTGCCGCCAAATGCACCTTCATCTATGACGCCAACAAGAACCTGTTCGTCGGCAATCGGTTCGAGGGCTGCGACATCGGCATCCACTTCACCGCGGGGTCGGAAGGCAACGCCATGACCGGCAACGCCTTCATCGGCAACCGCACGCAGGTGAAATACATAGGATCCCGCAACATGGAATGGAGCTTCCAAGGTCGTGGGAACTTCTGGTCCGACCATCCGGTGTTTGACCTGAACGGCGACGGCTATGCCGACAGCCCGTTCCACCCCAATGACCTGATGGACAGCATCCTGTGGTCGCAACCGGCGGCTTCCCTGCTGATGGGGTCCCCCGCCGTGCAGCTGATCCGATGGAGCCAATCTTCCTTCCCCGCCATCCTTCCCGGTGGCGTGATCGACAGCCACCCGCTGATGACCGCCCCCGTGATCGAAATCCCCGCCAAGAATGCCGCGATGGAGGCCCTTGTGGCCGACCGCTGGCTGAAAGAACCCTCGCATGACGCCGACTCTGACGCTGCAATGTCTGACTAAGACCTACGGCGGGCAGCGCGCCCTGTCCGAGGTCTCGCTGTCCGTCGCCCCCGGCGAGCGGGTTGCACTGCTTGGCCACAATGGTGCCGGCAAATCGACGATGATGAAGATCATCCTCGGCCTGATCCACTACGATTCCGGCGAAATAACCGTAACGGGTGCGGCGCCGGGGTCAGCAGCCGCCCGCGTCGGTGTTGCCTATCTACCCGAGAACGCTGCCTTTCATTCGTCCCTCACCGGGATGGAGCAGTTGCGCCATTACCTTGCCCTGCGCGGTGAAAATCCCGCCTTGGCGATGGGATTGCTGGAGCGGGTGGGTCTGGGGCATGCCGCCCGCCGGCGCATCGGCACTTATTCCAAAGGCATGCGTCAGCGCGTCGGCCTTGCTCAAACCCTGATCGGCAAGCCGCGTCTGCTGGTGCTGGATGAACCGACCTCGGGCCTCGACCCCGTCTCGCGCCGCGATTTCTACGAACTGCTGGACGGGCTTGTGGCAGATGGCGCGTCAATCCTTCTGTCCTCGCACGCCCTGACCGAGGTCGAGGCGCGCACCGACCGAATCCTGATCCTGTCTGGCGGCGTTTTGGTGGCCGAAGGCACCCTGTCCGACCTGCGCAAGCGCGCGGACCTTCCCGTGACCTTCCACGTCACGCCCTGCCAAGGGGCCGAGGCCGAGGTGGCCCTTGCCCTGCCTGAAGCCACCCTTGCCGCTGGCATCCTGTCGCTGACCTGCAAGCAGGAAGACAAGCTGCGCATTTTGGCCCGCATCTCCGATCTTGGCAGCAAGATCGCGGATATCGACGTGCAGCCGCCCTCGCTGGAAGACATCTACGGCCATTTCAGCAAAAGGGCCGGGCAATGAGCCGCATCCTTGCCACCTGCGGCACCGAGTTCCGCATTGCCCTTCGCAACCGCTGGGTCGCCATATCCATCGCGATGATGGCGCTGTTTTCAGTGGTGCTGACGGCGGCGGGCTCCTCTGCCACCGGCACCATCGGGGCGGACCCGTTGTCGGTCGTCGTTGCCAGTCTGACCAGTCTCGCGGTCTATCTGGTGCCCTTGGTCGCCCTGCTCATGTCGTTCGACGCCATTGCCGGCGAGGTGGAGCGTGGTACGCTGCCGCTGTTGCTGACCTATCCGGTGTCACGCCCGGAAATCCTGCTTGGCAAGCTGCTGGCGCATCTGGCGATCCTGACCCTTGCCGTGGTCGTGGGCTACGGTATCGCCGCCGTTGTCGCACTGTCAGACGATCCGACTGCGGTGGCGGGCCTAACCTCGCTGTGGCGGCTGACGTGGTCGTCGGTTCTTTTGGGAGCGACATTCATTGGCGTCGGCTATGCCGCCTCGGCTGTGGCGCGCAGGCCGTCGGGGGCCGCCGGGCTGGCGATTGGGCTGTGGCTGGGGCTGATCGTGCTTTATGATCTGGCTCTGCTGTCTGGCATAGTCGCCGACAATGGCGGCATCTTCACCACCAAAGTCTTTCCGCTGGCCTTGCTCGCCAATCCAGCCGACGCGTTCCGGCTCTACAACCTTGCCGCATCCCAAGCCACCTCTGCCGCTGCCGGAGTGGCGGGGGCCGCCAACACGATCCCGGTCTGGGCCTCGCTGACGTCCATTGTGTTGTGGCCGATCGCGGCGTTGGCCCTAGCCACCGCAGCCTTTCGCAAGGTGACCCCATGAAACGCCTTGTCCTCGCCCTCCTCCTTCTGACTGCCTGCAAAGAGCAGGCCCCTATCCCTTTGCCAGTCGCCATGACCGCCGATTCAACGGGGTACTTCTGCCAGATGGACATTCTGGGCCACCCCGGCCCCAAGGCACAGGTCCACCTTGCCACATATCCCGGCAAGCCCCTGTTCTTCAGCCAGGTCAAGGACGCGGTGGCCTACCTCAGGATGCCCGAGCAGATCGACACCGTCACCGTCACCTATGTCAGCGACATGGGTGCCGCGCCACCCTGACTCGCCGCCGCTTTCTGACCCTGTCTGCCGTGGCCGCCCTGCCTCTGTCCTTTCCGGCCCGGGCAGCCCAGATCCCGCAATGGCACGGAACAGCCCTCGGGGCCGAGGCCGAAATCTCCCTCGACCACCCGGACGCCCCCGCCATCATCGCCCGCGCGCTGGCCGAGATCACCCGGCTGGAGAGCATCTTCAGCCTGTACCGCGCCGACTCGGCCCTGTCGCAGGTGAACGCCACAGGCCGACTGGATGCGCCGCCCTTCGAACTGCTGGAGTGTCTTGCGCTGTGCTCCCGCGTTCACGCCGCAACTGCGGGATTGTTCGATCCGACGGTTCAGCCCCTATGGCAACTTTACGCGACCAGCTTTGCTGCAGGCAGGGCCCCCACCGCCGCGCAGATCAGCGCCCTTCTGCCGCAAGTCGGTCTGCACCGCATCACCTATGACGCCGACGCCATCGTGATTCCCGAAGGCATGGCGCTGACCCTGAACGGCGTGGCGCAAGGCTTCATCGCCGACAAGCTGGCCAAGATGCTGACGCAGGAGGGCCTGACCGACATCCTGATCAACACCGGCGAATTCCGCGCCCTTGGCCAGATGCCCGGCGCCAAGGGCTGGCCGGTCAAACTGGCCAGCGGAGGCGAGGTCAATCTGGCCTCACGCGCCTTGGCCACTTCCGCGCCGCTTGGGACAGTGTTTGATGCCAAGGGCACGGTCGGCCATATCCTGAAACCCGCCACCGGCCTGCCCGCCGCCGCGCTTTGGACTTCAATCTCGATCAGCGCACCGTCGTCCGCACTGGCCGATGCCCTGTCGACCGCCGCCTGCCTGATGCCGGATCGCACCGCGATCCTCGCTGCCGTGACCCAGTTCCCCGACACCCGGATCGAAGCCCTCGTCTGATCCGGACACTTCCCCAACCCACGAAGGACACCGCGATGAAAACCCTGACCCTTGCCGCTGCCCCCGCCTTTGCGGCGGGTGATGCCACCAAGGGCGCCGATGATTTCAAACGCTGCAAGGCCTGCCATTCCATCGTGGCCCCCGATGGCACGGCCGTACAAAAAGGTGGCAAGACCGGCCCGAACCTTTACGGCGTGATCGGTCGCAAGGTCGCCAGCTATCCGGATTTCAAATATGGCGACTCGATCACCGCCGCCGCCGCCAAGGGCCTCATCTGGGACGAGGCGATGGTGGCCGCCTATGTCACCGACCCAACCGCCTGGCTGAAGACCCAGACCGGCGATGACAAGGCCGTGGCGAAGATGACCTTCAAGATGGCCACCGGCGGCGAGGATGTTGCGGCCTATCTTGCCTCGATCAAATAAGCACCTGTCCCCGGCAGGCCGTACCCGGCTTGCCGGGGTTCAACACGCCTCAAGCGGGCCGCTGCCCGCCCATCGCAGGACCCCCAGATGACAAGCATGACGTCCCCACCCGCCCAGACGGCCAGAGCAGACGGCCAGCGCCCGTCCTGCCATGACCGCCGACCTGATGGCGCACACGGGGTTGAACGACGCCATGCTGGCCCGGCTGGTGCACGGCTTTTACGACAGGGTGCGTTCGGACCCTCTGTTACGCCCGGTCTTTGCCGACCGCATCACCGACTGGGCCCCGCATCTGGCCAAGATTGTGGACTTCTGGTCCTCGGTCGCATTGATGACCGGGCGCTATCACGGCCAGCCGATGCCCAAACACCTGCTCCTGCCCGTCGAGGGCGCGCATTTTACCCGCTGGCTGGACCTGTTCCGCCAATCCGCAGTCGAGGTTTGCCCTCCTGCCGGTGCCGCCTGGGTGATCGAGCGGGCCGAGCGGATCGCAGGCTCGATCCACATGAACATTCTGGACGCCCGCAACGCCCATGGCACCGCGGGCCCCCCCCCAAGGCTTTAACCCCGAAGAAGACGTGCCATGCCAGATCATCCGTTGCATACCCCCGTCTGTTCGCTTCTGGGCTGTGATGTGCCGATCCTTCTGGCCGGGATGGGCGGCGTCGCGCGGTCGGATCTGGTGGTCGCAGTGGCGCAGGCCGGCGGCTTCGGCATCCTTGGCATGGTGCGCGAAACCCCTGCCCTGATCGCTGCCGAAATTGCGGCGGTGCGGGCTAGAACCGCCCGGCCCTTTGCGGTGAACCTGATCCCGGCAGCCACCGGGCCCCACTTTGCTGGCCGCCGAATTGCAGGTCTGCTTTGACCACAAGGTTCCGGCCATGTGCTTCTTCTGGGACGTGGTGCCCGACGCCATCGCCAAGGCCAAGTCGGCGGGATGTCTGGTTCTGCATCAGGTCGGGTCCTTGTCTGCGGCCAAGGCGGCAGAGGCGGCCGGGGTCGATGTGCTGATCGTGCAAGGGGTCGAGGCCGGTGGCCACATCCATGGCACCGTGGCAGCCCTGATAGTGGTGGAACAGGTCGCGCGCGCCACCACGCTGCCCGTCATCGCCTCGGGCGGGTTTGCCACCGGGGCCAGCCTGATTGCCGCGCTGGCTCTTGGTGCGCAGGGCATCCACTGTGGCACGGCGTTTCTGGCCACGCAGGACTCCTTCGCCCATGACGACCACAAGGCGCGGGTTCTGGCGGCCCAGGC
This sequence comes from Stagnihabitans sp., assembly GCF_964946895.1. Taxonomy (NCBI): domain Bacteria; kingdom Pseudomonadati; phylum Pseudomonadota; class Alphaproteobacteria; order Rhodobacterales; family Paracoccaceae; genus Stagnihabitans; species Stagnihabitans sp. Next base: position 7,235 of record NZ_CBBQHX010000067.1, on the reverse strand, counting down.
CGAGGATACCGTCTACACCGATGCCTTCGCGCTGAACTGGCCGCCCCATTCCCCGGTTCGCGTGATCGGCAACTCGGTAACGCGGGCCTTGGGCCATGACCTGATGGGCCACCACCCCGATCGCCTCCCGCGGGAGGTGATTGCCTGGGACGATGGGCGCCCGCTGCTGAAATGCTCCACCGACTCGCCGCTGCGCACCACGACCGGGGATCTGGAAGCAATGGCCGCCTTTGCCGGCCAAAGCGTGGCGCTGATCAACAGCCTGCCCTCGGCGGCGGGCCGCATCACCACGATCCTGTCACAAGCCCGGGCCGCGCTGGCATGGCTGCAAGGGATGACATCATGAAGCCTCCCGCCTCGCCCCCCTGTCTTGCGGCCGCGTTCGACCCTGCCACTGTCGACGCTGAACAGGCCCGGGATGTGTCGATCTGGCGCAGGGCCGAACCCCACCGCCTGCTGGCCGAACGCGCCGCCATGACGGTCGAGGCACGGCATGCCGCCGCGCTGGCGGTGGTCGACCATCTGGATTGGGCGCTGACTAACCGGTTCGGGGACCTGCACGGGCTGACGATTTCGGCCTGGTGGCCGATCAAGGCCGAACTCAACCTGCGCAACTGGCTGGCCGGTCTGGAGGCCCGAGGCGCACGCGCGGCGCTGCCTGTCGTTGTCACCCAGGGTGCAGCGCTGGTCTTTCGCTCCTGGACCCCAACGGCCCGGATGGAGCGCGGCGTCTGGAACATCCCCGTACCCGCCGAAGGGCCAGAGGTGCGCCCCCACATCGCCGGCAAAGCCGATGGCCTTGCGATTGCGCGCAATCACGGGACGCGGATCGCGCCAGCGGGCGGCAACAAACACTCGGGGATGGGGCGGGAAGGCCGCAAGACGCGGCTGGACCATGGCTGGCACGCCATGAGGTGTTGGTTCTTTACAGCCCAAAGGCGCCCTCGACATCCGATCCGGAAGCGGGGGGGCTGCCGCCCCCCCCGCACCCCCCTGCCCGGAGGAGGGGCTCGCCCCTCCTGCCGGACCTCCACCCAGGATATTTGTACAAGTCTGAAAGGGGCAGCAGAAGAGAAGGTTTCGGCGACATTGGCGGCTTTGGCGAGTGTGGCGGAGCATGGCCCTATGGTGAGCCGTCGGCGATGCGCCATGCCCTTGGGCAGGTCCATCGGGGCGATTGCGACCAGAAGCCGGGAAGGATTGGCAGGATGCCGTTTGCCTCTCTTTGGGGGGGGCAGGTCGAGGTCTGGCGGCACAGCGATCTGATCGTGCACGCGGGCAAGGGGCAGCGCGGCGGGATAATGGGCCCAAAAGGCGGGTTGGCTGCGGCTGCGCAATCGTTAAGAAAGTCCTGACAAAATTCTGAATATATATTCAAAACATATAGATACACTGGATTGCACGCGTGCAATCCACCCCGCTTTCACGCGGCCGACCCGGCCATTCCCTTCCCCGCGGAACAAAGGCTTCCCCGGTGGCCGAAGGGTCCCAAACGCCGTTGTCAGGGCCCGGATCTCGCCTTGGATTGCCATTTGCCTCACAGGCAAGGATTTCAGGCATCATGGCCCCCTTGCCCTGACGCCAAGCTCGGCCTAGGTCATTCAGACGTTCTCAGGGCGGGGTGTGATTCCCCACCGGCGGTAATGGCCTTGGCCTAGCCCGCGAGCGCCTTCCTTGCGGAAGGGTCAGCAGACACCGGTGTGATCCCGGGGCCGACGGTATAGTCCGGATGGAAGAGAACAGACCGACGCGCGCAGCCCCTGACTTCGGGGGCAGCGTCGTTGGCCTGTGCGTCCCTGACACGCGGTGGTGGATCGGGGAAGGCGCATGACGCGGGACATGACTTCAAATGACACAAGGGCAGCCGTTCTGGCGGCGGCGTTTCGTGATGCCTTGACCCTGGCGGCGACGACAGAAGGTGCCACGGCACCGAACCCCTCCGTGGCTTGCGTGCTTCTGGATGCAGCGGGGCAAACCCTGATCGCCGCCGCCCATCCCGGCACCGGCCAACCGCATGCCGAAGCGCTGGCCATCACTTTGGCGCGGCAGGCAGGGGTGGCCGACAAGATCGCCACCGTGATCGTCACGCTGGAGCCCTGCAACCACCACGGTCGAACCGGCCCCTGCACGGAAGCAATCCTGACCACGCCGGCGCGTGAGGTCTGGTATGCCGTGCCCGACCCCAACCCGCTGGCATCCGGCGGGGCCGAGCGGTTGCGGGGGGCGGGGCTGGCGGTTCACGCGCTGCAGGAATTGGACCATCCCGAACGGCCGACCCTGCTCGACGATGCAACGCGGCTTCTGGCGCCCTTTGCAAGCCGGGTGCAACGCGGACGACCTTTCATCACTGTCAAGCAGGCGCTGGACACATCAGGCAGCATGATCCCACCGCCGGGGCAAAAGACCTTCACCGGACCACAGGCTCTGACGCTGGCCCACCGTCTGCGCCGCAGGGCCGACGCAATCCTGACTGGGTCGGGCACCGTGCTGGCCGACCGCGCGGCCTTCACCGTGCGCCACGTCCCCGACATTCCCGGCAAAGCGCGCATCTTGTGCATTCTTGACGGAAGGGCACGCGTGGACGCCGCCTATCTGCAGGAAGCACGCCAGCGCGGCTTTCGTCCGGTGATCGCCAGCGACCTGATCACAGCCCTGCAAGACCTCGCGGCGCAGGGCTGCAACGAAGTGCTGGTCGAAGCCGGGCCGGCGCTGCTGAAGACCCTGCGCGAGACCGGGCTTTGGGACGAATGGGTGCTGATCCAGCAAGGACCACCCGATCAAGGCGACCACATCACCATCACCCACAACACCCAGCCAGCCTGAAGGGAAGCGCATCACATGTTCTCTGGAATCATCGAAAACCTTGGACGGATCCGGGCAGCGGATCAGGCGGATGGCAATCTGACGCTGGACATCGAGACCGGCTTTGCCGATCTGGCCTTGGGCGAAAGCGTGGCCGTCAACGGAACCTGCCTGACCGTGGTGACCTATGACGCCACCGGCCGCGCCACCTTTTATGCCAGCCCCGAGACCCTTGCCCGCACCAATCTTGGCGCGCTGCAGGCGGGAACCGTGGTCAACCTGGAACGCGCTGTTTCCATGTCCACCCGGTTGTCGGGCCATCTGGTGCAGGGCCATGTCGATGGCCTCGCCCGGCTGGAGGCCGTGATCCCAGAAGCCGGTGCATACCGGATCGAACTGACCCTGCCGCAGGGGCTGGCGCGCTACTGTGTTGAAAAGGGTTCGATCGCGCTGGATGGCATCAGCCTGACGCTGAATGCCGTCAAGGATCTGGCCGAGGGCGGCTGCCGGATCTTCCTGACCATCATCCCACACACCTGGACACACACCAACCTGCAGACCCGCCAACCGGGTGATCTGCTCAATGTCGAATCCGACGTCATCGCCAAATATGTGGAGCGTCTATGCAAGCCCTCCCTCTGACTTCCGATCCCCGCGCTCTGGTGGAGTTCGTCGCCGTGGCGGACCTGCCGACGGTTTATTCCTCTGTCCCGTTCCGGGCGCATTCCTTCCGAAGCCGGATTGATGGGACCGAACATCTGCTGCTTGTCTCAGCCGGCAAGACCACCGGCGCGCCTTTGGTGCGGATGCATTCGGAATGCCTGACCGGCGACGCTTTCGGCTCATTGCGCTGCGATTGCGGGCCGCAGTTGCAGGAAAGCCTGCGGCGATTGGCAGCCTCGCCCGGCGGAATTCTGGTTTATCTGCGCGGCCAGGAGGGGCGCGGCATCGGGTTGGCCAACAAGATGCGCGCCTATGCCTTGCAGGACCGCGGAATGGATACGGTCGAGGCCAACCGTGCACTTGGCCTGCCCGAAGATGCCCGCGACTATGCAGAAGCGGCGGAGATGCTGCAGGCCTTGGGGGCACCCAAGATTCGGCTTCTGACCAATAATCCGGAAAAGGTGGCAGCTTTGCGCCGTCATGGGATTGATGTGACGGCCATCGAACCGCTGGTGATCGCGGCGAACCCGTTCAACGCGGGCTATCTGGACACAAAGGCCCGCAAGTTCGGCCATTCTCTGCCGCTGATGCCAGGCTAAACTCGCTGTGGTCAGGCCAACCGTGCGGCTGGCCTGACCGTGTGAACCTTACGCGGACTTGGTGCCGCCTGCCGCCAGCGAGGCGTTCAGGTCCAGCACGTGGCGGACCGCATGCGCGGCCTCTTCGCCCTTCTTGACGAAGTGGTTGCGGAAGAAGGTGGTCAGCGCCTCAACCGGCTGGAAGTTGTGCGGGGTCAGCGAGACGGAGAAGACCGGCATCCCGGTTTCCATCTGCGCGGCCATCAGCCCATCAACCACGGCGGCGGCGACGAAGTCATGCCGGTAGATCCCGCCATCCACCACCAAGGCGGCGGCGACAACGGCGTCATAGCGCCCGGTTTGCCCCAGTTTCTTGGCCAGAAGCGGCATCTCGAAGGCGCCCGGCACGTCGAAGGCGTCGATCGTGGCACCGGGCAACAGGTGCGCCGCCGCTGCGACGAAACCCTCATGCGCACGGTCGACGATGTCAGCATGCCAACGCGCCTTGATGAAGGCGATCCGAGTGGTCTTGTAAGTGTCAGTCATTTGGAACCTCTGCAAAATTGCGCTAGGTCCCAGAGCACGAGCCAAGCCCTGCACGCCCGAAAGGAGCGCGCAAGTCATGGTTCTCTTTCATCCGGACTATACCGTCGGCCCCGGAATTACACCGGATCTGCTGACCCTTCCCGAAGGAAGGCGCTCGCGGGCTATACCGCCGGTGGGGAATTGCGCCCCGCCCTGAGAACAGCTGTGTTCTAGCAGGAAAAAGCCGCACAGCAAGGCTCCGAAGGGCAGGAACGGAGGCAGAAGTCCCGCACGCGATACCGTGCGCCGCACCCTCGGCAGCCCCGAAATGGCTGGCCTTCAGGCCATCCGGGATTGCCGATGCCCGGTCTAGCACCGCCTGACGCTTGGGATCACCCGTCCCCTTTCCAAGGTTGCGCCACCGACGGCCCGGCACTCAAAGGCGAAACGCGCCGGGACAGGCGCAGCGCGTCTTTTGACGGGAAGGCGCGGAATACCTTCGCTGTTCTGGTTCCGGAGGCCCCTATTTGACGACGATGAAACCCTGCGCCGTGAAGACCGCGCCTGCGGCATCAGAGGACAGGTCATCAAGGAAGGCCTGCGCTTCGGGTGCCTTGCTGGCGGCCATGACGGCGGCAGGATAGATGATCGGCTTGTGGCTGTCTTCCGGGAAGGTGCCGACAACGCTGACCTTGTCATCGGAGATCGCGTCCGACGCATAGACGACGCCATAAGCAGCCTCTCCGGTTTCCACCAGCTTTAGGGCAGCGCGGACGTTGTCAGCCTGTGCCACTTTGGGTGCAACTGCATCCCATGCGCCAAGATTGGTCAGCGCCTCCTTGCCGTATTGGCCGGCAGGAACCGAGTCGACCAGACCCATCGCCAACTTGCTGTCACCCACCAGCTTGGCCAGATCAAACCCCTTGGCGATATCAACCTTCGCGGCGGCCTTGTCCGCTGCGACCAAGATAAGGGTGTTGCCGAGGATGGTCTTGCGGCTGTCGTCCTTGATCAGTTTGGCATCGGCCAAGGTATCCATCCACTGCTTGGAGGCGGAAATGAAGATGTCCGCCGGTGCACCGTCTTGAATCTGTTTGGCCAACTTGGCCGAAGATTCGTAAGAGATGGTCACTTTGTTGCCGGTCGATTTTTCCCAATCCGCTGCAATCGCATCCAGAGCCGTCTTCAGGCTGGAGGCCGCAAAGACGGTGATTTCCGCCGCCGAGGCAAAGCCCGGCCAAGCGAGGGCAGTGGTCAGGCCAAGCGCCAGCAGCATGGCACGACGGGTCAGAAAGGTCATGGAATCCTCCAGAAGACGATATGTTCGGCCAAACATATCATGAAGGAAGCATTGGGATGCAAGCGCTATTTCTGCGCGGAAATATCGCGAAGCATCGACTTCAGGGCCTGAATGTCCTGCGCACCGGCCCGCGCCGCCGTTTCTTCGATGGCGCGGTAAAGACGCAGCATGGTCAAACCCGCCTCTGTGACCCGCGCCCCGCCGCCGCCCGGTCCACCGCGACTGCTTTCGACCAGCGGGTCACGAAAGGCCGCGTTCATCTCTTCGACCAGCATCCAGGCGCGCTTGTAGCTCATCTTCATTTCGCGTCCGGCGGCAGAGATGGAGCCGGTGTCGCGGATCAACTCCAGCAGTTCTGCCTTGCCGGGGCCAAGCATGGCGTCGTCCCCGAAAAATATCCGAAGTTGCAGGCGGGCGGGGGGGACGGGTTTGGAGGCTGGGTCAGTCATGGCCCCAAGGTTCCGCCAAAAGCCCGGCAATGCAAGTGGCATTGTCGCCATGGAGAACCGGTGGGACAACAGCCAAATTGGGCCTGAAGCCCTTCGGCAAACGCGGCAATCCCGCGCCTGTGCCCGTCGACGAAACCAGAAACGGGAACGCCGCCAAAGTTCCGTCGATCTGTCGAACCCCTCAACTGATCCATTCCATCACGAATGGGTCACGGTCTGCCGGACCAAGCCGCTGACCATGGGAGCCAGCGCGCAACCCGACACCGTAAAGCCCACGCGGCTGTGCCAGAGGGATCGGTCGGATTTCCTTTGGGGTGGCCGGCTTTAAGCTGCCAAGATACGGCGGCCGGAACATCGGCATCCTGCGCGCAACGGTTGCGGCGATCAGCCTTGGCGTGGGATTGATTTCCAAGACGGGCGCGATACCAGAAGAGGCTGCCGTGTTGGGATGGGTGAAGGTGTGGTGTCCCACTTCATGGCCTTCGTCGACCATGCGCCGGACGAAATCGGCCGCGAATGCCGCGTTTTCACATGTCACAAAGAATGTCGCCTTCACCCCCCTTGGCGCGGATGTCCGGCGCCCTGCGGCGGTCTGGATCATGATCAAAAGTCAGTGCCTCGGAACCCGGCGGAGCCATGGCGATTGACCGTGAAGGGCACTGCAAGCGTCTGATATGTTTCGATCAACTGACCTGGATCGCAGCTTGCGTCCGCCTACATGTTGTGAAGGTCGTTAATCGGCGCTGAAATAACCTCCAGCGGAGCGCCCGTGCCTGCCAGGAAGTTATTTCGGCGCTTGGCCAAGGTTGCGAACGGGTCAGGCGCGTCTGATGCTTTGCCCGGCTGAGGCAATCTTGCCCAGATGGTGGGGTCTGCAGAGCCCAGCCGCGACATCCCATACCCCCTGAAACCCATGCG
>NZ_CBBQHX010000066.1:0-12598 GCF_964946895.1 Stagnihabitans sp. | reverse complement strand
TCTTCGAACGCCAAGTGGCCTAAACGATCACTGGGGGCGGCACGAATACGCGACAAGTTCAGCCGCCACACCAAAGAGTTGTCTCGCAATCCGATCGAGCATTCGGCAATCCAGAGGAGCGGTGGTATGCCTCTCCTCTTGATTGGGCTCGCGCCGGACAAATCCGACAACCGACCAAGATAGGAGAAGCACAGTATGCTTCGCAGAATGTTCCTGACGGTAGCCCTCAGTGTCCGTCGTCGAATGATTTGGAACAGGCGGCCTGATTTTGGAGCGGAGAGCTTGGGCTCATCGGTTTCAGGTTATGCTGCTTGACGCTGATGGTTCAAGCGGCGGTTCTGGATGGTTTGCTGTTTGATGCGCCTCCTTTCAGCCAAGATGGTTTCACCGCGACCGAAGTAGACGTCAGCCGGGGTGAGGTTGCCGATGCTCTCGTGGTAGCGGTGGTTTTCGACGACGGACAAGTTGAAACAGGCCAATGACCGCTCCATGCAGACAGGGCTTTCGGGTGAGGAGCGCCGCCGGATCAAAGGAGCCCAGGGCCAAGCCAACGAACAGCTGACGATCCTGGAACAGGGCAAGCAAAGCAACGGGTCGGATTTCTATTCCTACCGGTATCTCGCCACCGAGGGCTTTCTGCCAGGCTACAACTTCCCCCGTCTGCCGCTTTACGCCTGGGTGCCGGGGGCGGGTGGCGCGGGGGCTTTCCTGCAACGCGCCCGCTTCCTTGCCATCTCGGAGTTCGGCCCCCGCAGCCTGATCTACCACGAGGGCCGCGCTTACCGTGTCCACAAGGCCAAACTGCCGCCCGGAACGGCCTCGGACGACGGGGCAAGCCTTGCGACTGTCAAGGTCACGGTCTGCCCGGACTGCGGTGCGGCGCATGAAGAAGACCGCGAACTGTGCCACGCCTGCGGGGTGCCTTTGGCCGGTGCGCCCGAGATCACGAAGGCGCTGCGGATCGACAATGTTGAAACCCTTCCCGCTGATCGGATCACCGCGAACGATGAAGAGCGCGTGCGCCAGGGCTTTGACATCCGCACGGTCTTTTCCTGGGTTGTCCGGGACGGACGGCACGACATCTGGAAATCCGACCTCGCCTCGGACGGCGCGCCGCTGCTGGCCTTGCAATACGGCCAAGGGGCAGAAATAAGCCGCCTGAACCTTGGACTGAAGCGCCGTGCAAACAAGGAGTTGCACGGCTTCGGCATCGACCCCCAATCGGGCCGCTGGGTTGCCATTCCCGGTGAGGGCGAGGAAGAGGTTGCCGCGGCCCCCGACGTTGCTAAGGCGCAGCGCGTGGTCCCCATCGTCAAGGACAACAAGAACGCCCTGCATCTGCGCTTTGCGGGCAAGCCTCCGGCGGCAGAAGTCATGGCGACGCTGCAACAAGCCCTGCTGCGTGCCATCGAGCGGACCTTCCAGCTGGAGGAGGGCGAGATGCTGGGCGAGCCCTTGCCATCCCGCGCGGACCGGAAGGCGCTGTTGCTGTACGAGGCGACCGAGGGCGGCGCCGGGGTTCTGGCGCGTCTGGCGCAGGATGCGTCGGTGCTTCCGGCTCTCGCCCGCAAGGCGCTGGAGATCATGCACCTGACCCAGATCGACGAGGCCATTGCGGCCAAGGATGCAAGCCTTCTGACGGCGGTCGAGGCCCCCTGCGTCAAGGGCTGTTACCGCTGCCTTTTGTCCTACTTCAACCAGCCCGACCACGAGCTGATCGACCGCACCAAATCCCCCTCACCGAGTGGTCCAACGAACTCCTCCGCCTCGTCTACCGCCTCATCTTCCTCATGGTGGCCGAGGACCGCGACCTCTTGCACGCCGAAGACACACCCGACGCCGCCCGCGCCCTCTACCTGCAAGGCTATTCCCTCACACGGCTGCGCAAACTCGCCACCCGCCGCCCCGCCTGGGACCGCCACACCGACCGGTACGAGACCACCCAGATCGTCTTCCGCGCCCTGACCAAGGGCGAGCCGCGCCTTGGCCTGACAGCCCTTGGCGGCCTCTTCTCCTCCCTTTCCGAACAGCACCTGCGCGGGCTGAAACTGCCTAACCGCGCCTATCTTCATGCTCTCTGGAAGCTGTCCTGGCTGTCGGACGGCTCTGCCATGGTCCCCGTCAACTGGCGCGCCATGCAGACCGAGGAGTTGGGCTCGGTCTACGAATCCCTTCTGGAACTGCAACCGCAACTCGACGGCGCCCGCCTGATCTTCGCCACCGAAGCCGCCGAGACGCGGGGCAATCAGCGCAAGACCACCGGCAGCTACTACACACCCGACAGCCTGGTTCAGGCCCTGCTCGACACCGCTCTCAACCCTGTCCTTGACGCCTGCTTCGCCAAGCCCGACCCCGAGCAAGCCCTCCTCGCCCTGCGCGTCATCGACCCGGCCTGCGGCTCCGGCCACTTCCTGCTGGCGGCAGCCCGCCGCATCGCCACCCGCCTTGCCCGCTACCGGGCCGGGGGCACCCCCTCTGCCGCCGACTTCCGCCACGCCCTGCGCGATGCCGCCCGCCAATGCCTGCACGGCGTTGACCGCAACCCGATGGCCGTCGAACTCACCAAAGTTGCCCTCTGGGTCGAGACCGTCGACCCCGGCAAGCCCTTGGGCTACTTCGACGCCCAAATCCGCTGCGGCGACGCGCTGCTGGGGGTCTTTGACCTCAAGGCCCTGCAACTGGGCATCCCCGACACCGCTTACAAACCGCTGGAGGGCGACGACAAACCCACCGCCAAATACTACGCAAAGGCCAACCGCGACGCCAAGGACGGCCAGGGCGACCTTCTGGACCGCAACCGCCGCCTGCCTGCCACGCGCCCGCTTGCCACCGAATACACCGGCTTTCGCGCCCTGTCGGAAGACACCGTCGAAGAGGTCTAGGCCAAGTCCCGCCGCTATGCCGCCCTGCGCGGCGACCAGACCTTCCACCGCTACGAACTCGCCTGCGATCTTTATATCGCGGCCTTCCTTCTGCCCAAGACCGGCGGTCCGCCCGCCTCGCGGGGCGCCCGCATGGTTCCCACCTCTGAGGATATCTGGCAAGCGCTGGACAACGGCGCCGTCTGGGGTCCGCTGATCGGTCGCGCCAGCCTGGCCCAGACCGCCCGCGCCTTCCATTGGCCGCTGGAGTTCCCCGATGTCTTCGACTCCGGCGGCTTCGATGCCGTCGTGGGCAATCCGCCCTGGGAACGCATCAAGCTGCAAGAGCAGGAGTTCTTCGCCGCCCGCTCTCCCGCCATCGCCAATGCCGCCAACAAGGCCGCCCGCGGCAAGATGATCCGCGCCCTGGCCGCAGCACCCGAGGGCAGTGCCGAGGCCGCCCTCTATCAGGCCTTCCAGATCGCCAAACGCTCGGCCGAGGCCAGCAGCGAGTTCGCCCGTACCCCGGACGTGGAAGAGTTCACCGGCCGCGACCGCGTCGTCACCTTGCGCCCCGTTGGCGGCCGCTTCCCCCTGACCGGGCGCGGCGATGTCAACACCTATGCCCTGTTTGCCGAGCTTTTCTCTCGACTGACCAGCAAGACCGGTCGCGCCGGGGTCATCGTGCCCACTGGCATCGCCACCGACGCCACCACAGCGCCCTTTTTCGCCCATCTGGTCGCCAAACGCCGCCTCGCCCGCCTGGTCGATTTCGAGAACCGCGCCGGCCTGTTCGCCGCCGTCGACAGCCGCATGAAATTCTCGCTTCTGACCCTTGGCCATGACGAGGGCACGGCGCGCTTTGCCTTCTTCCTGACCGACCCCGCCCAACTGGCCGAACCCGAGCGCAACTTCACCCTGACCCCCGGCGCCATCGCCCGCCTGAACCCCAACACCAAAACCGCCCCCGTCTTCCGCAGCCGCAAAGACGCCGAACTGACCGCGCAGATCTATGAGGCGGCCCCGGTGTTGATCGAGGAGAGGAAGAAGGGAGAAGAGGGCAATCCTTGGAAACTGACGGTTCACACGCGCCTTTGGCACATGGCCGAAGATGCCTTCTGGTTTAGGACAGCCAGCCACCTTTCCGAACTTGGCTTCACACGCGAGGGCAGAAACTGGACGAGGCTAAAGCCCGCATTTGTTCCGTCTGACAATTCTGTCAACATAGATGAGCAGGAAACCCATTTCTCGCCGATGATTGAAGCGAAGATGGTTACCTACTACGACCATCGTGCCGCCACTTATGGAGAGCGCGGCAATGACCGGGGCTATCGCGTCTTGCCTGAAACCACTTTAGAGCAGCATCAGGACCCGCACTTCGAAGCAGAGCCCTATTATTGGGTTCCGACTGGCGACTTGAATAGCCGTCTCGACCCATTCACGGGACGGGGATGGCTGCTGGGGTGGAAAGACGTTGCTGCGGCAACCAACGAGCGCACTGCAACTTTCGCCATCGTCCCACGCGCAGCAGTTGGTCACACTATGCCGCTGATGTTTCCGGGCACCTCTCCGAAGCAGACTGCCGCGCTCTATGGCAACCTTTGTTCGCTGACGTTGGACTATGCTGCCCGTCAATCCGTTTCAGGCTTGCACCTGACACTTGGCTATCTCAAACAACTCCCCATCCTCCCCCCCACCTTCTACACCCCCGAGCGGCTCGACTTTCTCACCCCAAGGGTGCTGGAACTAACCTATACCTCTTATGCCCTGGCCCCCTTTGCCCGCGATCTGGGCTTTGACGGCCCGCCCTTCGCCTGGGACGAGCCGCGCCGGGCGCAGCTTCGTGCCGACCTCGACGCCGTCTTCGCCCGCGCCTACCGCCTGAACCGCGAGGACCTGCGCTACATCCTCGACCCCGCCGAGGTGATGGGCGCGGCCTATCCCAGCGAAACCTTCCGCGTGCTGAAGGAAAAAGAGCAGCGTCTGTACGGCGAATACCGCACCCAACGCCTCGTCCTGTCCGCCTGGGACAGGATGGAGGCGGACGGGACCTTTGCCGGGATGGGGATGTGATGGACGACAACCAGATATGGGCGGGCGCAGGGCGTGCTGCCGGGCCGTTTCTGATCCTTCTGATCATCGCAATATTCAGATGGCTGCGCCGACCCACAGACTCGACGCCGGAGAAGGCAGCAAATCCGAGGCAGAGCCTGCCCCGCGTCACGGCGCCCCCGACCGAGGAAGAGCGGCAAAAGGCCGAAGATCTGCGCCGCATCGCCGCAGAGCGTCAAAAGGCGACCAACGACTATCTGGCCAAGGAGGCCGAGAACTTCGCCGCCCGTGACGCCGCGTATCGCGCGGCACAGTCCAGGCGAGGCAACCCGTGGAAGGCCGAGCTGGAGACATCGGCCGAGGAGCAGGAACGCGCGCGGCAAAAGCTCGGCGCGCGTGAAGTGGGGGCGGCAGAGCGGGAAGATCGGGTTGCGCCGCCGCGCGAGCGGATCACTCCCGAGCGGCAGTCCTACATCGACAAGCCAATCCCCGACGAGATCGCCCGCCACATGCAGGATTGGCTGAGGGGCGGGTTCTCTGGCCCCGATCAGTCGCCACTGTCCTATGTCGGCTATCATGTCGGCAAGACGGCGGGTCTGAGCAATTGGGCGCGGCAAAGGCGGCTGGAGGTGTGTTTCCGGGTGCCTATCCCCGACATGTTGCGGGCGGATTACGCGGATTGGGGTCAGCCCGCCACGGTGCAACGGGTCAAGGCCATGGCGGCGCATGTCCAGCGCCACGCGGACCTGCGGCGGAGTGAAGCGCGGTTCGATCAAGCCGTCGCGGAATGGGACGATGACCGCGCTTGGCTGGTACGAGAGTTGGGTGCCAAACCAAGGCCAGTGCGGTCAGTCTCACGGTCAAGCGGAAGATCGGGGTCGGGTGAATTGGTCAACGAAGGCTCCGATTTGGCGGCCAAGCGGAGACGCTTCGCTCGGGTACCTAAATTTGGCCACGCCACGAGCGACGTTATTTGGATCAGACGACGCGTTTCAGTTTTCCTAATTTTTTCATCTCATCAAAGTAACATGTGGCATCGCCCGATTTCATGAGCGTGATGTATGGAAGGCATTCCTGAAAGCCTCAGAGTGACTAGTGTCAATACCCGACATCTACGAAGCATCGCAACGCCGAGCCCGCTAGGTCGATCCGGTGCCAGAAATGCTGCGTGATGAACAAACGACTGCTCCGCCTCGATGCTGCGACTGCTCTGCCGCAACTCCGTCAGGCCGCTCCCCGCCCTTTGCGTCGATGGTGTCGACATTGAAGAAGCATTTATGATGGTGCCTGCTAGAAGAACGCGATCTCGTTCAGCGACATTGCGGTCAACAAACGTTGCCATCTGGCTAGCGGCATTGTCCCCATTTGTACTCGCCAAACCACGCATGTCACCTTTGCCGGTCCCCCCTTGTTCCAGCCCACTGCCTGATGCTTTCCCCCTCCCGGGGTGACCACGCACCCCGGTCTTGGGGAGCCTTCGCATGCCGACATTCGAAATCTACACGGTTGGCGGGGCTTACTATCTCTATGCCGTCTTCAACTTCCTCGCGGCCTTCACGGGCAGCGCGGATTTCAAGCTGTTTCTCTCGATCGCATTTTCGCTCGGCGGGATCGGTCTTCTTTGGCGGATGATCTGGGGGGCCGGGCTTCGGGATATCCTGCAGCAGATCGTGCTGATGCTGATCGTTGGGCTGGCAGGCGTGGGCATCAAGGCGCGAGTGGTGATCATCGACCCGACCTCGGGCACGATCCCGATCTATGGCACGGTGGACAATGTTCCCTGGTCGGTGGCCGTGCTGGGCTATTACACCACCGGCATTTCCTATCAGCTGACCTCCCGGATGGAGACACTGCTCTCCACACCTGACAACCTGAGCTACCAGCAAAGCGGCATGCTGTTTGGCGCGACATTGCTGTCGCAGGCGGCGCATTGGGCAAAGCGCGACAGCGGGGTGACCAGGAGTCGTTCCTGGCCAAGTGCAGACCAGTCGCGCTGCGCGTCCTCGATCAGCTTGTCGGATTTCGAGATCCAGACCGCCTTGCGACGACCGCGCAGCCAGTTGTCGAGGATGATCCCGGCCGACTGGCGTCCCTTGCCCGCGCCCGTACCATCGCCCAGCATGAAGCCGCGACGGAAGCGGAGTGCGCCCGAGGCGCCTTCGGCCGCAGCGCTGACGGTGTCGAAGGTCTCATCTATGGTCCAGCTTCCGGCAAGATGGTCGGAATGGGCCTCACCTGCATAAATCACAGTCTCCAGTTGCGCATCAGACAGTCGTTGGCGGATGTCGGCAGGCAACATGGGCCGATAGGTCGGGCGCGGCGGCGCGACCGAGGCCATGGCAGCGGATTGCACCAGTTTGGTCGGATGCGGCACGGCGCCGGGAATCCGGATCGATTGCAGGCCGTATTCTTCGTAGATCGCGTCCGAGAGGCGCGCGGCATCGGGCGGCGCTGCGTCGATTGCCTCATAGGAGAGTTCGATAGCAACGGGGGATGCAGCCGGCTTGCGGATGGCTGGGGCAGTATTGACCCGAGCGAGATAGCCGCGGACTGAACGCGCAGACGAAGTAGGTGACGGCGGTTTCGGCAAATCGACGGTAGCACGCGGCGGCACACCCCCGCATCCCGGGGTCCCCTGCACGCTTGCGTGCTGGGGTGGGTCGGGGGCTGGACAGCGCAGGAGGAACTTTCTTGCTTCGCGAGGAATGGCGGCTCTGCCGACAGGGGAAGAAAGTTGTGACGACGCTGTTGCGCCGAAGCGGTCGAGGCGAAGACGCCCTTCGAGCAGATCAGCCCATCAGCAGAGGCCGTTGGACGCGGGCTGGGACAGACGATCCACGGAGATCAAGGCGACCCTGAAGGCCCGTCAGGAAAGACAGGTCAGGCACCACCGGCGATGAAACCACCTGTGCCAGAAGTCTGGCCAGGTTGCGCGGCCCCCCTGCCCTTCTGCCTCGCGGCTCACGCCGCTCCACCGTGGTCAGGTCTGCCAGCGTGATGGCAGGTAAAGCACGATTTTCGAACGAGAGCAGCCTCTGGGCCAAGAAGCTGATCGATCCAGGCTGAGACGCTACTCCAACCCGCAACTCGATAATGGTCTAGAGGCATGAACAGTGGCCACGTCCCAGCCCCAATTCCTGCCGCTACAATGATTCCTTGGCTAAGGGCACATCGAAACTCGGGGCCGTCAAGCCATGGAAATCCGTATGCCGCAACAGGTGGACCGATGGCCAATGCTGCCCGTGCCAACCTGCGCCCGACAAAATGCAAACACCCCCCGACGAAACCGCCGGAGGGTGCTAAAGGGTCAGGAACTTCCAGTCGGCTTGCGGGGTGCCCGCGTCAGTCGATCGCCTTAAAGATCTCGCCTGCCTCGGGATGGTCGCCCGCGAACTCGTAGAGCCGCATGTAGGCTTCGGACGGTTGGTCGGCCTCATGCCGGAACGAGAGATGGGACAGCGCAAAGAGGGTGGCGATGATTCCTGCGGCCTCGGCCGAAACCTCGCCCATATAGCCGTTGGTCTCGCAGAAGACGCGGAACCGCTTGTTAGCGCCGGGCGACATGAACAGGGGCTGGCCGTCCCGCACGTGGAAATGCCAGAGACCACCTGTGTAGTCGTCGGGGGCCAGCCAGGACATGAACTGATAGACGGCGCGCTCGCCGATCAGCATCAGGGCGGGGCTGAAGAGCGCGGGCAAGAATGCCATGCGCCGCGCCTCGAGCACGAGGGTGGCAGGTTTCAGGGGGGTTGCAGCTTGGGTCATCGGAAATCCTCCGGATCAGGGGTGAATTGCGCGCGCCGGCGGCTCTCTCGACCCACCCGAACACGCCGATTTCCGACCCAACTCTCCCTCTCCTGCGATCGCGGAGTTGATTTTGTTCTCTATATGTTCTACATTGAAGAGACGATCCACATGGGAGATCCATCATGGACGCTGCCACGTTTGCAATGCCCGCAACTGAACGCCAGATCGCCTATGCACGGTCGCTGGCGCTCCGGAACCAGAGCCTGTTGCCTTGGGAAGTTCAGCAAGACCGCCGCTCGCTCAGCGCCTGGATTGAGGCGCAGGCGAAGTTGAAGCCTGCGGACACCAGCCATCCAACCTCCAAGCAGGTCGCCTTTGCCGAACGGCTTGCGCGGATCAAACGCCGCGCCGTGCCGGACGAATGCTTTCGGGACCGGCAGTTGCTGTCGCGTTGGATCGACAGCAACCGCTGAGGCACAACCGTGGCTCGGTACAGGGATAGACGGGTTTCGGGGCGACTATCCGAACCGCCGCCCTTCGTCCGTGAATGTATAGCCGCCCATGACTAGCGTCTCGTCCACGGCCTCGTCCGAGGTCAGGTATTCGTATTCCTGTTCAAGCTGGCGGTAGAGCCAGTTGGCAAGATCGCGCAGCGCATCGGTGACAATGGATTCGGCATCGCCGATGATCTCGGCCGCAGCCGCACTATCCCGGTGCACAGAAACCGCCATGGTGAAGGCATGGTAGTAGTTGCCGCGATGCGTGACCTCGGCGCGCAGCTGGTAGAAATTCTGTCGCTGCGCCGCCTGCAAGGTCTCCGCGATCCGGTGCAGGGTCTTGTCCTTCGGCGCATAAGCGCGAAGTCCGGCGGCGGCGGATTTCCGGTAAGAATAGACGCCCTCCCAAGCCGCACCATCGCCTTGCGACCAGAAGCCGCTGAACCAGATGCAGGGATCCTCGCGGGTGCGACCGCCGATAAGGCGAGTGGCCCGGGTCTTCAGGCGGATGCCGAGGATTTCCGCGATGCGCTGGAAGTCCTCGTAGACAGCATCATACCAGTCATGGTCAAAACCGCCCTCGCGATACCAGGCGCGGGCTCTGTCCTTGGCGCCGTCGGGAAGTTCATTGAGGCGATAGGCAGTCGTTGAGATCACTTCGGGCATCAGCGGGTCCCTCTGTTGCATGGCCCAGCAGAATGGTCGGGGGTGGGTTTCCGGAAGGGGCGAAGATCAGGCCACCAGGGCGTGATCGACTGCAGCGGCTGCAAGGTCGCGCCAGAACGGCTCGACCAGTCGGCCTTCCAGCGAGCGGGCGCGGGTGAGGAGCGCAGCGGCGGACGCGGGATCCCCGACGTCGGTCGCCCCGCGGGCCGCGGCTCGAAGCCCGCAGGCCTCGCGCACCACGCGCCGCGCCTCGGCATCGCTATCGACCGGCGCGCACCAGCGGATCAGGCCTGCCTGCACGTCACCTGCCAGCAGCAGGCAGTGCTCGGCATCGAGAATGGTGATGAACTGCGGCGCCAGACGCAGGGCCGGATCGTTGCCTGCGGCGATCAGACCGGAAGTTACTGCGGTGCGAGCTACGATCATCGCAGCCGCGAGGTCACCGAAGGTGCCGAGATCGACCTCGCGCTCGAAGTGCAGCTGATCGAGCGCCGGATCGTCCCAATGCGCGCGGCAGCGGCAGCTGACTCGCAGGGGCAAGCGGTCAGCGAGGCGCAGATGGGCAAGAACCTTGCCGATCAGGTTATCGCCGGGGCCACGGAAGGCAGTTTGGGAGATAGGTGCAGTCATCTGGATCACTCCGCGACAGGCGGCAGGAGACTCTCTCCCACCCTGAAACCCGTCACGGAACCACCCGCCCGTCTCTCCCTCTGGCGGGTGCCTGACCGAGAAGCCGTGCACCCGCCATCGTGTGGGTCACCCCCCTGCCCCGCCAGCCGATGAAACTCGACGGGCCGTCATAGACGGCGTGGCGGGCCTCATCGATAACGAAACCGAAGGCGCCAACTTTGTAGTCCCCAGAGGTGACAAGGAAGCGGCGCTCCTCGGATTGTGGATCGCGCCGCCCGCCGCGCGTGGCGATCACCTCGGTGAAACCGCGATGCCGGTCGGAATAGATCGCGGAGATCACGACCCAGTCTTTCGCGTGATCGCGGGCAAAGGCTTCGCCGTCGCGCGTGCGGGATTCACCAGGGCGCAGGGCACGGCGATGGATCGCCTCCCAGGCATCCGGCCAGTTGTGGCGCAGGGTCTCTTCGGCTTGGCGCCGCTCAAGCCCGGTAAAGAGATCCGGCCAAGCGGTTGCGACAGCGACCCAGGCGGCATCTTCCTCGTACCAGCCACCAGTCGCGCGCAGCATGGGATGGACTTCGGCATTGCGGTCCGCCGTCAGGTGGAACCCACCATGACCGGAGGTCGAGTGGAAGACCACTCCCTCGCCATAGCGGACCGCGCCCTGCGATGGTCCCCACGGCGTGCTGGCATGGGCGCGGAACTCCTCCCGTCTGAGGGCAATCTTCTCGCCCTGATGCTCCGCCTGTTCCTGAACGACGGCGTGGAAAGCAGCCTCATCGGCAACGTCGCCACCATGGCCATAGAAGTCGGACCGCTTCCAGTCCGACAGGGGCTTGGAGACACGCCAACCGCTACCGAGGTAATGTCGCCCGTCAGCCGTGGGGATCATGGCATAGGCGGCATCGCCGATCCGGGCGACGATCAGGCCATCGGCACTGCGGCCAAATTCCGGGACGGGTAAAGAGGCGGGCTTGTAGAATGGAACAGCCGTGTTCATGCGACAAGCGCCTCCACCGCATCGATGTCTTCACCGTTCAGGGCGGCTGTCAGCCATTCATAGGTACTGATCCAGCCGACGCTCTTGCGCGCGCCGAGGTCAATGACGTGCGCGCCGCCGCCAAACGCCTCCAGCCGGGGTCGGGAACAGGTGTGGGCATAGTCAAAACCCCAGAGGCCGGTAAGGTCGAGATCTTCCGCGAGGCGCAGGACGAAGCGGATGACGCCTTCGACGTCGCCCCGCCCGTCGTCATGGAACCAGAGCACCGAACTGCCCGGGCCATCCTGCAGCGACAGAGCAAAGCCCGAGAACTCCGGATCGTCCGAGGCCTCGTCTTCCTCGCGCAAGCGCAAGTAGAGGTCGAGCGCCGCGATAGCCTTGTTGGCCGTGCCCACGTCCAGGACGCAGGAGAAGTGTGTGAAATAGTCAGCCACGATGGGCTCCTTTCAGAATGAAAAACCCGAGGCCAGGTCGGTCGGGTCAGGTTGGGTTGCGATTTGGGAGATCAGCCCGCTTCTGCGGGCTGGGGGATGTCTGCGGCGGCCTGCGCCGCGGCATGGGCCTGCAAGAGGTCGCGGTAATAGCGCTTGCGCGCCTCGCGCCAGCTGCGGACCGCGAGCGTGTCGGGATGCAACCGGCGGATCGCCGTGCGGACGACCGTGAGGGTAGAGGCTTCAGGTGGAAGACCCAGGTTCTGATATACGCGGCTCATATCAGGTGACCTCCCTGACGGGCATCGCGAGATGCGGATCGACCTCGGTCTCGACCTTCTGGGTCCGGCCCATCCAGGGCTCGGCCCGGATCGACCGCGCCCAGTCAGCAAAGCTGGGGATGAAACCCAGATCTTCGCGGACATGTTGCTCGCCGACCCAGCGGGTCGGGATGACCCGGCCCGAGGACAGGGTCAGCGTTTTCCCGTTGACCTGCTCCAGCAGGAAGATCCCCTCGGCATGGTGACGGAGCGCACGATGCCGGAAGTCCGCCAAGATGAGCTTTGAGGCATCGATTATGTGGACAGCATGCCAGCGGCGGCGTTTTGCCCTATGCTGGGCGGCATAACCCCGGAATCTCTTGAGGCGCTGATGTTCAAACTGACAAGTTCCGCTAATGGCGGCACAATTCTGGTGACAGATTTGGACGGCAAC
>NZ_CBBQHX010000065.1:0-13122 GCF_964946895.1 Stagnihabitans sp. | reverse complement strand
CCGACACAGCGACCGTCTGCATCCGCGACGGTCGCGCTTTCCTTCTTTCCAGCAGTACGCCACTGGCCCCGCCCGAGAGGGCAGGGTGCTTCGATGTGCGCAATTCAGCGAGACCCCCATGACCCCCCAAGAAGAAACCGTCATCCTTGAGGCCCGCGAAATCCTGGGCCGCTACCTCAGCCAGAACCCCGTCTTGGGCAGTTGGCAGGCAGTTCTGGACTATTGCGCCGTGGCCGTTCGCGGACCGGTCGAGCAGTTCCACGTCCTCTATCTCGACCGCAAGAACCGCGTCATCGAAGACGCGCTCATGTCGGTCGGCACGGTCGACCATGTTCCGGTCTACCCGCGTGAGGTGATCAAACAGGCGCTGATGCTGAATGCCAGCGCCCTGATCCTGATCCACAATCACCCGTCAGGCGACCCGACTCCGTCGGAAGCCGATCTCAGCATGACCAAGGAGATCCAGAAAGGCTGCAAGTATCTCGGCCTGACGCTGCACGATCACATCATCGTCGGCGCAGGGACCGAGCTGAGCTTGCGGGGTCTGGGCAAGATCTGACCCACCTCGGACCTATCCCTGCCGCCCCTTCGAGGAAGAGGGCGGCAGTTTGGTCTTTGACGGTCGAGGCGGGGAGAGCGGCTTCCCGCGCCGTCGGAGATCATCCCATGTTCGACCTCTCTCTCCCGGTTCAGCCGACTTCGCGCACCCATGGCTTCACGCATGGCCTGCAGAATGCTGTGCCGGATCCGAGCCTCCCCTTTGCGTTGACGCTGTCGCGCCAGACCCTCGCTGGTTCGATGTCCGGCGAGAACGCCCCCGCTGTCCTTGATCGTTTCCCGACATTGGCCGAGGCCATGCGCGGGGCAATTCGCCATGCCGAAGCGTTCGCGCCGGATGCGGCCCCGCAGCTTCTGGCGATCCTCGACCGAGATGACCGTCTGGTTCTCGCAGGTGCGGCCTGTGATGGCGCCGTCGCGTGGTGCCATCCAGTGATGAGCGCTGCCGAAGCGCGTGCCGTCGTCAGTGAGGCGAGCCAGCTACGCGCGCAGGCCGGCCGCGCAGCGGACTGGAGAGAGACCGATCTGGTGCAGCGCCTGCGTCACCACGCCGATCTTCTTGATGCTCGCCTCGTCGATCCACTGTGGCGCGCCTTCGCCGCGCGGGCGCTGCAGATCGCGGCGTGACGTCCCAGAGACAGAGGAGGGCAGGGGGGTCTTGCGAGCTTTGCCGGGTGAAAGAGATCGCCCGGCTGGCTCCGACCCTTCCCCCATTTCCGGAGAATTCCATGACACAAGCTGAACCCACCTCCCGGCGCCGATGCCGCCGTCCGTGGTCGACTTCGCGTCGGTGTTTGCGGCCCATCTAAAGCAGGCCGACCGCGAGGCCGAACTGCGCCCTGCCAACAAGGAGCGCCTGTTTGATGCGCTGTCCACCGCTGGCATCACCCATGTCACCGTGACCTTTGATGGCGAGGGTGACAGTGGCCAGATCGAAAGCATCTCCGCTTGGACGGGTGATGCCGCTGTGGAGTTCCCCGCCGTCGAAATCCCCTATGCCGCGATCACCTGGGACAACGCGGTGGCCGAGATGCGGCAACTGTCGCTTGCCGATGTCGTCGAGCAGCTTGCCTACGATTTGCTCGCCGACACCCATGGCGGCTGGGAGAACAACGACGGCGCTTATGGCGAGTTCTGTTTCGACGCCTCTGCCCGCTGCATCCACCTCGAGTTCAACGAACGGTTCACGTCGTCCGAACTCTTCACCCATGATTTCTGAGGGGGCGGCGATGGCACATCCTTACCACCACGCCCTGTCTTCGGTGAAAAAATGGGGCGGCACCGTGGAAGACTACCAGGCCATCCACGCATGGTTAGATGTTATCTGGACAGGCAAGGCTTTTCTCGACCTGTCGGGTAGCGATAGTCAATAGGAGGGGCCCCGCCGTCCGCTCCGCGCGGATCAAAGCGCTGGCGGTGCGGACGGCGGGGAGGTTCCTGTGGTCTATCGCTGAGACGCTGCGGAACTCACGATTCAGTCGGTTCATCCAGATCCACCAATAGCCGCTCTATGCGCGTCGCAATACCGTTGTGCCGTTCGATTTCGCGCTGCCAGCCCCGTTCTCTGGCATCTGTCGCAAGTGCCAGTTCGAGTTTCCGTCGTTCTCGAAGCCTGCCAGCGTAGGCCTTGCTGGTCACGAATTTTGCGCAGCTGAGATAGAGGTCACATTCGCATGGCCCCTCAGAAGGCAGGCGGAGACAGTGGCCAAGTTCCAGTTCTGTCTTGATAAAGTTCGTTTTCAGCCAGTCGATTGCCGAGCACGATAATTTTCCCGCGCGGATCGCTTCGGCACCGAGACCAGCGATCATCTCACCAGGGCCAAGTACGCTGCGATAGTCACGTAGAACTTCGGCATCGCTGATCCGTGCGTAAACCATGGACATGTGTGGCGTCTGATGCCCCAAGACGCTCATGATCGTGTGAAGCTTGGCACCCCGTTCAGCGAGTTGCGTGCCCACCGTATGCCGAAATCGATGGGCGGTAACTGTCGGCTTTCCATCTTGATCGACAAGGCCAGCGAGGCCGCACATCCGATTGAGGGGATATTGCAGCAAATAGTCTGCCGACATCCGCCCGCTGCGGCGAAAGAAGACGTATCGGACCAATTCGCCGGTCTTTTCATCCCGGATTGGGCGGTCGTTGGCTTCGATGCGGCTTTTGATCACGTCGCGCAATGCAGTGGCCGCGTCGTCATGCAACGGCACGAGGCGTTCCCGCATGGTCTTCCCCGCCGGGATCCGCAAGCGATATGTCCCGTCGGGATACTGATCCAAGCAGTCTAGGCGCAGCCGGACCACTTCACCCCGGCGCGCTCCCGACCAGCGTGCGATCAGCAGCGCTGTTCGCTGATATGCGCATTCAAGCTTCGGAAGCTGCGCCATCAGGCGTGACAACTGATCATCGGGAATGAACCTCGGCACGCGATGTGCGAGCTTTGGCAAGTCGTTCGGATCAAGAAGGGGGCGGTTTGGAAAATTGGGCCAGTCCCATGCTGCACCATCAGACAGAAATTTTGCAACTGTGCCGGCTCTGGCGCGACGCGCGTTTATGGACAGCGGTGCGCCGGTACGTGGTGCAATGTCGAATTGCAGGTGGCGAAGGTAATCGTTGAAAAGCTCTGGTGAGACATCGGAGAAGTTCAAAATGCTGGGTTGCCGCGTCGACAAGTAGGTCACAAAATGCCGCATCGAAACGGCCATGTGATCTACCGTCGGGCTGGCAAGACTGAGCCGCTTCCTGGCGATCCAGCGTTCCGCCCACTCCTGCAAGTCGGGCCTCGACGATGGGATCGCTTTGCGTTTGTCCTGAATAATCTGTGGGCGGGCAACATCGTTGCCGTTATGGAAGAGCAGTAGCTGCAGACGCCGGGTTTGAACCCGCCACCCACGTTGAAAACCTGCCGGAAAGTCTTCTTCCTCATTCCGGAATAGGTGAGTGTCATTCCGCGCCGCAAAGGCGTCGACACCGGCAATCATCTCGTCGAGATGGTCTTGGCGGAGGTCGCTAAACGATCGGATACCGGTGTGCATCGCTAGGCGTGGCAAGATGACATGGAGCGACCCTCGCATCCCGCTGGCGGAATAGCCGACCTTCTCACTTTCGGCGACCAGTTCGTCGAGTCCAACATAAGCGTTCAGCGGTGCCATCGTCTCAGCCACCCGCATGTTCCTGACAGCGAACAGAAAATCGTAGTCCAGCCGGATTCTGTCAGTCATCGCGGCGTAGTAAAGGTAACTACGTGCCCGAAAGCTGATCGGGTAAGTCGGATGTGCCTGCTTGTCGCCGCTCAGGCAGCCAATCCTGATGGGGAGAGGTGCGGCGAACCAGTCTCTGATGTCGGGCCAGCTTTCAACGAACATGGATCGGTACAGCAGCCGCTTGCGACGAAAACTGTCATCCATAGGGATGCGCGCCAGAAATGCCGCATAGTCAGCTTCGTCTGCGTGCTCAAATATGAGCGGCCGGTCGACTTCCGATTTTGGCGATACATGGGTCACAGAGGCTCTCCGTCCGCTGTTTGCGAAGGACGGTCCAGCCCCAAGGCGTGTCGATACTCGGCGACCACTACGGCGTCGGAAACCCTTGTGTATATTCTGGTCGATTCCGGCGAGGCATGACCCAATCGCTTCTGTAGTGTCAGTTCTCGCATCCCTGCCTCCCACATGCGCGTCGCATGGGTGTGGCGAAGGGCGTGCGGGGTCATCCACGGCTCACGGATCTCTGCGCGTTCACATGCGCGAGCGAAAAGTCGCGCCAGCGCAGAATAGGACAGCGGTTCTTGGCGGTTTACGCCTGTACCGCCGACCAGGAACACGAAAGGAACGGCAGCATCACCCGGCCGTTCGTGCATGACGTATGTGTTCAAGGTTTCCAGTGTCTCGCCATCATGCAAATCGACTACGCGCTCGACGCGGGACTTTGATCGCGCGCCCTTTGGATGATCATCGCGGCAGCGCACGAAGATGCGTCTGCGCCCGTAGCCAATATCGGCCAGGTGCAACCCGAGAACTTCTCCGGGGCGCAGGCCTCCATTCAGCATCAGCAAAACCAAGCTGCGATCTCGGAGATTGCGCGTGGCGGCCAATAAGCCTTCGACCTGTTGCTGACTCATCGGTCTTGGAAGCCGCTGCATGGTCTTCAGGCGCAATTCTCTGACCTCAGACCTCTGCCGTGAAATCCCAGTCAGAAACGGTCTATGCCTGTCGCTCACCCGCCAGGATGTTTGATCTTGCTTCTTCACGATCGGGTTTGCCCCGCTGAATGCTCCGGTGAAAATCGCCCAACGATAGAAGGCGTCGACCGCCACAAGGGTGCGATTGATCGTGGCGGCCGACAGTCCCTGTGCAACGGGCGACCCCTCACTCACCACAAGTCTGATCGAAGTGTCCCGGCGCTTGCGGTTGGCGGGCACCGATCGAAGGTGCCCCAGGAAGGCGGATGAGAGTTCAGGGGAGAAGGAGGTCCAATGAATTCCTTGGGTTGAGAGAAAGGTCCAAAGATGAATGAGGTCGCGCGCATAGGCGAGGGCGGTGTTGGGCGAATATGCCTTCGCCAGCAAGTAGGCGGCAAAACGACAGATCGGCTCGACTGGGTTGCCGTCCAAATCTGTCACCAGAATTGTGCCGCCATTAGCGGAACTTGTCAGTTTGAACATCAGCGCCTCAAGAGATTCCGGGGTTATGCCGCCCAGCATAGGGCAAAACGCCGCCGCTGGCATGCTGTCCACATAAATGACAGCTCGAAAGCCCATTCTGCGGACTTTCGCCACAGAGCCATGTTTCATCATTCGGCGGGAATTTGGCTTTCCGAGACCGTCTTCGGGCCGACGATCACGCTGTCGACCGGCAGGATCATTCCGACCCGATGGGTGGGCGAGCAGCATGTCCGCGAGGATCTTGGCTTCATTCCGAGCTTCACGGATTGGGTCAAAGCGATCCGGCCAGAACCCTGGATGGGCCGCACTGAAAAGATCGAAGCGCTTGTCGACCCTCATGCAGCGCCACTGGTCTTGGAGGTCCCCTGACATGAGCCGGGCCTACCTGGATCTTGGCGTCTCACCAGGAATCACGCCGCTCGCGATGCTGCGCATTGCCATCTCTCGCCTTCATCCCGACACGCTGGCCGTCCGCAGCTGGCGCGCTGCGCGCAAACGCTACTACCGCGAGCTATCGCAGGCTCATGCAGAGGCTCAGGCCCCGGCGCACGCCGACTGCGCATGATCGGCGTTTCTCGACCCGCATGTTCCAATCAGCCCGGCCTTTTGGCCGGGACTTCTCATTTCTGGAGGCACCATGGCCGACTATTTCACCCACTTTTCCTGCGCCCTCGACGTAGGCTCGCCCGAAAAAGCTATCGCGGCGCTTGATTTCTTGACCCGCCTGCATCTCGACGAGGAAGGCGCCGACGATCCAGAATACTCGGGCTTCGCCATGTCGCAGCAGGACGGACCCGAAAGTTCGATCCTCTGGTTCCATGACGTTGATGGGGAAGGCGATATCGAAGGCGTCACCCGCTTCGTGCTGCGCCTTGCGGATGAGATCGACCTGACTGGCCTCTGGGGTTTCGAAGTCGCTTACACCTGTTCCAGGCCCCGATTGGACGCCTTCGGCGGTAGCGCGCATGTCATTGATCTCGGTGCACGGAAATCCATCGGCTGGACCAGCACCCATGAATGGCTTGAGGCCGCGCTGCGTGGGGAGGACTTCGATGCCTAAGGTTATCTGCACCACGGCTTATCAGTTCCCGGAACTTTCTGATGCCGCCAAGGAGAAGGCCCGCAGCTGGTATCGCGAGGCCGCCGTCACCGACGATTGGTGGGATGCGGTCTATGACGATTTTGAGCGCGTCTGCGACATCCTCGGGGTCAGCCTTAAGACCCGGCCCGTTCTGCTGCTGGGCGGTGGCAGCCGCCGGAGACCCTGCATCTGGTTCTCAGGGTTCTCCTCCCAGGGCGACGGCGCATCGTTCGAAGCCACGGTCCGCCATGCCACAGCCTCCGCGCGCGAAATCCGCTCCTATGCCCCGAAGGACGTGACCCTGCACGGCATTGCCGATCACCTGCAGGGCGCTCAGCGGCAGAATTTCTATCAGCTCAGTGCCGATGTGAGCCATCGTGGGCGCTACTATCACGAATACTGCATGACCATCGACGTCACGCGCGAAAGTCCGACCGGGCAGGCGCCGACTGAAGGAAGTGAAGAGACCGTCGTTGAAGCGCTACGCAATCTTGCCTGCTGGTTCTATCGGCAGCTCGAGGCCGAATATGACCACCTCACCTCGGACGAGGTGGTCGATGAGGGGATCATCGTCAACGAATACACCTTCACCGACGCCGGGCGGCGGTTCGGGTGAGAAATGAGAAACACGGTGGGTTCATTTGATCTTTACTTTGGGGCCATATGGACTAAATTGACGTTGATGGAGGACGATATGCAGATCGCAGAGAAAATTGGGGAACCCGCACAGATCAACCTTGTCGCGTTGAAGGCCTATGCCCGTGTTGCCGATGCCTGGGGCCTCAGTCTGAAGGAAGCGGCGGCACTTGCCGACATGTCGGAGACGACGTGGAAGCGTGCCAAGAAGCCGGACTTCGCCGGAGATCTGACCAAGGACCAGCTCTTCCGATTAAGCGCCGTGATCGGCATCTACAAGTCGCTCGAGCTCTATTTCTCCGAGCCGCTTGCCAGAGGCTGGTTCACCCGACCCAATACCGGGCCGCTCTTCGGGGGCGGCCGACCGATCGACACCGCGATCGAAGGCGGCTTGCCGCAGATCCTTGCGGTGCGGACCTATCTTGATGCCTTGCGCGGTGGGGTATGAAGCAGACTGAGATTTCTGACCGCGGCCTCGTGCGTCTGCTGCCCGCTACCTACCACAAGCCGCCCTCACTGCGGGGCCTTGTCGATACCGATGACGAAATGGAAATCTTGGCCGAGATCGAGGGCTTGACCAGCGGCCGCCTTCTCGCAGAGCGTGGCCGCAACCCGCATCTGGATCCCCGGGAGCTTGCTTGGCAACGCCGCAGCCGGGATTTGCGCATTTATGGCGACAGTCACGTCAACGCGGCCTTCACTTACACGCGGACGGGCGGCAACCGGTTCAACACCGAGGAGCGCGGCGCCTGGTATTGCGCCTGGGAC
Source organism: Stagnihabitans sp. (assembly GCF_964946895.1). NCBI lineage: Bacteria > Pseudomonadati > Pseudomonadota > Alphaproteobacteria > Rhodobacterales > Paracoccaceae > Stagnihabitans > Stagnihabitans sp. The sequence goes on along the minus strand of NZ_CBBQHX010000065.1, from coordinate 5,424 downwards.
GTGATGGTTTCTGTCAGCGAGGTGGCGTGGCATCGGACGCGAGAACTCGGCTTTACGGGCTGCTTTGCCGACAGCGCCCGCTATGTGGAACTGTTGGCGGATTTCATCGGGGTTTTTGACGACATGACCGATGATCCGGGTCACCCTGCGCTTTATGCCGATCCGGATGTCGGATATCCTGAAGGACAAAGCCTCGCCCAGCATCTTCGCCGGTCGGGATCTCGTGGCCTCATCTACCCTTCGGTTCGAGCACTGGCTCCCGGAGGGAATTGTCTCGTCTGCTTCGAGCCACGCGCCATCCAGAACGTCCGCCCTGGAGCATCGTGGGACCTTGTTTGGGATGGGACCCCGCACTACTCGATTAAGCCTGTTGGTTGATCAGCCTGACTTTGTCGGCTTTCGCAACGTCAAATCGCGCGATCAGCGCTGTGCCGTGGTGCGCGCCTCCGAATAGAGCGTCATGGTTATTCCGCCTTTGTCCCAAGAAAGTCGCCATTACATTGAGACATAGGTCGAAAACAACGGATGGGCCCGGATCCGCCCCATCACCTCTTGCAAGGACAGTGTACCGTCCAGAAGGTTCATTTGCGGATCGTCCCAAGTCGCCTGAGGCAACGCCAACGCCACTTCGGCGAGGTGAAGTGCGATCCCGGCATATTCCGTTAGCAATGTGTGTCGGCAGCCCCGCATTCTGATTGTGTTGTCGAGATATTCGACATCGCTGCCCGAGGCTTCGCGTTTCCACCGCTCCAGCGTGCCAAGCTTTTCCTCTGCGGTCAGTTTCGAGGCAACTAGTATGGCAATTCCTTCGTCATTTCCCATGTGGCGGCTGCGGAAGTTCTGCATCATCCCGTCGTCGAAAGCGCCACCCGAAGGATGAAGATGGTCCAGCGCCAGGCCTAAAGGGGCGTACAGGAAATTCCGGATATTCCTGTTCCCAGTCCCGATGTTTCTTTCCACCACGTCTATCGCGTCGCGGTTGCCAAACAGATTGCTGTGACCGGCGGACAAGAAGGCCACTTTCCACCAGTAGTCGCCCCGAAAAAAGGTCGGGCGGTCCCAGAGTTCATGCATGGCCTCATTGAAGAGGGCGATGCTCGACTGTCCAAGGATTTCGGAAGCGAAGGTCGCGATAAAAGCCACCACCCCGGCGCGCATGTCCTGTTCCAGCGTCACCGGCGCTTGATCCAGATGTGCCATGAAGGCATTCAGTTCGCTGTGGAAAATCCGTTCGAGCACCTTGGCCGAGGTGCGCTCTGCGGGTGTGGACCTGAGATTGGCCTCCATGGGATACCGCCTTACCCTTCAAGTCGTCTTTGGGCTGCCATGCAGACCCCTGAGTTCCACCGCGCGCTTGACCTCGGGCGAATTGCTTTTGACGCCGAGCAAGAACGCCGCCCCGTCCAACAGTCGCCGGGCGTGGGGATCGTTCATCGTTGCTGCCTCTTCGTGCAGCCAAGTGATCAACTGGCGGGCAGCATCCTGATAACCGCGTTGGTATTCGCTGATCTTCATGGCTTGGCCCGCTCCTGGTTCAGCTTGAAGAGGCGGGCGAGGATTTCGTCTTCGGTCAACTTGCCCGCGCGCCAGTCGTCGCCCCAGCCGTAAGCTTCGGCCACGGCCTCATCGAGGGCGGCGTGGGCGTTCTGCAGCCAGGTAGGACGTTGGTTGTAAAGGTTGGTCAGGGTGCGCAGCTTCAGTACCTTGGCGGCGGCCTCGTCCTTCGGGAGGATACGGTCGGGGTAACCCGGCACGACCTCGGGGACGCGGATCACCTGGTCGGCGGGGTTCAGCCAGTTCTCACGGAGCTCGTTCAGTCGGGCGGCGGCGGCGGCGATCTTTTGGGCGTGCGGATCAGTGGCGTAATCGGTCGCTGGGATGTTCGGGGTCAATCCCCCGGGGAACGGGAAGGTCTCGAAGGTGGTGGAGGGGGTGTAGCGAGGATCGTTGCCCACCCCAAGGAAAGTGCCCATCCGCAGCGCCCAGAGTTCGTGAAACTTGGAATGCAGGATGCCGAAGGTCGTGTCGTCATCGCGGGCGATGACGGTCAGGTTTTTGTCCGGCAGGCGGGGTTTTGGCATCCAGGCGAAGACCCGGTATTTCGACACCTCCGGGGTCACAATAAAGCGCTCGAAGCTCGCAACGGCGGCGCGCATGTCAGGGCGCGCACGCCACAAAAGCCACCAGTTGTCGCGCAGCCAAGCAATGCTGTTTGTCGCACGCACAGGGCGGACGTTGGCGGCAAGGTGCGCGAAGGGCATCTCAAAGAGAGCGGCATCGGCTTCGGACAAAGTCAGCGGAAAGTCGATAAGCCAGATATCCTGCTGGCGGCGGGTCAGGTCGATGCCGTTCCAATAGGGCGCGAGGACTTGCGAATTCTTCCGCCCGTTCGGATTGGTCGGGGCCGTCAACATCTGCCGGGCCAGTTCGCCCGGGATGTTGAAATCGCCAGTCTTCTGGATGCCAACGAAGGACCGGCCGGCATTTTCGGTCAACCGTACGGCGGCTGTTGTGTCCGCCGACGATCCTGTCAGGTCGGAAAAGATGCGCGGGACCGTCTTGTTGTCGAGGCGGGCCTCGGTCCCAGCCGCGCGGTCGAAGCATACCATCGAGACCCGAACGGCGGCGCCATCTAAAGTCCAGTCTTCATCGCTCCAGGCCGTGAAGATCCGGCCGCCATCGACAATCGGTTTCAATGCCTCTCTGTTCGCGCCGCCCCGTATGGAATTCGTTGTGACAAGCCCCGCGCGGTGAAGGTTGCCGTCCTTGATCTGGCCCCACGCTTTGACGAACCAGAAGCACACGAGATCAGCAAAGTTCGACAGGTCGTCCGAATAGGCCGTTCGCAGCTTTGCGACGTAGTCGGGTCCAAGCTCCGCGAGGAGTTTCTTGCCGCCCAAGAAAGGCGGGTTGCCCACGACTACGTCAGCTTTCGGCCACTCAGCCCGGCTACCATCCAGGGCGAGGACAGCGTCGCGGTTCTCGATCGTGTTCAGGCTGCGCAGAACCGGGTTGCGGGCGGCTTCAAAACCGTTGCGGCGCATCCACTGGATCTCGCCGATCCAGACAGAGACCCGAGCGAGTTCGGCCGCATAGGGGTTGAGTTCAATGCCCAACACGGCCTCGGGGCCGATGCGGGGGAATTCGCGGGGCAAGCCCAAGGCCTCGGATTCCAGGTTCACCCGGTGCTCGAGATTCTTCAGCTCCAACAACGCCAGATACAGAAAATTACCCGAACCACAGGCCGGGTCCAGCACGCGGAAGGCAGTCAGGCGCTCCATAAAAGCGACACGCAGTCTGTTGGCTTCGTTCGTAGCCTTTGTCTTGGTGGCACCCGTGGAGGCGGCGGCCTTGACCAGCTCCGCCGCGATCTGCGCTTTGACCGCAGCCCATTCGGCCAGCAGAGGTTCGACGATGACGGGGCGGACGATCATCATGATCTTGTCGCGGTCAGTGTAATGGGCACCGAGCTGGCTGCGCTTGTCGGGGTCGAGGCCACGTTCGAAGAGGGTGCCGAGGATCGAAGGATCGATGTCGGACCAGTCGAGCTTCGAAGCCTCGATCAGGTCAAGTATGTCGGCTTTCTCCAGCGGCAGGGTGCCATCGGTGTCGAAAAGGCCGCCGTTGAACCATTCGATTTTCTTGAAGTCGATCCGGCCGCCCTTGCGCATGGCTTCGAACAGAGCGCGAGAGTTCGGCTCGAATTCGGCAGGGTCGATCCTGCTTGCATCGAGCATTTGTTCGAAGAGCTTGTCGGGCAGAAGGCCGACGTCCTCGGCGAACATGCAGAAGATCAGCCGGTTGACGAAATGTGCGACCGCGTCGGGCGCGTGGCCCCGGATCCGCAGGCGTTGGGCCAACGTGGCGAAGCGCTGCGCAGCCTCTTCGGTCAGGAGCTGGCGGGTCTTGCTGGGCTTAAGCTTCTCGGGATCGGTGAAGCAGGCACGAAGGAGGTCGCGTTTGCTGGCGTCTAGGAGGTCGTCGAGCGTAATGTGATGTACCTGCTGGACTGTGTTCGTCCAGTTGGTGTGAATGCGGATTCGGTCCATGTCGGACACGATCAGGAGCGGCGGGTTCTCCAGCGCGATGGCATATTGCTGAAGTTGCGAAAAGGCTTTGTCGAGGTCTTTGGCCTTGCCTTTATACTCCCAGGCGAAGCAGTTCTTGCGCCAGACGTCGGCCCAGCCTTCGCCGCCTGAGGTCTTGGATGCGCCCTTCTCGAAGGCAAAAAAGTCGCCCTTGGGGTCATCGCTGATTGGGTCCTTTATTCCCAAGAGGCGGCAAAGGTCGATGAAATGGTGCTGCGAGGCGGAGCGTTCTTTCAACTCGACCGCGTGCCATTTGGCGATGAATTCCTGCGGTGTCATGAGATACCCCTTCCTATACTTGCGGGCGAGTTAAGCGGGCCGGACTGGCAGGGTCAACGCGATTTCCTGGTGGAATCTTCCCATGCGTTTCTTTCATGGCTCGGCAGCAGACGGCTATCTTGCGAGTGACTTCACCAACGCCACCAAAGGATCGAAATCATGTTGGTCTGCCGCCCTGAGGGCCGCGATGTAGGCCGTGCGGTGCTCACTTTCGGCGTTGAGTGTCCCCTCCCCAGACCAGTCGAGGAAGACCTTCGGATCGATCCTCGCCAGATAGGCGTCGGCCATGATGCGGGCCCAACGACCGTTGCCATTTGCGAAGGGGTGGATCCAGACCAGCCGGTGGTGCAGCCGCGCCGTGGCTTCCAGCGCGTCAAAGGTCTTTTGATCGCGCCAATACCGGGCATCGTCGAGACAGGTCCGCAACTCGGTCGAGATGTGCCAGACCGGCACCCCGATGTTCTTCTCTGTGAGTCGAAAGACTCCCGCCCAATCCCAGATTTCGCCGAAGAGCCGCTTGTGGATTTCACGGACGGCAGCATCAGTCAGAAGGTCGAAGCTTTTCGAGCGACGGTCGAGCCAGGTCAGACCCGCGATGATGTTCTCGCCTTCGAGTTCGTTCAACTCGCCGCGCGTCGCGATGTGCTTGGCCTTGAGGCCAAGCAATTCGTCCGGTGTCAGTGGGGTCGCTCCGGCGGGTTCGTGAAGCTCGAGGGTCATTGCCAGAAATCCCGCCGCTCTTCGCGAATGATGTCCGCAGCCAGTTCCTCGACCATCTGGGCCTCGCTGCGCAACCCCTCGGTCTGTTCTTCCAACGCCATGTGGGCTCGCGTGCGCTGGATGATGCGCCGCGCTTTGGAACGGGCTTGGGCCAGTACGATCTCTTCCACCGGTCCCTCGCGCGGGATGATCGCATAGACGAGGCGGCCCCCCATGGCCTCGGCGATCTTTTCCAACTGGTTCAGGGAGATGGTTCCGGCCTGTTCGGTCTGAATTGCGGCGTAGATGTTGTTGCGTGAGATGCCGAGGCGTTCGGCGAGGGCTGGAGCATTCATCC
>NZ_CBBQHX010000064.1:0-13723 GCF_964946895.1 Stagnihabitans sp. | reverse complement strand
CCCACGCCCACATTGTCGACCACCCGCGCCCAAGGCAGCAGGCGGGGTTCCTGAAACATCACTCGGGTTGCCGTCTGGCCGGGGGCAGCCGGGGCGCGTTGGATTGCACCGCCATCGGGCTGGTCCAGCCCGGCCAACAACCGCAGCAGGGTGCTTTTGCCGCAACCGCTTTTGCCGATGATGGCAAGGAACTGGCCCTGCTCGACCTCCAGGTCAATTCCGGTCAGTACGGATTTCGCGCCAAACTTGCGCGTGACATTGCGGAACGAAAAGGCGGGCGTGGTCACCTTGGGAAACTGGCTCATTGCGGTCATGTCGGTCCCCATCTAGCGGGCGGTCTGGAAGGAGGGATGCCATTGCAGGCTGACACGCTCCATCCAGCGGGCAAGGCTGTCGGCCAGCTTGCCCAGAAGCGCGTAGATCAGGATCGACAGCACGACGATGTCGATCTGCAGGAACTCGCGCGCCTGCATCGCCATATAGCCAAGACCCGAGGTAGCAGAGATTGTCTCGGCCACGATCAGCGTCAGCCACATGATGCCCAAGGCGTAGCGCAGGCCGGTGAAGATCGCGGGCAAGGCACCCGGCAGGATAACCCGGCGCACCAGCTCGGCACGGCCCATGCCATAGGTGCGGCCCATCTCGATCAATTGCGGATCAACGCCCTGGATGCCCAGAAGCGTGTTGACGTAGATCGGGAAGAACACGCCCAAGGCGACGAGGAACAGCTTGGCCTCCTCATCAATCCCGAACCACAGGATGACCAAGGGGATCAGCGCCAGATGGGGAATGTTGCGGACCATCTGCAGCGTGGTGTCGGTCAGATCGCGGCTCAGGCTCGACAGGCCGTTAGCAAACCCAAGCACGAAGCCAATCGAGCCGCCGATGGCAAAGCCGGTCACCGCCCGCCAGGTGCTGATGCCAATGTTGGCCACCAGTTCGCCGCTTTGCAGCAGGGTCCAGAAGGCCGTGAAGACCTGACTTGGGGCGGGCAGCACATTGGGGGTGATGAACCCGACCCGGCTCAGCACCTCCCACACGGCAATGATCAGGGCCGGAAGGATCCAGCCCAGCAGGGACGAGAGGCGGCGCGATGGCATCATGGGCAATCCTGAAAAGGTCCGGCCCTGTTCGGGGCCGGACCGTTGGGCCTTAGCTGGCATTCCAGATGGCGTCGGCGATCTTCACTTCCTTGGGCAGCAAGCCCAGCTTGAAGAAGCGGTCGGCGGTGGCCTGCTGGCCTGCGACAATCTCATCCGTGATCGGATAGATGCCGAACTTGGCGCGGCTGACCGCCAGCTTGTTGGCGTCCAGCGGAACCTTCGTCACTTCGGCCACGGCTTCCGCCACCTGATCGCGGTTGGTGTCGGCCCAGGCCGCGGCATCCCCCAACGCCTTGATCGTCGCGGTGATCAGGTCGCCGTTGTCGGTTGCGAAATCCTTGTTGGCGAGGAAGTAGGTGTTGACGTTCAACACCTCGGAAGACCGGGACAGGACCTTGAGCTTGTACTTGGTCTCTGCAATCGCGAAGAAGGGGTCCCAGACTGCCCAAGCCACGACCTGATCGGCGGCGAAGGCGGCGGCGGCATCCGCAGGGCTCAGATAAACCACGTCGATGTCGGTCAAGGCCAGGCCGTTCTTCTCCAGCGCCGCGATTAGTGAGTTGTGGGCCGAGGTGCCCTTGGCGACAGCGACCTTCTTGCCCTTCAGGTCGGCAATCGAGTTGATCCCGGAGCCGTCTTTGGTAAAGACCCCTTCGCCGTCCCCGCTGGGCGGCAAGGCAGCAGTGTAAACGATGTTGGCACCCGCCGCCTGCCCGAAGATCGGCGGGGCGTCGCCCGTCCAGCCGACATTGATGGCGCCGACGTTCAGCGCCTCAACCAGTGGCGGGCCGGCGGGGAATTCGACCCATTCCACCGTCACGGGGGCGACTGCCTTTTCGATCACGCCGAGCTTCTTGGCGATCACTGGCAGGTTGGTTTTCTGGTAACCCACCTTGAGCGTGGTGGCCTTTTCCGCCTTGGCCGCAAAGCCCATGGATGCAGTAAGGGCCAGAACGCTGGCGCCGAAGGCACGTCTAGTCAGAACCGTCATCGTTATCTCCTTCATCCGCAACCGGGCGGAACCCTGTTCGCGTTAAATATCCATAAAGAAGGTAGATATTGTCAAGTTACCAAAACTGAGGAAAGATCGCTGCTGACAAAACCGCCCCAACGCGTTTAGTTATCTGTTTTTTATAAAGGAAATGGAATTCCCTGCCCTCTGGCGCGCCCCTGAGTGAAACGTTCACTCTGCCCCATTGCAAAGATCGAAGAGAATTCTTTGCCATATGGCATCAATTCAAAATCTCATTTCCCGCCCGACGCTCTTGCAGGATCAGTTCGCTGACTTTCTCGCCGATCATGATGGCCGGGGCGTTGGTGTTGCCAGACACGATGTCCGGCATGATCGCGCAATCCGCCACGCGCAGGCCCGCAATTGCGTGCACGCGCAGCCGATCATCCACCACCGCATCCGGCCCAGAGCCCATTTTGCAGGTGCCCACCGGATGATAGATCGTGGTCGCTGCGTTGCGCGCCCAGTCCAGCAAGGCGGCGTCGTCCAGGGTTTGGGGACCCGGTCGGGCTTCCTCGGAAATCCGGGTGCGCAGCGGATCAAACCCCGCAATCTGCCGCGCTATCCTGATGCCTGCGACCAGCGTCCGCTGATCGGTGGCGGTCGCCAGATAGTTCGGGCGGATGATGGGATGCACCTCGGCCTTGGGCGCGCGGAGGCGAATTTCGCCCCGGCTTTCCGGGCGAAGTTGACAGACCGAGGCGGTGAAGGCCGAGAAGGGATGCACCCCTTCGCCCGGGCTGTCTGCACTCCACGGCTGGATGTGAAATTGGATGTCGGGGGTTTCCAGATGCGGAGCGGTGCGCAGAAACCCGGCTGCAAGACTGGCGGCCATGGCCATCGGACCGCGCCGTGTCAGAGCGTATTGCACCGCCATCGCAACCTTGCGGAAGGGGCTGCGTGCCTCGTCGTTCAACGTCTTTTCATGGGTGCGAAAGACCAGCCGGGCCTGCAGATGATCTTGCAGATTGCGACCAACTCCGGGCAGGTCGGCGGCGACCGGAATGCCCATCGCCTGCAGATGCTCCCCCTCGCCAATCCCCGACAGCATCAGAAGCTGCGGCGATCCGATGGCCCCTGCGCACAGGATCACCTCTGCCCGCGCAGCAATCCGCCGTTCTGAGCCTGCCGCATCGCGATAGATCACGCCGGTCACCCGCCGCCCGGCAAGATCCAGACGCTGAACATGGGCGCGGGAAACGATGGTCAGGTTCGCCCGATGCTTGATCGGGTTCAGGTAGGCGGCAGCGGCGCTGCAGCGCAGACCATTTCGCGCAGTCAGTTGGAAATAGCCGACACCTTCCTGGTTCGGACCGTTGAAATCGGGGTTGAACGGGTAGCCCGCCGCTTGCGCCGCCTGCACCCAGGCGTCGCAGATCGGGCGCGACAGGCGCGGGTCAGACACTGACAGGGGGCCATCCGCGCCATGATCCGCATTTGCGCCGCGCTCTTGACGCTCGGCACGCAGGAACAGTGGCTTCAGGTCGGCCCAACTCCACCCGGCGTTGCCCTGTTGCCGCCAGCGGTCGTAGTCCTGCGGCTGCCCCCGGACATAGAGCAGCCCATTGATCGAGGACGATCCGCCCAGCACCTTGCCCCTTGGCCAGGCCAGAGACCTGCCGTTCAGGCCGGGATCCGGCTCGGTCTTGTAGCACCAGTCGACGGCCGGATTGTGCATGGTGCGAAAGTAGCCGACGGGGATGTGAATCCACGGGTTGGTGTCAGGCCCGCCGGCCTCCAGCAGCACGACCTTGACGCCAGGGTCCGCACTGAGCCGGTTGGCTGCGACGCATCCCGCCGAACCGGCACCCACAATCACAAAATCGGCAGTCAGATCGGTCATGAGGCCTGTCCCTGTCCAGTTGCGCCGCATGACCACTGGAAAATGGTCGGCAATTGCGTCTTGAGAGTTAGATCACGATAACGACGCCGCCAAAATGCCCTCGATCAAGGCCAGATATGGACTGGTGGATCTGGCGCAACAGTCCTTCGGCACCATCCTGCGCTTACATCAAATCGCCGTGCACAGTGGCATCTTGAAGACGCGCAACAAACCGGGCGGAAGGCTCTCCATGGCACTTCGGGCGTCAGAGATCATGGTGGGCCGGGGCTTGGGGGTGCTGGACAGCACCTTGGCCCCCGTCGCCTGCACCGATCAAACCAACGATACCCCCTGCGCGGATCGCGCCGAAGAGGCGACTTTTTGCCGTGCGCTACGCCATGCTTTGGATACGCAAAGCTGCTGCAGCTGGCCTACTCCGCCGCCACATGGGCCTGACGCCTGCGGATCTCCGCGGCGGCCTCTTGGGCGATGTGTTCCGCCCAGATGATCACCTCTGGCACGCCCATCAATTCCCCCACCGTGCCACGCGCCAGGGGACCAGCGATCAGGATCGAGCCGTCTGGCTGACCGTTGGACGGCACGGCGTGGCCACGCGCGGACGTGTGGAGGCCAAGGCCAAGCGGATCAGGGCGCAACAGGCCAAGCGCGGCAAGGTCAGCCAGCGCAGGATTGCCGCCGATCACTGACCCATGCGCCGGGCCGGTTGCAAGGATCACCCGGTCAACCACAAGCGGAAAGGTGATGCGGCTATGCCGTTCAACCACACGAAACTCCAGCGGAGCGCCCAGCCGCATCTGCACGATCCGTGCCGCCAGATGGATCAAACGCCCCTTGCGCTGCATCTGCAGGGTGGCATCCTGCGTCTGCGGGGCGATGCGAAAGCGGTGGATGTCCCACAGGGCACGCAGGTGGCGCAGGACGCGGCGGCGTTCCACCTCGGGCAAGGCGGCCCAGATGGTTGGCCCTTGCGCCCGCAACTTGTCAAAGGCCGCATGCCAGGTCAGGCCCTGAGCGGCATCTTCCGCAAGGGCGCATCGGACCCGCTGAAACAGGTGTAGCGCCGTAGCCGAGGGGTCAGTTGCGAAATCCGTCGAGGATTCCCCCTGCTTTGGGCCGTGAGCCTTCGACCGCCAGCCGTGCCGGGACAGGGCGGTGATCTGGCCCTGATGACCGTTGCGGTGCAAGGTTGCCACGATATCCGCCGAAGTGAGGCCGTTGCCGACGATCAATATCCGCTCACTGGCCCCGATGCCTTCCAACGCCTTCGGGGCCAGTGGATCGGCAATCAGCGCAGGTTGACCATCCAACGCAGCCACCTCGCGCGGCAAGGCGGCCCGGGGGTGAGAAGCCGCAAGCACCAGAATATCGGCTTGCAGAACCGAACCATCCGTCAGGCTGAGGTCATAGCGCTGGCCGCGCGCAATGGCCGCAACACCGGCCTGAACATGCCGCACCTGCCCGGACGCCAGCAAAGGCGCCAGTTGCGCCGACACGTAACTGCCAAAAACCCAGCGCGCGGCGAAGATTTCTCCGGTCGGCAATGCCGAACCGGCGGCCAGGGGAGGAGCCTGCGCCGAGGCAAGCCAGCGCTGAAAATGATCCATCCGGTCGCTGCGCAGGCTCATCTTGTGGTCGGGCACGTTGAGGCGATGATCGGGGTCGCTGGCGGAATAGGCCAAACCCCGGCCCAGTTCGGCCCGGGGCTCCACGACCACAAGATCAACTCCGCCCGACGGCAGCAAGGCGCTAAGGTGATAGGCCACCGCAGCGCCGGACAAACCGCCGCCAATAATGGCCAAGGTGGGCTTCTGTGTCATTGGGCAGCCTGCGATTTGGGTCGGTGATCGCCCGCGACGGTTTCGCCGAACGGGCCCGTGTTGGCATTAACATCGTGGTGGAGGATCGGGTGCGTCAAGGGAAGTTTCGGCAAGACCAATTCGCCGAAGGTGTCTGCCTCTTCCAGATGCGGATAGCCCGAGAAGATGAAGCTGTCGATGCCGATACGCCGGTATTCGTCGATCCGTTCGGCCACCGTGTCGGGGTAGCCCACGAAGGCAGTCCCTGCCCCGCCGGGCACAAGACCAACTCCGGCCCACAGATCCGGGCTGATTTCCAGCTTGTCGCGTTTGCCGACATCCAAGGCGCTCATCCGCGCTTGTCCGACCGAATCCATGCGGGCGAAAACCTTTTGCGCTGCGGCGATGGTGGCATCGTCGAGACGGCTGATCAGCCGGTCGGCGGTGGCCCAGGCCTCGGCGGTCGTCTCACGCAAGATCAGGTGCGGGCTTATGCCGAAGGTGATTTCACGCCTCGGCCAACCGGCGCATTTGCCGGACCTTTTCGGCCACCCGCGCCCGGAGTTCGCCCCAGGTCAGGTATTTGTCGACATGGCGCGCTGCGACCGTTTGCCCTTCGATGGACGAGCCGCCGAAATACAGCGCGGGGTAGGGTTTCTGGGCGGTGGGATAAAGCACCCTGCCATCGGAATTGTTGAAATGCTTGCCTTGTGCTCCACCGTCTGGCCGCGCAGCAGGGCGCGATAGATGCCAAGGAACTCGTCCGTGATCTCATAGCGTTCGGCATGGCTGGTGTGAATGCCATCGCCCTTGCTCTCCAGAGGATCGCTCCCCGTCACCACGTTGACCAACAGCCTACCACCTGAAATGCGGTCAAGGGTCGAGGTCATGCGGGCCGCCAGCCTCGGCGTTTGCAGGCCCGGTCGCACGGCGACCAGAAAGCGCAGGCGCTGGGTCTGGGTGGCAAGGGCGGGTGCCACGATCCAGCTGTTTTCGCAGGCCTGTCCCGTGGGCAGAAGGGCGCCATAAAAGCCCAGACTGTCAGCGGCCTTGGCGACTTGGGTCAGGTCAGGCAGCTCCACCTGCCGCCCGCCTTGCGATGTGCCAAGATAGCGGGTGTCGCCATGTGTCGGGATGAACCACAACACGTTGATCTTGTCGGGAACGGTCATAGCGCAGTCTCCGCTTGCGGCTTGCCGCCAAGGTACAACGCCCGAATGTCGGCACGGGCAGCCAGGTCTTTGGCAGGGCCGTCCAGCACCGATCTGCCATTTTCGATGACGGTGGCATGGTGCGCATATTTCAACGCAATGGCAGAGTTTTGTTCGGCCACCAGAAGCGTCAGCCCCGTCTCGCGGTTCAGCCCGGCAAATGCTTCGAAGATTTCCACAACCACCAATGGGGCCAGCCCCATCGACGGTTCGTCGAACAGGAATACCTTTGGACGGGCCATCAACCCGCGCCAAAGGTCACGCCTGCCAGCGATTTGCGACGCAGCTTCAGGCGGGGAAAACGGGTGTAGACCTGCTCCAACGTCTGGGCGATCTGTTCGCGTGCCAAGCCACGGCCAATCGCCCCGGTGGTCAGGTTTTCCCCGACAGTCAGCGATTTGAAGCACCGCCGCCCGTCCAGAACAGGCACCGGACCCTTGCGGATGTGCTGCGCCAGGGTGTCTTGCGTCACATCTTGGTCTTTGTACCGTATGTGACCAGCGGTCACCCGGCCCCGCTCTGCCGGCAGCAGGTTGGACGCGGCGGAGTCCCGTTCGAATTCAACGATGACCTGAGACATGTCTGACTTCCCGACTGGTTCGGCGGCCCCGATCATGGGCCGCCCGCTGTGGTTATTGGTCGACCTTGTCGGCGTCTTCCGCTGTGCGGATCGGCAGGCCCTTTTCCTTGGCATAGGCCTGAGACGACTTCTCGATGATCGGGCGCCGCAGAGCCCAGTCCGGAGCGATCCAGCCGGACACGACATTCCATTTCTTGCATCCCAGTGCTGAAAGGTCACGTAGCCGTCGCCTTCGTGGTTGTCGAAGGTGAGGTTGATCGAATGGAACAGGTTCTCTGTGCCAAGCGCCTTGACCCGCGCCGCATCAAGTTGCGGGTGTTCAAAGCCCCAGCGCAATTCGTCGCCGGTCAGGGTGCGGTGGCCGAACTTCTGCTGCGCGATCCGGGTGGCTTCCACGTTGGCGATGCCGAGGTTGTGGTAGACCGAGCCGATCCGGCTTTTGTTATCCACGTTGCCTTTGCCGGCGTCATAGACCGTCTTGATGACCTCTTGCAGCACCGGGTACTGGTTGCCGGAGGCTTGGGTGGTGATGGTCGTATAGCCAATCGCAACATCGTCTGCTGGCTTTACGTCTTCTTCCGAGTTGGACCAGACGTTGCCGACGATATGATCCGCCGGGAATCCATTGCGCTATGCGGTGGTCAGCGCCACCCGGTTCACCACGCCCCAACCGCGCAGAATGACCCTGTCTGGCTGCTCGCGCCGGATCTGCAGCCACTGCGCGCCTTGTTCGTCACCCGGATGGGGCACCTCGATCTGATCAACGGTAAGGCCGTACTTGGCCGCAAGCAACTCATAGATTGGGATGGTTTCCTTGCCATAGGGCGAGCCGTGGTACAGCACGACGATCTTCTTGCCCTTCAGCTTGTCCAGCCCGCCCTCCTTGCTTGCGATGTAATTGATGATCCCCGAGGATTCCGAATAGGGTTCAACAGCAGCGGGAAGACCTAAGGAAAGACGCGGCCATCGGTGGTATCGGTGCGGCCATGGTTGATGGTGATCAAAGGGGTCTTGTCTGCCGTAACGCCGTCATTCATGGCATAAGCAATGCCCACCGATAGCGGGTTCCATGCGGCGGCGTCCGGGTGGCTTTTCTGACGCTGATAGCATTCAACGCCTTTTTCCGCGGCATATTCCGTTTCGCATTCATCCCAGGTCAGCTTGACCCCGTTGACGCCGCGATTGCAGATGTTGATCAGGTTCAGGTAGGCGATGAAGCCGGCGGCATAGCGGCCTTGCGTGCCATTCAGGCTGAAATCCAGCACGCTCATCGCCGGGGCCGAGATGATGCCAAAGGCGTTGTCGTTGGAAGACCAGTTGAAGTTGGTCACCACCCATTGCACGAAGAACTGCGCGGCGAGGGTGGAGACCGCCAGATAGAACCCGCGCAAACGCAGGCTCGGCAGGCCAAACACCAGCCCCGCTGCCGCCGAGGTTGCCGCCGCCAGCAGCAGCGTCACTGGCAAAGGCAGGCCAGGCAGCCGCAGGTTGAAGTTGTACGCTGCAAGGACTCCCACCGCCATGAAGGACGCAGACCCGAGCGAGACCAGTCCGCCGTAGCCCGTCAGCAGGTTCAAGCCTAAGCCCGCCAAAGCCAGCGCCAGAAACGCCAGCAGAATCGCCTCTATGACATCGGTTGAAGCGAAAAGAGGTACGCCGACGAAGGCTGCAACCAGCAGGAAAATCAGCCGCCACCCCTTGGTCAGTTGCAGCGGTGCGGCTTGGGTTTCAGCAAGATGCGAGATCAGAACCTCTCAACCCGTTTCTGGCCGAACAGGCCGGACGGACGCACCAGAAGCACCTCCAGCGCCACGGCCGCCACGAGGTCGAAGGTTGAGATGAAGACGCCCCCCCCACTTTGAAGGGGGCATTGGAAATGCCCAGGTTCAACTCGTGCACGTCGGTGCCCCAGATCAGCTGACCAACGCACTCGATGATGTAGGACAGGCCCAGGGTGGCCATGAACAGCGTGATGGGCGAGCGGTTGGCCAAGGGCCGCAGGACGGCACGCTCGATTGCAAAGCCCATCACCGCCATGATCGCAGCCGTGATCGCCAGTGCCAGCACAAACGGTACGCCGCGTTCGACAAGGCTGACGAAGTTCAGGGCGGCAAACAAGACCATCGAGCCTTGCGTGAAATTCAACACGCACGAGGTCTTGTAGATCAGCCCGAAACCAATCGCCCAAGGGCATACATCACGCCCGACAGCAGGCACCCACGATCACCTCGATGACGAACAGAAAATCGGACCAGGACATCACGCCGCCTCCGCACCGTGGTCGGCACCCAGATAGGCGCGGATCACTTCGAGGTCGTACTGCACCTCGACCGGAGAGCCGTCGGCGATCTTGACGCCGTGATCCAGCACCGTGACACGATCAGTCATGCCCATGACGACGCCGATGTCGTGCTCGGTCAGCACCACCGACAGTCCCAAGGTATCGCGGGCGGCACGGACAAAGCTGGCCGTTTCGGCCTTTTCCGTGGCGGTCATGCCGGCCATCCGCTCGTCCAGCAGCAGAAGATGCGGCTCCGCCACCAGGGCCCGCGCCAGTTCGACACGCTTTTGCAGGCCGTAAGGAAGGGTTGCGACCAGCTTTTCCAGATGCGGGGTCAGGTAAAGGTGTTGGGCGATCCGGGTCACGCGTTGCGCGACCCGTGCATTCTCGCCTCGCGCGCCCGGCACACGCAACACTTGCGTCAGTAGCCAGGCCTTGCGCTGGAAGGTTAATCCGGCGGCGATGTTGGCCGCAACCGTCAGGCCGGGAAACAGGGCCAGATTCTGGAAGGTCCGCGCCACACCAAGTCGTGCATGGCCTTGCGGTGGCACATGGTCAAATAGGGTGCCGGCCAAGGCGATAGAGCCTGTGTCGGCCCGGTAAAGCCCGGAAATCACGTTCAGGACAGTGGATTTCCCCGCCCCGTGCCAAGGCCGTTCCCAGCGGGGGATTGGGGTGCTGCCCTGCAGGGGCCGATGCCGTTGGAAGACCAGCCAGCGCAGGGGTGCCTGGATCAAGCGCGCACAAGAATACACCCGTCATTCACGTCTTCATTGGTTGGGGGGGAAGGCGGTCTATTCAGCCGCCACTGCCTGTTCGCGTACGGCTTCCACCTGACGGACCAGAGGGATGACATGACGTCCGAAGAACTCGACCTCTTCCTGGAAGTGCAGGAAGCCAAGAAGGATCAGGTCAGCCCCGGCATCTTTCAGACCCATAATGCGTTCGGCAATTTGCTGAGGCGTTCCGATCAGGTTGGAGCGGAAGCCGTCGCTGTGCTGGACCAGATCCTCGAAGCTGGATTTGGCCCAGTTGCCTTCGCCTTCGGGGTTGGCTTTGCCGGCGTTCTTCACTTCATGGACGAAGCCATGCACTGCGTCGGGATTGGCCTTGGCGACAATCTCGTCCAGAACGACGCGGGCTTCGGCTTCGGTCGTCCGCGCAATCGCGAAAGCGTTGACCGCGATCTTGACCTTATGGCCCGTTTCCGCAGCCTTGGTCTTGATGTCCACGACCTGCTTGTTCAAGCCGTCTGGCGGGTTTCCGTTGGTGATGTACCAATCCGCAACGCGCGAAGCCATATCACGCGCCGCCCGGCTGCAGCCGCCTTGGAAAATTTGGGGAACAGCCAAAGGCTTGGCTTTCATGGTGTAATTGTTGAAGCGGTAGAAATCACCCCTGAAGGTGAAACTGTCCTGCGTCCAGATCCCGCGCAGCGCCTCAATGAACTCTTCAGACCGACGATGGCGTTCATCATGGTCCAGCCACGGCTCGCCAATGCCGTAGAATTCCGGGCGAAACCAACCCGACACGATGTTGACCGAGATCCGGCTGTTGGTCAGGTGGCTGATTGTTGTGATCTGCTTGGCCACAACCGCGGGCGTCCAAGGCCCCGGCAGGATTGCCGCGATGACATTCAGCTTTTCCGTCGCGTGCAGCAGCGCCTGGCTGAACGACGCGGGTTCATGCGGGTTGTCGGCACAATAGCCGGCGGTAAACCTGATCTGGCTCTGCGCATAGTCAAACCCGGCTTCCTCGGCGATCTGAGCCAGCTTGATGTTAGAGCCGATGTCCCAACTGGTGCGCTATTCGATGTTTGATATGACAAGGCCGCCCGAGACATTGGGCACCCAATAGGCGAATTTGACGGGTTCGGTCATGACAGGTCATGCTTACTCGGCCGCTTCTGCAGCGCGGAGGTTATGGGGAAAGAGGGAATGGAATTGTGCCAACGCGCGTGTCAGCCGCGCCAAAGCTGCAGAACCGGTCAGATGACCATTCTCGAAATCCTTGTCCGAGACGTGAACGGCCGTTCCCAGCGTTTGCGCCTCAAAGAAGCCGAACAGCGGCCTCAGTTGATGTTCCACGACCAAGGCGTGTTTCTCGCCGCCGCCGGTTGCGGCGATCAGGATGGGCTTGCCCACCAAGGCTGCGGGATCCAACAGATCGATCAGGTGTTTGAACAGACTTGGGTACGAGCCCTTGTAAATCGGGGTCGCCACAACCAGCGCGTCGGCCCTGACAATGCGCGCTACCAGCGCGCGTCCAGATTGATCCAGATCGTCAAGCCACCGCGCCCGACCAAGCTGTTCACCGAAGTCATTGATTTCGATGACTTCGGTCTGGACATCCAGCCGGGTTGCCGCAATCGCAAGTGCGGTTTCGACCAGCTTGCGGGTTTTGGACGGGTTCGTGATGTTGCCGGACAGGCCGACAAGGTCAAGGCGGGGCATTGCGGACTCCATTTACCCACAAAGATGGTAGATATTATCGCCTAAAGACAATACCCGTCTATTTCGAAGATTCCGCAAGCCCGACCAGAACAGTCCGTTTTGCAAGTGGGCCTTAGAATGCCATCCTTCTGAAACCCATTTTGCCGTATGTGTGCCCTACCCTTGTTGATGCGCTTCGGCAGTGCTTCGGATCTGCGGCGGACCAAAGCTGCACACGTAATAAAGATCCAATTCATCGACAAAAGGGACTCGTTTCCCAACCCGGAAGTTCGGATGTCTTGCGCCGCAAGGCAGGGTCAAAGCCGGCAAGGCAACGGCCAATCGGGACGCGCGCCTTGGCCCAAAGCGAACCGAAAAAACGAAATGCCTGCCTGATCGCCGGATGAAAGCATGGCATTTTGCGGCGCCATTCTTCGATGATCACTTTGTTTCCAAAGCCGCAGCACTGCACAACAGAACAGAATATCATTCTGTTACATGCAATTACACGATACCATCTAGCCCATCGGGCAAGCAGCAACGATCACGCCGGCGTTGATCATGGATCATGAGACGCGGATCCATCCCTTTGGCCGGGGCGGTGGCGATGAATTCATCTTAGACCTTGAAGCGCCATGGGGCGGGTCTTGCCTTGCCGTCGCTTTTCACCTTCGCTGGCCTGCGGTCAGGCGAAACTGACACGTGACCATGAGCAGTATCATTTACCCCGCCCTGGCCCAAACCAACCCCTACTCCAAAAGCGATCCGGTCTTAGATCTGGACCGCGTCGTGGCTGATCTAGCGACCGCGCGATTGGGATGGCGCAGCGCCCAGCACAAGTCTGGCGAACCGGGAGGCCGCGAGCTTCCCTCTCGCGACGGGATGGCGCGGATTGTCGAAGGGCTGCGTGGCGCGCTGTATCCGATGCGCCTTGGACCGCACAACCTACGTCAAGAGCATGAGAATTACTACGTTGGCCATACGCTGGACACGGTTCTGCATGAGTTGCGCATCAAGCCCGGCTGGAATTGAACTGGGCGCATCGCCATGTCACGCCCGGCGACGACAGCGCCCCGATCGAAGACAGGGCCGTTCTGGCCGTGCGCAACTTCGCCGCCAGCCTGGCTGAAATTTGGACACTTCTGGACAGTGACGTGACCGCCGCCTTTGCCGCCGACCCCGCCGCGCGTAGCGTGGACGAGGTGCTGATCTGCTATCCCGGCGTGCAAGCCATGATCAACCACCGGATCGCCCACCGGCTTTACCGGCTGGGTGCGCCGCTGCTGGGTCGGCTGGTGGCCGAACTGGCGCATTCGGCGACCGGCATCGACATCCACCCAGGCGCCCAGATCGGTCACAGCTTCTTCATCGACCACGGCACCGGTGTCGTCATCGGCGCCACCTCGATCATCGGCAACCGGGTTCAGATCTTCCAGGCCGTCACCCTTGGCGCCAAAATCTTCCC
>NZ_CBBQHX010000063.1:0-14712 GCF_964946895.1 Stagnihabitans sp. | reverse complement strand
TCTCTGCCCCCTTTCATACTTGTACAAATATCCCCGGGTGGGTCCGGGAGGGCAGGCGGCCCTCCCGGCCTTGATGCAGCAGACCACCGCCCCGATTCGGATCCTGCCTCAACGCCAAGCCCGCGCGCCCTGCCGTTCCAAGGGCCTGTCGTAAAACCTTCGGCCAAACCCCGCACAGCCTGCGGCCCAAAACCGCGCCAGATCAAACCCTTACCCCACACAACGCCCGCCATTCGCCCCAAGGCCGACGCGCATTCCCCCTTCCCCCCGCGCGCCCCTCCCCCTAGCCTGCCCGCAACACAGGAGCGCCCCATGACCCCCACAGGAACCTACGTCACCCGAGTCTGGCTCAAGGGCATCGGCCCTGCCCTCGCCCATCTGCGCGGCGACACGCTCTATGACATCACCTCCAAGGCCGTGCCCACGATGCGCGATCTTCTGGAGCTTCCCGACATCGCGGGCCATCTGGCTTCGGTAGAAGCCCGTGAAATCGGACCCTTGGCCGGGCTTTCTGCCCTGACCGAACCCGGCGCCCACGACACCCGCCTCCTCTCCCCCGCCGATCTGCAGGCGATCAAGGCCTGCGGCGTCACCTTCGCCCGCTCGATGATCGAACGCGTGATCGAGGAACGCGCCGCCGGCGACGCCTCCCGCGCTGCCGCCATCCGCGCCCGCATCGCCGAGACGATCGGCACCAGCCTGCGCAACCTGCGCCCCGGCTCGCCCGAAGCGGCAGAGGTCAAGCGCCTCCTGATCGCCGAGGGCCTCTGGTCGCAGTATCTTGAGGTGGGCATCGGCCCCGATGCCGAGGTTTTCACCAAGGCCCCGCCGATGGCCTCGGTCGGCCAAGGCGCCTCCATCGGCCTGCATCCGATCTCGAAATGGAACAACCCCGAACCCGAGGTCGTGCTGGCGGTGAACTCCATGGGCGAAATCCGCGGCGCCACCCTTGGCAATGACGTCAACCTGCGCGATGTCGAGGGCCGCTCGGCGCTTCTTCTCGGCAAGGCCAAGGACAACAACGCCTCTGCGGCCATAGGCCCCATGGTCCGCCTGTTTGACGAGAGTTTTTCGCTGGACGATGTGCGCAGCCTGACCCTGACCCTCACCGTTCGCGGCACCGATGGCTTCACCCTCGAAGGCCGCTCCTCCATGGCCGAAATCAGCCGGGACCCGGCCGATCTTGTGGCACAAACCATTGGCAAACATCACCAATATCCCGATGGCTTCTTCCTTTACTGCGGCACCATGTTCTCCCCCATCCAGGACCGCGACGGCCCCGGCCAAGGCTTCACCCACCACTTGGGCGACGTCGTCACCATCGCCACCCCCGCCTTGGGCCAGCTTTCCAACACCATCCGCCTCTCGACCGAGGCGCCGCCCTGGACCTTCGGCACCGCCGCCCTGATGCGCAACCTCGCAGACCGCGGCTACCTCTGACCACATGCCCAAGCCCGCCCCCCGCTTCACCCGCCTGACCGCCGCCGATCGCCGCACCGCGTTGATCGAAGCGGCGGTCGCGGCCATGGCCGAGGGCGGCATCGCGGCCTTCACCGTCGATCAGGTCTCCAGACGGGCTGGCGTGTCGCGCGGGCTGATCACCCACCATTTCGGTGGCATGTCCGGCCTTCTGGCCGCCACCTACGCCCATCTTTACGCGCAGGTCCTGCCCAGCCCGGACTCGCTGGCACCCGGCGCCGCGCGCCTTGACGCCCTGCTCGACACGCTCTTTGCCCCGCAGTTCTTCAACCGGCCCGCCCTGAACCTGTGGCTGACCATGTGGGGCGCCATCGCCAACTCGCCCGAGCTGACGGCAGAGCATCGCCGCCAATATGCCAATTACAGCGCCATGGTGGCCCAGATCATCGCCGAACGCCTTGCGCCGGGCAGAACGGGCGCCACCGCCTTGGCCCGCAGCTTCATCAGCCTTGTTGATGGCCTGTCGCTGCAACACTGCATCGACCCGCCCTCGATGCCGGCAAATCTGGCCCGGCAAGCCTGCCTTGATTTCCTCCTGCCCCACATAGGCCCGCCATGACCGAACGCAGCAACTTCCCCGTCCCGGTCAGCGTCATCGAAAGCCTGCCCATCCCCCTGCCCGATGGCACGATCCTGTCGGCCAAAGCCTGGCTGCCCGCGGGCGCAGGCCCGGTCCCCGCCGTGCTGGAATACCTGCCCTACCGCAAACGCGACGGCACCCGCACCCGCGACCAAGGCCTGCACATGTATATCGCAGGCCACGGCTACGCCTGCATAAGGCTCGACATCAGGGGCATGGGCGACAGCGAAGGCCTCCTGACCGACGAATATACCCGTACGGAACAGCAAGACGGCGTCGATGCGATTGCCTGGATCGCAGCACAAGACTGGTGCGACGGCCAAGTCTCGATGATCGGGATTTCCTGGGGCGGTTTCAACGGCTTGCAGATCGCCGCCCTGCAACCGCCCGCACTGAGGACGGTGATCACCCTCGGCTCCACCGACGACCGCTACGCCACGGATGTCCACTACATCGGCGGCTGCCTGTCGAAAGACAACGTCGATTGGTCCGCCACCATGATGGCGCAAAACGACCTGCCGCCCGACCCCGAGATCGTGGGCCCACAGTGGCGGCAGATGTGGCTCGACCGCATCGAAGCCAACGCGCCCTGGTCGCATATCTGGATGGCCCACCAACGCCGCGACGCCTATTGGCAGCAAGGCTCGATCTGCCAAGACTTCTCGGCGATCAAGGTGCCGGTCTATGCCGTCTCCGGTTGGGCCGACAACTACTCCGAGGCGGTCCCCCGCCTGTTGGCCGGCCTCACCTGCCCCCGCCTCGGCCTGATCGGCCCCTGGGCGCACAGCTTCCCCCACGACGTGACCGTTGGCCCCGCCATCGGCTGGCTGCAGGAATGCCTGCGCTGGCTGGACCATTGGTGCAAGGGCCGGCCCACCGGAATCATGGACGAACCCATGCTGCGCGTCTGGATGCAGGACCCGGCGCCGCCGCAAACCTGCTACACCACCCGCAGCGGGCGCTGGGTCGGCGAGGCACATTGGCCCTCGCCCCGCATCACGCCGCGCATCCTGCACCCGGGCCCGACGCTTGGCCCAAATCCCAGCCCGGGCGAGGCGACGATCTGCTCGCCCCTTTGGGTCGGACGCGGCGCGGGTGAGATCGGCCGCTATGGCGAAGAGGCGGACTGGCCGGGCGACCAGCGCGAAGATGACGGAGGCTCCTGCGTCTGGCACAGCCAACCCCTTGACCAGACTTTCGAAATCCTCGGCGCACCGCGCCTGACGCTGCGCTTCAAAAGCGACCAACCCCAGGCGCTGGTGGCCGTGCGGCTGTCCGAGGTGACGCCAGACGGGGCCGCCACCCGCGTCAGCCTGGGCCTGTTGAACCTGACCCACCGCTTCAGCCACGAACGGCCGGTGGCGCTGGTGCCGGGGGAATGGACCACAGCCGAGGTCGCGCTGGACGACATCGCCCACAGCTTCGCGCCCGGCAACCGGATCGCGCTGTCGGTCTCGACCACCTATTGGCCCATCGCCTGGCCCTCGCCGGTTCTGGCGACGCTGACGCTGGATCTGGCGTCCTGCGCCCTGACCCTGCCGCACCGCCCGCCGCACCCCGGGGACGCCACCCTGCGCCCCTTCGACCCGCCCGAAGCCGCGCCCAACACCCCGGTGATCTGGCACCCGACCCCGCCGAAAAGCCCGCGCAAGATCACGCAGGACCTGCTCAGCGGCCGCACCACCGTCGATTTCCCGCGCTGGACCTATGACTGCGAGATGACCGACATCGCCCAGCGCGTCACCTCCGAAGGCTTCGCCCGGTTCGAGATTACCGGCAACGACCCGCTCTCGGCCGCCACCGAATGCGGCTACAAGGTCACCCTGCACCGCGCCGACGTCGTGGCCGGCCACGCCAGCGGCACGCGGATGACCTGCGATGCCACGCAGTTTCACCTGACGACCTGGCTGGAGGTGACTGAAAACGGCACAGCCCTGTTCCGCCGCGACTGGCACCAAAGCTTCCCGCGCGACCACCTGTGACCCAATAGAGCGCTGACGCGCAAGATTTTTATCTCGCCTCTGGCGCAAGCGCCAACCGGCTCGGACGTGCCTCCGGCGGGAGTATTTGGACAAGGAGCAATGGATCAAAGGCAAGTGCTGCCCTTGCCCTTCGCCTTCTGCAAATATCCCCGGGAGGGTCTGGGAGGGCAGGCAGCCCTCCCAGCCTTGGCCCAGCAGACCGCCCTCAGTCGGCGTGCGCGGCGATCGGCGCGCCGCGCTGCGCCATCATCTTGGGCTTGGACAGGATCATCGCCAGCGGAATCGCCGCCAAGGTCACGATCATCATCAGCTTGAAGTCGTCGATATAGGCGATCATCGAGGCCTGAATGTTCACCAACCCGTCCAGCTGGCTCAAGGCCGTGATATTTCCGGCCACCGCCGCCGGCGAGACCTGTTGCAGCACCGGGTTGAACGGGTTGATCGCCGCGCCAAGCTCGACATGGTTGGTCTGGATGTTCCGCGTCAGCATCACCGACACGATGGAAATCCCGATCGAAGACCCGATGTTGCGCACCAGCGAGAACAGGCTGGTGGCATCGGCGCGGTATTTCGCGTCGATGGTGGAAAAGGCGATGGTCGACAGTGGCACAAACACCAGCCCCAACCCCAGCCCCTGCAGCACGCCGGTCCAGATCACTGGACCGGACCCCATCTGCGGCGAGAAATCGGTCATGAACCACAACGAAGCCGCCGTCATCAAAAGCCCCAGGATCACCAGCAGCCGGTTGTCCACCGTGCGCACCAGCTTGCCCACCAGGATCATCGAGATCATCGTCCCCACCCCGCGCGGCCCCATCACCAGACCCGTCGTGATCACCGGATAGCCGAAGATCCGGCTCAGCATCGGCGGCAGCAGGGCCAGCGAGGCCAGAAGGATGATCCCGATGATGAAGATGAAGATCAGCCCGATGCGGAAGTTGCGGTCCCTGAACATGCCGGGTTCCAGGAAGGGCAGATCGGCGCCGTTGATGTGTATCACGAAGACCCAGAAGCCGGTGGCGGCCAAGGCGGTGTAGATCCAGATTTCCTCAGAGGCGAACCAGTCCAGCTCGCCCCCCCGGTCCAGGATCATCTGCAAGGCGCCGATGCCCATCGACAGCATGGCAAAGCCGAAGAAATCAAAGCGGCGCTGGCGGATGATCGACCTTGGCAGATAGGCCACGCAGCCCAGAACCGCCACGATGCCCACCGGCAGGTTGATCAGGAACACCCAGCGCCAGTTGTAGCTTTCGGTCAGCCAGCCCCCCAGGGTCGGCCCGATGATCGGGCCCACCATGATGCCGGCCCCCCACATCGCCATGGCCGATCCGGCCTTCTCCCGCGGGTTGATGTCCAGAAGGAAGGTCTGGCTCAACGGCACGATGGCCGCCCCGAAGATGCCCTGCACCAGACGGAACAGCACCATCGCCTGCAGGTTCCACGCAATCCCGCACATCAGCGAGGCGGCGACAAATCCGACGATCGACACCAGAAACAGCTCGCGCTTGCCGATCCGGTCGGCCAGCCAGCCGGTGACCGGGGTCATGATGGCCGCCGCCACGATATAGCTGGTCAGCACCCAGGTGATGGTGTCCTGACTTGCGCCAAGATCCCCCGTCATCGAGGGCAAGGCCACATTGGCAATCGTGGTGTCCAGCACCTGCATGATCGTCGCCAGCATGATCATCACGGTGATCAGCCCGCGGTTGGGATATTCCCCGTTCGGCCCGAACGGGGTGGGGGCTTGCGCGTTCATCTCACTTGCCCGTCAGGATCGGCGGCACCAGATCGCTCCACGACCGGGTCATCGCGGTGTCAACCGAGACCGAGGCGCTCATCCCCGACACCACGTTGTCGCCGAACCTGTCGCAAATCACCCGCACCGGAACCCGCTGCGTGACCTTGACCCAGTTGCCCGTCGCATTCTGCGCCGGAAGCAACGAAAATTCCGATCCGGTGCCGGCGCCAATCGCATCCACCTTGCAGGCGAACTTGACCGAAGGCGCCACATCGAACACCACCTCGGCCGGCTCGCCCGCCGTGATATGGGTCAGCTGGGTTTCCTTGAAATTCGCCTCGACCCAGGTCTCGCCGGTCGGCAGAAAGGCGAACAGCGCCACCCCCGCCGTCAGGAACTGGCCCGGCTTGAACGAGGTCGCCTGATAGACCATGCCATCGGCCGGGGCCTTCACCTCGGTCAGCGACAGCTTGTAGGCCGCCTGATCGCGCTGCGCCAAGGCCGCCTGCACCGCGGGATGGTTGTCCGTCGCCACCTCGGCATCGCCGCCCAGCGAAATCAGCGCGTTGGCGACCGACACCTTGGCCACGGCCGCGGTTTCCTGCGCCCGGCGGGCGTTGTTGCGGGCGTCATCCAGGTCAGACCCGGTGCCGACACCCTTGGCCGACAGGGCCTGCTGCTTGGCAAACTGATCGGCCTGATAGGCCGCATCATCCTCGGCGATCTTCTCTTGCGCCAAGGCCGCCTGATAGGCGCCCTTCAACTGCTCCACCTGCAGCCGCGCCGCATCGACCGCGATATTGGCCTGCGCCAGCGCCAGCTTGTAGGGCTCGGGATCGACGGTGAACATCACCGCGTCCTTCTTGACCACCTGGCCATCCGTCACATTCACCGCCACCAGCCGCCCCGACAGATCCGACGCGATCGAGATGCGCGCCTGATGGAAATAGGCGTTGTCGGTCGATTCGAAGCGCCCGCCGTTCACCCAATAGACCCCGGCCCCCAGCACGATCAGCACCGGCAGCGAGATCATCAGCAGGCGGCGGCGGTTCTTCGGCTTGGCCTTGACCACCACATCGCCGCCTCCCATCATGTCAGCGGCCGTCTTGGGTTGGGATTGCGCGTTCATGGGGTGTCTTTCTGGCCGATCTCCTCGGCCTTGGCGAGATTGGTGACAATGGTTCCCAAAGCCAGCAAAAGCTGGGCGTGCTGCTCGGGGGTGATCCCGACCAGCGCCTCGGCATAGACCTCGTCGGCAACGGGTTTGAAGTTTTCAAAGGCGTCCAAGGCCTTGGGCGTCGGAAACACCAGACGGACGCGGCGATCCCTCGGGTCATGCCCGCGCGTGACCCAGCCCATCGCCTCCATCCGGTCCAACAGACGCGAGACAGAGATGGGCTCGATTTCCAGCAAGTCCGCAAAATGCGATTGCGGCGCGCCGCCCTCGGTCTTGCAGACCCGGATCAGCATCCGCCACTGGGCCGAGGTCAAATCATACGCCGCCGCCCGCGCTTCAAAACGCTTGCGCACCGCACGCGCGGCATCATGCAACAACAGGCCAAGGGATCGGGTTTCCATAAGCCTCACATATAATAAGCATGTATAGCATTCAAGCCTGAAAGTGCGGCAAACGCCAAAGCCTCACCCCAATGCCCTGTCCTCCCGACCCAGGGACGACCCCCGCTCCGACGTGCCGCCCGTTCAAACCCGCAGGACAACCACCCTCCCCCGCGTCCCTCCTCCCGTTGCACCCTCAGACAGGCCAAGCCCCCGGCCCGCTCGATCCATGATTTGCCCTGCGGGCCAGCCCACGCGACGGGCTCTGGCACACCCCCTGCCCTTGCTCTTGCTCCTTGCCAAATACTCCACGGAGAGGTCCGGAGAGGTGTGAAACCTCTCCGGCGGCCAGCCACAGCCGCGTCATGTGCCGTCCTGACCCGGACCCGGGGGGTGCGGGGGGCTGGCCCCCCGCTTCCGGCGGCGGCACGCCCCCGCGCCGCAGGCCTCAGCCCATCACCTTGGTGCCCAGTCCATGCCCTTCGGCGGCCTTCTTCTTGGCCGAAGCCTCGCGCAGCACCTCGACCGAGCGCACATCCAGCCGCGCCGCGCCCTTCCAGTCCCGCGTCTTGACCTTGGGGTTCTCCAACCGCTTCTTGGCCTCCGGGATCGCATGGGCATACTGCGGCAGCCAGGCCGCCTGCGCCACCAGCATCTCGTCCACCATCTGCCAGACCTCTTCCGGCGTGCAGATCGCCCCCACCAAGGGGTCATGCAGCACCGACTGCTTCAGCAGTTCCACATCCCCGGTGACCGCCGCCTTCATCCCCATCCGCTGCACGTTGACAGACGCCATGCAGGTCGCCGCACAGGCGTCCGGCAACACCACCCCCTCCACCATGTTGATGCCAAACCGATCGACAAAGCCCGGGCTTTCAATGATGCAATCTTCGGGCAAGTTCTTGATCACCCCGCCATTCTTCACATTGAAATGCCCGCGATAGGTCCGCCCGGTCTCCAGCCCCTCAAGGATGTGCGAGGCATGCTCATCCGTCCGCACATAGTCCGACAACAGCCCACCCGCCTCGTCCAGAAACTTCGGGAAGTCCTCTTCGAACCAGTTCCGGTTTTCCGTGGAATAGCGCAGATACCCCCCCGTCTCGCCATGGATCCACTCATCCATGCTGATCCAGTCCATGATCTGCTCCGGGCGCTTCCTGTACCACGGCAGATACTCGCTCAGATGCCCGTTGCTCTCGGTCGAGTAGAACCCGAAGCGTTTCAACACATCAATCCGCACCTTCTCCTGCTTGGAAAACACCGGATGCGCCTCAAACGCCTGCGTCAGTTCCTCGCGGCTCACCTTCCGCCCATTGTGCCGAATATCCAGATACCATGTCTGGTGGTTGATGCCGGAACAGATGATATCCACCTCCGCCATCGGCACCCCCAAGGCGCGGCTGATCTGCCGGTGCCCGTTCTGCACCCCGTGGCACAGCCCCACCGTATTGACCTTGCCATGATCAATCGCCGCCCAAGTCATCATCGCCATCGGGTTGGCATAGTTCAAAAGCAAGGCCCCCGGCTCACACACCTCCCGGATATCCTTGCAGAATTCCAGCATGGCGTTGATGCCGCGCTGCGCATAAAGGATGCCCCCCGCGCAGATCGTATCTCCCACGCACTGATCCACCCCATACTTCAGCGGGATCGAGATATCCGTCGCAAAGGCCTCCAAGCCCCCGATCCGCACCACATTCATCACATAGCGCGCCCCCTCCAGCGCGCGCCTGCGATCCGTCGTCGCCGTCACCCGCGTCTTCAGCCCGTTCACCGACACAATCCGCCGAATGATCTGCGCGATCATGTCCAGATTATGCGCGTTGATGTCGGTGAGTGCTATCTCGATATCCTCGAACTCCGGCACCTTCAGAATGTCCTGACACAGCTTCTTGGTGAACCCGACAGAGCCCGCCCCGATGATGGTGATCTTGAACGCCATGCAATCCTCCCCTGCGACCCGAAGGCCCGCTGTTCCTGCCGAAATTTCTAGCCCCCGATGCCAAACCGATATAGAGAAATCTTGTGCCTTCATGGGTAATTTCATGCTGTCAAACCTGCTCTCCCACGGCCACGACATCCGCCACCTGCCCCGCCCGAAAGAGCCCGCCCCCCTGCACTGCATGGCCGCTTCCGCCGGATACGAACAGCGCAAGAACGAAATCTACGCGTGGGACGGTCTCAAGCGCGGCACCTCCCCTTTCCTCGTGATCCAGCACACCACGGTGGGCGAGGGCCGCCTTGACTACGCAGGCACCCACTACCGCCTGACACCGGGTCAAACCATGCTGGTGACCATGCCGCACGCCCACCGCTACTGGCTCGACCGCGGCGGCCATTGGGAATATTTCTGGGCCGTCCTCCACGGGCGCGAGGCGCTGCGCCTCGCCCGTGAAATCCTTGATGCCGCAGGCCCCGTCCTTACCCCTGACGCCCAACAAACAGACCGCCTCGCAGCATCCGTCCACGCCCTCATCACCGCCAAACTCACCCCCGGAGAGGCCTCTACCGCCGCCTACACCGCCCTGTCAGCCCTGCACGACGCCGCCTTCGCCACAAGACCCGCCGACAAACCCCTCCCCGCCCCCCTGACCCGCGTGACCGACTTCATCGAAGCCAACCTCGCTGCCCCCCTCCCCGTGGACCGTCTCGCCGCCATCGCCAACCTCTCCCGCGCCCACTTCGTCCGCCAATTCACCACAGCCCTTGGCCTGCCGCCCTCCGATTACGTGCTGACCCGCCGCCTCGAACGCATCGAACGCCTGCTTCTGGCCACCGAACTGAAAATCTCCGAAATCGCCGCCGCCACCGGCTTCAACGACGCCAACTACCTCGCCAAAGCCTTCCGCAAACACCGAAGGCTCTCCCCCCTCGAATTCCGCGCCACCAGACTGGAGTCCAACTGAGGAGGGCGGGGTCAACCCCGCCGCGCCCGCCCCACCGAACGTTGCGTTAACCACCCCCCTCGGGGCGGTCTGTACCTACAAAAGAACGACGCAAAACACACGGAAAACATACGCAAAACATACGGCCCTAACCCCCTGATTTGCCAAGTTAACCTTTGAAATCCGCCCCGATTCGCAACGCTGCGCGCTGCCCCGGTTAACGTTTCCGTCACGCCGCCAAAGACTGCAGCCAGGCCCGATGCGGCAGGCACTGCGCCGCCGCCTTGGAATACTCCGCCACCAACCCGCCATGCACCGCCCGCGCCTTGTCCCGCAAGGCTGGGTTCTTGGCCATGACGTCGCGCGCCGCGCCTTGGCTCAAATGCCCTAACCCATTCAGAACAGGGATATAAAGCTGCCCCTGCAAATGCGGCAGCCCCAGCGGAAAGGGCTCGAAATCGCCTGCTTCGGGCAGTCGTGTCTGCCACAACGCCAGCCTGTCGCGCACAAAGTCCGGGTGCGATGCCGCCACATCCTGCCAAAACGCCGAATCCCGCCGCTCGGTCACATAGTGAAACCGGATAAAGTCCCTGAAATCATCCACTTGCCGCGCCACAGCCGCATTATACTTCCCCCGCCCCGCAGGGTCCGCCAACCAGTCTGACAGCATCAGCAACTGCACGATCGTGCCGTGGATCGAGGTCGCCTCCAATGGCTCCAGAAAACTCGACGACAGCCCCAAAGCCACGCAGTTGCCAACCCAGGCCTCCTTCTGCCGTCCAGACAGAATTTTGATGTCATTCCGGGGACTTATCGTATGCCCCAAGGCCGCCTCCACCTCGCGTTTCGCCTCCTCCGGGGTGGTATGGGCATCCGAATACACATAGCCCATCCCATAGCGATCCTGCGTCGGGATCTGCCAGATCCAGCCGTTCTTCTGGGCCCAGGCCGTGGTGCAAGGCGCAATCTCCTCACCCGGCTTCAGATCCACCCAAAACGGCATCGCCCGATTGACCGGCAACATGCCATTATAGCTGATCCATGCGCCGCCCAACTGGGAGATCACCTGCCTCCGAAAGCCGGTGCAGTCGAGGAAAAAGTCCCCCTCCACCCGCGCGCCACTCTCCAGAACCAGCGCCGAAATCCCGGCCCCGCCGGTCTCGACCCCGGTGACCTGATCATCGATAACATTGATTCCCTTCGACTTTTTGCGCAGCCAAGCCCCCGCCAACGACTGGTCAAAGTGGAAGGCGTGATGATAGGGCCCGGCCGGAATGACCCGGCCCTGTGCCAAAGCCACCGGCGCGCGGTTCTTGTTCAAAAGGTGCTGGAACAGATGCGCCTCCCCCACCGATCGCCCCGCCGCCACCGCATAAGTGTCCAACGGCACCCCCGGAGAGACCAGCGCCGGGTCATCAATTGGCCCATCATAGGAATGCCCCACCCGCCGCCAATCGCGGTGCCGGATGCCATATTTGATGGTCGCCCCGGTGTCGCGCAGGAACTCTTCCTCGCTCAACTTGAAATGCTTCAGCATCTGCCGAAACACCGCCGTCGAGCCCTCGCCCACCCCAATCGTCCCGATCTTGGAGCTTTCCACCACCGTCACCCGGCTGCCCCAGCCCTTGCGGGCCGCGACATCCGACAACATCATGGCCGCCAGCCACCCCGCAGTCCCACCCCCAACGATGACGATAGACTTCGGCAGCATAGGCAACTCCTTGTAATTTATATAAAATCTTGCGCCTTTCATACTTGCGCAAATATCCCACGGGGGTGCGGGGGTGTGAAACCTCCGCTTGTGCCCTCAGGCCACTTTCGCGGACCTTACCCGTGCCCATTCCGGCAGCCAGTCGCCATGCGCCACCAAAAGGTCATGGGTCAAGTCCCAGATCTGCTGCAGGTCCAGTTCCGCCCCGGTGTGGGGGTCCAGCATGGCGGCGTGGTAGATATGCTCGGGGTTCTCGGTCAGCAAAGCTTGCACCGTCAGGTCCTGCACGTTGATGTTGGTCCGCATCAGGGCAATCAGTTGCGGCGGAATGTCATGCACAACAGTGGGTTGCAGGCCCATGTGGTCGACCAGCGTCGGCACTTCCACCGCACAACCCTCGGGCAATTGCGGAATGTAGCCGCGGTTGCCGTGGTTGCCATAGATCACCGAAGGCTCTCCGGTGACGACCGAGTTCACGATCTGGCTGGCATATTCGTGGCTTTCCTTGACCTCGACCGTATTGGCCTCTTTCAAGGACGCCGCTTCTTTCTTCCAGCGGGCGATCTGCTCGATGCAACGCTTGGGGTATTCGTCCAGCGGAATGCCGAATTTCTCAATCAGATCAGGCCGATCGCGCTTGATGAACCAGGGCGTGTATTCCGCAAAATGCTCGCTGCTTTCGGTCACGAAATACCCCAGCCGGGTCAGCATCTCATAGCGCACCTTGTTGGGGCAGCGCGGGTTCCAGTGGCTGGGTTTGGGGAAACGGCCTTCGCGGTAGCCCTTGATCAGGTCGGGGTAAAGGTTCTTGTAGGACCCATCCGCCTGACGATGTTCGAAGGTCATGTAGAAGGCCATGTGGTTGATGCCACCGGCGCGGTAGCGGATCTCCTCGACCGGAATGTCCAGATCGCGGGCCAGTTCGAACGCGGTGCCCTGAACCGAGTGGCAAAGGCCAACTTGGCGGATTTTGGGATATTTCGCCGCAATCGACCAGGTGTTGATCGCCATCGGGTTCACATACTGCATCATGATCGCATTGGGCGCGACCTGCATCATGTCCTCGCAGATGCTCCACAGGGCCGGAACCGTGCGGATGCCGCGCATGATGCCGCCAATGCCCAACGTGTCGGCAATGGTCTGGCGCAGGCCGAACTTCTTGGGGATTTCAAAGTCGGTGATCGTGCAGGGATCATAGCCGCCGACCTGAAAGCAGCACACCACAAAGTCAGTGCCATCAAGGGCTTGGCGTTGGTTGGTGTAGGTCTTGACCGAGGCCTTACCGCCCAGGGTCGCGGCCATCTTGCCGACGATGATCTCGGATTCGCCAAGCCGTTCGGGGTTGATGTCCATCAGCCGGATTTCGGCATTGGCCAGCGCCGGGCGGCTTAGAATGTCGCCCGCGATGTTCTTGGTGAAGACGCTGGAGCCTGCACCGATGAAGGTGACAACAGGTTTTGCCATGGGATTTCCTCAGGTTAGGTTTTCGGTTCGGACGCAGGCGCCCCTGTTCGCAGTTGTCAAAGTCGGGTCCCCTCGATGACCCACATCGTCGCGGGCCAGCCGATGGGCAGCATAAGGCCTTTGCTCATCAGGCTTTGGCCTGACAGGGTCAAAGGTCCGGTCTTGAGCGCCGTCGCCCCGCGCGATTGCGGCGCCTTGTCCTCGGGGTTGCGCAGGGTGACGCGGTAAAACGCATCCGGCTCCAGTCCCGTCAGGCGCAGCGGCTTGGGCAGAATCTGGCGCGACATCTCGGCTTGTCCGACGAAGGTGACAAAACGGTGGCCGTCGGCAGCGATCTGAATCTCGGCCGTCACCGCCGGGTCATCGCAGTCCAGAAGATGGATCGCCCCGGCCATCATCCATTCGCGGTTGGCCTTGTACCAGGCCGTGACCTGCGTCAGCACGGCCTCGTCTTGCGCAGAGATTGCCCGCAGGTCCATCTCGAAGCCCATATGCCGCTGCGCCGCGGTCCAGGCGCGGAAGGCGATGGGCAGGCTGCGGCCTGTGGTGTGCGACTTGAACGCGCCGACATGGCTGCCGGTGACGGCCGATGGCAGGAACAAGGCTGCCGTCTGCTGCATCCTGAGCCGCTCTACCGCGTCAATGCAGTCCGACAGCCACACCCGGCAGGTCTGGGCCAGAATGCCATAGTCGATCCGCCCGCCGCCTGAAGCGCAGCTTTCGATTTCGACCCTCGGATGGGCAGCCCGCAAGCGGGAGAGAAGGTCCAGAATGCCCCTGCCTTGCGCGGCATCCAACACCGGCAGCAGCCGGTTGTGATCCCATTTGACGTAGTCGATGTCATATTCGGTCAGCAGGGCAGAGAGCCTGTCGAAGAGGTAATCGCGCACCTCGATCCGGCCCAGATCCAGAACCAGCTGATGCCGTCCGGTGACCTGACTGGCGGCTCCCAGGATCCAGTCCGGGTGCGCCCGGTACAGGTCGCTGTTTTCATTGACCATTTCCGGCTCGACCCAAAGGCCGAAGGTCATGCCCTGCGCTTTTGCGGCGTCAATCAGCGGCGTCAGGCCTTGGGGCCACTTCTTGCGATCAACGATCCAGTCACCAAGCGAGGTCGTGTCGTCATCGCGGCGGCCGAACCAGCCATCGTCGAGGACAAAGCGCTCGGCCCCGACCCGGGCGGCGCGGGCGGCCATGTCCGACAGGACTGCGAGGTCATGCTTGAAATAGACCGCCTCCCAACAGTTGTAGTGCACCGGGCGCGGGCGGGCGCGGTCGGGCCAGGGCACCAGACGGTCCCGGACATGGGCCTGCAT
>NZ_CBBQHX010000062.1:0-15314 GCF_964946895.1 Stagnihabitans sp. | reverse complement strand
CTCGAGCACTGTCGATTGTGTCGAAGGCGCTCATGAGGCGCTGATCGGTCGAAGCTTTTTCCGCGAGTGAAAGTGTATCTCCATTGGAGGCCGACGCAGTTCCAGATGTTCGCCCATCGACATTCGCGGAGGCGCTACCGGATATTCCGGATCCGAGAATATCCTTCCCTGGCGTTCCCACGCTGAGATCTGCCCCCAGACCGAGGCTCGCACCCAAGACCGCATTGAGCGCCACCTCATCCGAAACATTGTTCGCCCGCGCGAAATCCCGCACTGTCTGCCAGGCATTTGCAACCGAGGTGCTGTGGCTCGACCCGGTATCGACTGTGCCGCTGTCTGAGGAACTCTTCGACGCCATAACCGAGTTCACAAAGCCCATCGTGTCTGCCGTCGCTCCCGACATGAAACTCGACAGCTCGGCCGTCTTCGTCGCGGCCGTTGTGCGCGTCTCCTCGACCCGGTTGGACATTTCGCTGCGCACCGAGTTCGACAGCGATCCGTTGAACGCGGTCTCGGTGACGGCAGACCCGCGGCCGTACGTGACCAAACCATCTGGGTTCTGCGTCACGGAAGCGCCATTCCCGGCAAAAGCTGTGTATCGCCCCTCGTCGCGCACCGACGAAGTGTTCCACTTGTTGGCCGCCATGTTGTTCATGGATACGTTGCCGAGGGAGATCGTGCCCGTGGCGGCCTCACGCCCGGTCTCGATTGCAGCCCCCTGCCCCACGTTCAGGAGTGATGTCGCCATCGAGGTCATCTTGTCTGCCCCGAACAGGATGGCCGTGGCGAGAAAGGGCACCGACATCATCAGATAGCCTGCAACCGAGCCAACATCGGCCTCCACAGCCTGCATCTGGTAGAGGTTCGAGAGCGACAGCACGACATCGTTGACTGTGCCGTCCGAGGTCGTCAGCCCGGCAGAGCGGTAATAGCCCGAGGCGGATTCCAGCACGATCATGTGCAGGATTGCCGAAATCGGCCCCCAGGCAGCAAGCCAGACGAAGCCCCCAGCATAACCCTTCAGGATCGA
Source organism: Stagnihabitans sp. (assembly GCF_964946895.1). Classification (NCBI taxonomy): domain Bacteria; kingdom Pseudomonadati; phylum Pseudomonadota; class Alphaproteobacteria; order Rhodobacterales; family Paracoccaceae; genus Stagnihabitans; species Stagnihabitans sp. The sequence goes on along the minus strand of NZ_CBBQHX010000062.1, from coordinate 14,284 downwards.
CCAGCCCGTCGGCAAAGCCAGCATCATGAACAGCGCCAGCGGGAAGGAGGCATAGTAGACCGTCTCCAGCACCACCTTCAGGAGCGGCACCCATTTCAGAGCACTGGCCCCGATCGCCGAATAGGACGACTTGGTCTGCACATTGGTCCGGGCTGTCTGATAGAGCGCCATGGCCGCATCATTGCCCGAGGAGGCGATGAACCGGTTCACCGCGTCGTCCATCGCTGTCAGCAGCATGGCCTGCCGGATGGTCGCCACCGCCGAAGAGGACGACATGCCAATCAGCCCCTGAAAATCTGACAGGGTGCCCTTCAGCTTGGCGACATTCGATCCCCCGGTCCCAACCCGGTCCGGAAACGCCGCCGCCGCCTTCTGGGTCATGACCTTTTCGACCTCGGCCGTGATCAGGCCCCGAACCGCTGTCCACCGGGTCGCACAGCTTTCAGTCTGGGACGTCGTCGGATCATAGTAGGCCAGCGACTGGGGCACATTGGCGGTGATCTCGGCATCAAGCGCCCCGGTATGCGCCACCTCTTCCAAGTCCATATGCCCCAGCATCGTCCCGTCGATCACGCAGTTCTGCATGTAGTTAACCAAGAGCTCGTGAATCTGCGGCGAGACCGCGCGCCAATGCGCCGCCTGTGACAACAGCGTCGCCCCGAACAGCATGCCGCTTTGCTGGTAGCTCAGATTGTCTGGGGTCGAGAGCAGCGTCTCCATTCGGGAGGTCAGCTGGTAGGAAATGCCGGTGGTGTAGTAGCCCAACACCGCCACCGACCAGGGCACATTGTCCACCGTGCCATAGATCGGGATTGTCCCCGAGGTCGGATCGATGATCACCACCCGCGCCTTGATGCCCACGCCCGCCAGCCCGACGATCAGCATCAGCACAATCTGCTGCAGGAGGTCTCGCAGGCCCGCGCCCCAGATCATCCTCCAAAGAAGCCCGATTCCGCCAAGCGAAAAGGCAATCGACAAGAACAACTTGAAATCCGCACTGCCTGTGAAGGCCGCGAGGAAGTTGAACACGGCATAAAGATAGTAGGCGCCGCCGACCGTGTAGATTTCGAAAGTCGGCATGCGAAAGTTCCCCAAGACCGGGGCAAGAGGTCACCCCGCGTGGGGGAAAGCATCAGGCATGGGACTGGGACAAGGGGGGACCGGCAAAAGTGACATCGATGGTTTGGCAAGTGCAAATGGGGCCAGTAACGCTCGCCAGACGGCGCCGAGTATTGTCTAGATTGTCGCTCAACGAAATCGCCTTCTTCCTATTGGCATCAGCAAAGGTGCTGTTTCAATGTCGGCGCGGTCGACGCAAGGGGCGGCAACCGGTCGTTGGACCATATCGAAAGCCGAACAGTTTGCGTCAGAAAGCGGCCGGTTTGAGTCCTAGTCTGTCCACTATTTCACTCCATTTCCAAAAGACGCATCGCTAGCGGCGTGTCTGAGGCGGAGTGAGCCCAGACTGACGCAAGGGTCCGGCCTTTTCGTTCCACTCGGGCCACTAAGCCAAAGGCCGGCACAGGATCGCCGAGGGGTCGCTCGCATGCGCCCCGACCAGCAACCGGACGGTGACAGGATCGGGCGGAACGCGGATTTTGAGGTCGGGGTTCCAATAGGCCAAAGGCAAATACTCAACCTTGACGTCGACCTCGCAAGCTGTCCCTGCGGACACGTGGAGTGGTGCGAAACCCACCAGCATGAGTTGGTCCCGATAGGGACCTGCACTTGTGGTTCCGTAGATTTGGACCACGTGATGACCGTCGAAGGCGCCCTGATTGGCAACCGTGGCTCGCAGGACCGCGCCGGATTTGTCGGACTGTATCACCCTTGCGGCTTCTATGGCCCAAGTTGTGTAGCTGAGGCCAAAGCCATGGGGATAGGCCGCTTCTACACCCAGGTCATTCAGCAGACGTTGGCCGTGCAGGCGGCCATAGGTGATCGAGGTGGCATCCCGGTCATAGACGGGCAAATGGTCGGCTGATTTCGGGATCGCATAGGGCAGACGGCCCGAGGGGTTCTGGGCGCCGGTCAGCACATCGGCCAGAGCGTGGCCGCCCTCCATCCCCGCATACCACATCATCAGCGTCGCGGGCACCTTGGTACGCCAAGCCTCGTGCAGCACCGCTCCACCCGAGACGATGGCGACAATCGTGCGGGGATTGGCGGCCGCGACCTGCAGTATCAGCGATTCGTCTTCCGGCAGCAGCGTCAGTGTCTGGCGATCTCCACCCATCCCGCCGGTCATCGGCACAGGGGCAGCGAGTTGGGCCGGATCGAAACCTTCCGGCATGGGCGGGTAAAGGGCGGTCAGCGCCGGGTGTTGGAAGGCCGAGGGGTCGAGGTATTCGCCCTCGCTGTGCCGGTCATATCCTGCGATGATGATGGCAACGTCGGCTGTTGCGGCGAGTTCGGCGGCCTTGTGGAGCCGGTCCGGGCCGACATGCTCGATCCTTGCCTTGGGGAAGGCAGCCCGCAGACCTGCCAGTGGGGTGACATGAGAGGGCGGACGTACGTCGGACGAACCGGCATCGCCCATGTTCGTCGCATCGGCCAGCCTGCCGATGACAGCGATGGAGCGGATTTTGTCTGCTTGGAGGGGAAGCAACGGCGCCCCGTCGACGGGTTCATTGCGCAACAGAACCATCGCACGGCCAGCGACCTCGCGGGCCAGCGACCGCGCTTCAGCGTTGGCCATCACATCGGCTGCGGGGGCAGCCTGGGTCAGGCCGGCATGGTGACGCAACTGTGCTGCGAGCAGCCGCGTTCCGGCACGTTCGACCAGTGTCATTTCGACGGTGCCAGATGCCAGATCGCCCGGCAGATGCTGAGCGCGCTGTTGCGCGAAGGGTTCCTCCAGGTCCAAACCGGCTTGCAAAGACTTGGTCGCGTTGCGCAAACCCCAGACGAAGTCCGACACGGTGATGCCCTGCCAATCCCATTGGTTGCGCAGCACTTCTGTCAGCAGATAGCCGTTCTGCCCCGCCCATTCGCCGTTGACGGAGTTGTAAGCGCTCATCACCGCCGCGACGTTCTCGTCGATCACCAGCTTGAAATGCGGCAGGTACATGTCGTGCAGATCAGCCTCGCTGACGGTGACATCAACGGTGAGACGGGCGTTTTCCATCGAGTTCAGGGCGAAATGCTTGACGCAGGCCATGACATGCCGCTGCGCGCCCCGTGTCAGGGCGGCACCGAATTCACCCAAGTGGTAGGGCTCGTCGCCGTAGGTTTCCTGAATGCGGCCCCAGGCGGGATGGCGCGGCAGGTTGATGCAAACTCCGCCGAAGAAATTGCCGCCCTGTGCCCGGACCTCTCGGCCGATCACCTCGCCCACGCGCTCCTCCAGCGAGACATCCCAGGTCGCCCCACGGGCCATTGCCACGGGGAAGGCGGTGCCCGCTCCAGCCACGCAGCCCCGGGGGCCGTCCACGAAGCGGATGCCTGGAATGCCAAGCCGGTTCACTGCACCATGAACAATCGGCCGAATGTTGTAGCCTTCGTTCATCATGGAAGCGAGGCCGGGCCAGAAGGGCTGATCGCCGTCCAGAAGGCCAAGCCGCTCCGCCTGGGTCAAGCGCGCATATAGTCCCCGTGCGAGGCCTTCGATGGAGGCGCCAGTGCGTGCCAGACGCACGGCATCGTCGAAGGTCTCGCAGGAGTCGTCTGTCATCATGCCCTCTTGTGAAGCTACAGCAGCAGCCGGTGGGTGGTGGGTGCGGACAGGCGGACCATGTCGGCGGTGGGGTGACGGCTGCGCGGCGGGATTTGGATGGCTTGCGGCTGGCCGGTCTTGGCGGCGGCCTCGATGGCCAGAAGGGCCAGCATGTCGGCCAGACCCTCGGCTCCGTCAGCCTCGGGCGGGGTGCGCGAGGTGATGCAGTCGCTGAAATAGGCGACCTGTGCGCCGAAGTGATCGGTCTGCGGGAAGTTTACTTCCTGAGTCACGCCGCCCTGCCGCAGCCGCATCTTCATGGCGCAGTCCGCCTTGAAGCCCGGGTCCAACTCGATATCGCCGGTGGAGCCGACGATGCGGTAGTTATCCACGCTTCCTGCGCCAAAGCTGCTGACGAATTGCGCGATGCCGCCGGAAGGGAAGGTCAGGGTCGCGGCCAGCGTCGCCTCCACCTCGGCAAAGCGAGGGTCGCCTTTCGGTTGATACAGCGTCGCCGTCGCAAGGATCGGCTCTTCGCTGAAGATATGGCGGGCGGCGTTCAGGCTGTACACGCCGAGGTCTTGCAGCGGCCCGCCCCAATGCGAGGCCTGCAGGCGGTGGTTGCCCAAGGTCGTCTGGAAGCTGAAGATGGATTGGAAGATCAGGGGCGTGCCGATGGCACCCTGCCGGATGAGATCCAGCACGGCCACGGTTCCCGGCTCGTTGTGCAAACGGTAGGCGGTCATCAGGTAGACGCCCGCCCCCTCTGCCGCTGCGATCATCGCCTCGGCATCGGCGACCGTTGTGGCCAGCGGTTTTTCCACCATGATGTGCTTTCCCGCCCGCGCCGCCCGGATCGTATAGTCGGCATGCATCGAATTGGGCAAAGCCACATAGACTGCGTCAATCGTGTCCGAAGCCAGCAGGGCGTCATAATCGGCGTAAGCCACGACCTGCGGGATATTATGGAAGGCCGCAAGCTTGGCACCCTTCGCCAGATCGCCCGTCACGATGGCGGTGATGGTGGAGTTGCCGCTTTGCGCGACCCCCGGCAGAAAGGATTCCTGCGAAATCCAGCCTGCACCAACGACGGCATAACGGATCATTTCACGTCCATCCATTGTTGTGCTGCAGAGGAGCGCTGGATCGCTTCCACCAGCGACTGGATGCGCAGCCCGGCGCGGAAGTTGAAGGGCTCGGGTGCGCCGGCAATGGCGTTGATATAGCCTGCAACCTCGATGGCTTTGAGGTCGTTGAAGCCGATCTGGTGGCCAGCGGCCACGCAGAACAGGCCGTAGGGGGCATGGTCCGGCGAGGCTTCGATGCGGCGGAAGCCCTGGCGGCCCTTTGCATCGGCGGTGGAGAAGTAGTTGAGGACGTTGAAATGTTCTTGGCTGAAGGCCAAAGCGCCCTTGGTGCCGTAAACCTCGAAGTCATGTTGCATCTTGCGGCCCGTGGCGATCCAGTTGCCTTCGATCGAGCCTGTGGCGCCATTTTCAAAGCGCAGGAAGGCGCGGCCCACATCATCGACGGTGACGGCCTTGCGGCCACCGCGTCCGTCGGGACGTTCGGCAATCATCGTGATGCAGTCGCCCATCACGCAGGTGATCGGGCCGCACAGGAACTCTGCTGTCGCCAGCGCATGGCTGCCGATGTCGGCCAAGGCGCCGCCGCCCGCAGGATCGTGGCGGAAGGTATAGGGGCCGGAGGGATCGGCCATGTAATCCTCGCAATGGATGCCGCGATAGCCGCGGACCTCGCCAAGTTCCCCGGCGGCGATCATGTCACGCGCCAAGGCCATCATGGGGTTGCAGAGGTAGTTGAAGCCGACTTGGGTTTTCACCCCCTTGGCCTCGGCGGCGAGGGTCATTTCCAAGGCATCGGATGCCAGGGGCGCTAGGGGCTTCTCGCAATAGACATGCTTGCCTGCGGCGATGGCGGCCAGGGACATTTCCTTGTGCAGGGCGTTCGGCGCGGTGATCGAGACGAGATCAATCTCGGGGTTTGCCATGATGCTGCGCCAGTCCGAGGTGGCGTGGGCAAAGCCCAGCGTCTGCGCGGCCCTTGCCGCCGCAGCGTCGGTGATGTCGGCCACCGTGTGCAGCTCCAGCTCGAAGGGCAGTTCAAAGACGCGCGGGGCCGAGGTGAAACCAAAGACATGGGCCTTGCCCATGAAGCCGGTGCCGATCAGGCCGATGCGGAGTTTGGGTTTGGTCATATTAGAAATCCTTGTTGACGATCAGAGCGGGGTTCAGCGTCCCCGCGAAGTGATCCAGCACGTTTTGGACCGAAGCCACGGCCATGCGTTCGGCAGCCTCGCGGGTCAGGCCAGCGGTATGAGGGGTCAAAATGACCTGATCGAAGGCAGCAAGCGGATGATCGGGTTGCGGCGGCTCGGTGTCGAAGACGTCGATCCCAGCGCCGCCGATCTGGCCTTGACGCAGAGCCTCGGCCAAGGCCACCTCATCCACGATGCCACCTCGGGCAGTGTTGATGATGATGGCGCCGCGCTTCATGCCTGCGATCTCAGCTGCACCAAGCATAGGGCCATCTGCTTTGGGGATATGGACGGACACGAAATCAGCCTCTGCCAGTCCTTCGGCCAAGGACGGTGCGCAGGCTACCTGACCCTCTGGCCAGCCCTTTTGGGCCAGATAGGGGTCGAAGGCAGCGATCTTCATGCCAAAGGCACCGGCCATCCGGGCCAGATGCTGCCCGATCCGGCCATAGCCGATGATCAACAGACGTTTGCCCGCGACCTCGCCCTGTTCCAGCTTGTTGCGCCATCCCCAGGGGCCTTGACGCACGGCACGATCGGAGCGGATGACCTGCTTGGCGCAGGCGAGGATCATCATCATTGCATGTTCGGCCACCGAGACGGAATTCACATCCCCCACGATGCAGAGTGGGATCTTCCGCCCATTCAGCGCCGCCACATCCACCGCGTCATAGCCCACGCCATGCCGCGATACGATTTGCAGCCGTGTGGCCTTGGCCACCGAAGCTGCCCCCATCGGCTGGGTGCGGATCACGATCGCATCGGCCTCGGTCAGATAGGGCTGATAAGAGGCTTCCGAGATTTCCTCGACATGGGTGAACGTGACCCCCGGCGCAGCCTCCAGCAGGGCCAGGCCCGAGGGGTGGAGTTTGCCCGCAATCAGGATATGCGGCATCAGTAGGCTCCCTTTTCGGCATTGGCGCCTGCGGTTTCGGTCAGCTTGCGGAAGCCTGCGACGGCGGCTCCAGCAGCAGCGGCCAGAAAGCGGGAGTCGCCGCCGACCGTGGTCATGTTGAAGCCCCAGCCGATGGCACGGGCGGCATAGTCGGGCGTGCCGCAATGCAGGGCGGCGCGGATGCCGTTCTTCTTGCAGGCCGCCAAGATGGTTTGCAGGGCCGCGATCATCTCGGGCTCTTCGCGGTCAAAGCCGGGGGGCAGGCGGCCTTGGGTAAGGGACAGCGTCAGGTCGGCAGGGCCAACATAAATACCATCCAGCCCCGGCGTGGCGGCGATGGCGTCAAGGTTCGCCATGCCCTCGGCGGTCTCAATCATCGCGAAAGCCAGCATGTTGTCATTCGCCTCGCCGGCATAGTTCGCTCCGGCGGCAAAAGAGACGCGGGTCGGGCCGAAGCTGCGCTGCCCCAGCGGCGGATAGCGCAGGTAGCTGACAAAGCGCGCGGCTTCCTCGGCCGAGTTCACCATCGGGCAGATGATCCCATAAGCGCCGGCATCCAGCGCCTTCATGATCACGCCGGGTTCATTCCACGGCACCCGCGCCATCAGAACCGCACCCGAGGCGCGCATGACCTGAAACATCGGCAAAACGCTGGAATAGTCCAAAGCGCCGTGCTGCATGTCGATGGTCACCGAGTCGAAACCTTGCGCTGCCATGATCTCGGCAGTGAAGGGGTTGCCGATCGAGCACCAGCCATTGATCGTGGGTTTGCCTGTCGCCCAGAGGCCTTTGAGTTTGTTCGCAATCATGCCCACACCATTTGGCTGGATTTGATGTCAAGATAATCGCGGATCGCCTCGATCCCACCCTCACGGCCCATACCGGAGTGGTTGGTGCCACCGAAAGGCGCCTCGGACGCGGCCATGGCGAAGGAGTTGATGCCGACCATGCCGGCCTTCAACTCGGCCACTGTACGGCGGGCGCGCTTGGGGCTTTGGGTGAAGGCATAGGCGGAAAGGCCCATGTCCGAGGCATTGGCGCGGGCCAACACTTCGTCGTCCGTACTGAAGCGGGTGATGGCGGCAATGGGACCGAAGTTCTCGTCCGCCATGACGCACATGTCATCGGTGCAGTCGGTCAGCACGGTCGGCTCAAAGAAATGCCCCGCGTTGAAGCCCGCGGCCTTGGCCCCGCCAAGCTCCAGCTTGGCCCCGGCCTGAACCGAAGCGGCGACGATCTTCTCCATTTCGGCCAGGCGACCTGCATTGATCAGCGGCCCCATGCCGACCGAGGGGTCAAGCCCGTCCCCCAGCTTGATCGCCTTGGTGCGGGCGACAAAGCCCGAAACGAAGGCGTCATGCAGGCTTTCGTGGATGTAGAAGCGATCCGCCGTCACGCAAACCTGGCCGGCATTGGCGAATTTGGTGGGGACCGAGGCGTTCAGTGCGGCCTCCAGATCGGCATCGTCGTAGATGATCAGAGGGGCATTGCCGCCCAGTTCCATCGAGACCTTCTTCAAGGTCGCAGCCGCATCGCGGATCATCTGCTGACCCACCCGAGTGGAGCCGGTCAGCGACACTTTGCGAACGGCCTTGGACGCCATGATCGGTGCATAGGTGGCATCAGTCGGGCCAACCACCAGGTTCACGACACCTGCGGGAAGGTTCCCGGCCCGGCAGCAATCGACAATCACCATCGCCACGCCCGGGGTTTGGGAGGACGGGCGCACGATTGAAGAACACCCTGCCGCCAGCGCAGGGGCCAGTTTGCGGGCGATCAGGGCGGCGGGGAAGTTCCAGGCGGTGAAGGCGGCAGCGATGCCGACCGGTTCATGGTGTACCTCGAACCTTCCGCCCGGAACACGGGATTCCACGATGCGGCCATAGACGCGGCGCGCCTCTTCGGCGAACCAGCGGAACTGATCAATCGACAGGCCCCACTCCCGCCCGGCTTGCGCAGTCGGCTTGCCCGTTTCGGTCGAGATCATCGTCGCCGCCTCATCCGTGCGGCGCTTCATCTCATCGGCGATCGCGTGCAATGCATCAGCGCGTTCAAAGGCCGACTTGGCTTTCCAGACGGCAAATCCGGCACTGGCCGATGCAATGACTGCTTCGGTATCGGCAGCACTGGCAATGGGAACCTGCCCCAAAGCCCGCTCTGTCACGGGGCTGAAGACGGGCGCCGTTCGGCCGTCGAGCGCCGCTGTCCAGCGTCCGTCAATGAAAAGCCCAAATTTATCATACATATCGGCCAACCCCTTTGACTGCCCATCCGAGACAGCGTCAAGGCGCCACCTCTCTTTGCCAGAATCCTCCCTCGGGACCGGCCACACAACTATCGTTGCAGAAGATTGCCGTTGTCAATATTCAATGTCTTCGCTTATTGTGACGCCCAAGTCTCAGGGAGGACATCACATGAGCCAATCGACGATTCGCCAAACGACCGTAAGACTGACGATGGCTCAAGCCGTGGTGCGATGGCTGACGCAGCAGTACACCGAGATTGACGGCGCCCGCGTGCCGCTGTTTGCCGGGGTCTTCGGCATCTTTGGCCACGGCAACGTGACCTGCCTGTCGGAGGCGTTGGAGTCGGTGCAGGACCAGCTTCCCACATGGCGCGGTCAGAATGAACAGTCGATGGCTTTGGCCGCAATCGGCTTTGCCAAGGCCAAGCGGCGGCGGCAGGTGATGATCGCCACCTCCTCCATCGGGCCGGGGGCCTTGAACATGGTGACGGCGGCAGGCACGGCCCATGCCAACCGTCTTCCCGTCCTGCTGATCGCTGGCGACACCTTCACCAACCGCCTGCCCGACCCGGTGCTGCAACAGGTGGAGCATTACAACAACCCCTCCATTACGGTGAACGACGCCTTCAAGGCCGTCACCCGCTATTGGGACCGCATCGCGCATCCGGCGCAAATCCTGCAATCGCTGCCGCAAGCCGTGGCGGCCATGCTGGACCCGGCAGATTGCGGCCCGGCCTTCCTTGCCCTGCCGCAGGACACCCAAGAGTTCGCCTTCGATTACCCCGAGGTCTTCTTTGAACCCAAAGTCTGGCGCATTCCCCGGCCGCGGGCTGACCGCAACACGGTTGCCGAGGCTGCGGCATTGCTGAAAACCGCCAAGAAGCCGCTGATCATCGCAGGCGGCGGCGTGCGCTATTCGATTGCCGAGAACGAAGTCGCCGCCTTTGCCTTGAAGCGCGGGATTCCGGTGGTGGAAACCATCGCGGGCAAGGGTGGCCTGACCCATGACCACGCTGTGCATTGCGGGCCCATCGGGATCATCGGCTCCACCTCCGCCAACGCCTTGGCGGCGGAAGCGGATGTGATCGTGGCCATCGGCACAAGGCTGCAAGACTTCACGACCGGATCGTGGACCGCCTTCGCGCAGGATGCGAAGTTCATCTCGATCAACGCCGCCCGTTTTGACGCCATCAAGCACCGCGCTGTGGCGGTGGTGGGGGACGCGCTGGAGACTGTGGCCGATCTGGACGCCGCTCTTGGTGACTGGACAGCCGACGCCGCCTACATGCCCCACGCCAAGGCCCTCTTCGCCGAGTGGAACGCGCTGCTGGACGATCACCAGACCCCCACCAATGCGCCCATCCCGACCTATGCCCAAGTGGTCAATGTCGTGAACGCCTCCGCCGCCCCGAATGACACGCTGATCGCCGCCGCCGGTGGCATCCCCGGAGAGGTCGCCAAAGGCTGGCGCGTCAAGACGCCGAACTCTTTCGATCTGGAGTTTGGCTTCTCTTGCATGGGCTATGAAATCGCTGCCGGTTGGGGTTGTGCCATGGCGCAGGAAGGGCCGGGCGGCCTCGGCGGCACGCCCATCGTCATGCTGGGCGACGGCACCTACATGATGATGAACTCGGATATCTATTCGACGGTTCTGTCGGGTCACAAGATGATCGTCGTGGTCTGCGACAATGGCGGTTATGCGGTGATCTCGCGCCTGCAGCAGTTCAAGGGCGTTCCGGGCTTCAACAACCTGCTGAAAGACTGCCGCATCACCGACAAGGCCAACCCGCTCCACGTCGATTTCGCCGCCCACGCCGCCGCGATGGGGGCGGAATCCCGCGCCTGCGCCAGCCTTGCCGATCTTGAGGCCGCGCTCGCCTGGGCCAAGACCACCGACCGCACCACCGTCATCTCCATCGTCACCGACGCCTATTCCTGGGTTCCGGGCGATGCGGATTGGGACGTGGGCGTGCCGGAAATCTCCACCCGCGACAGCGTCAACGCCGCCCGCGAGTCTCAAATCGCCATCCGCGCCAAGCAGCGCGTAGGAGTATGATATGAAAGCCAAACTGGGCATTGCCCCCATCGCCTGGTGGAATGACGACCTCGCGGAACTGTCCGATGACGTGAGCCTTGAAGAATGCCTGCGCCAAGCCTCCGTCGCCGGGTTTACCGGGATGGAGACGGGCCGTCGCTTCCCGATGGACATGGCTGAACTCGGGCCCATCCTGAAGAAATACGGCATCTCGGTCTGCGGCGGCTGGTTCTCGGGCCTGCTCATCGACGGCGATATCGAGGTCGAGAAAGACCGCATCGCCGCCCAACACGCCTTCTTCAAGGCCGCAGGCGCGCCTTGTATCGTTTATGGCGAAACGGCGCGCTCCATTCAGGGCATCAAGTCCGCTCCCTTGGCCACCAAGCCCCGCCTCACCGAAGCCGAGGTCGCCGCCTATGGCCGCAAGATCAGCGACTTCGCCGATTGGTGCGCGGCCAATGGGATGCCGCTGAGCTACCACCACCACATGGCCGCTGCGATTGAAACCGAGGCGGAGCTGGACCTCTTGATGAAGCACTCCACCGTGCCGTTGCTGTTTGACGCAGGCCATATGGCCTTTGCGGGCGGCGATGTGTTGCGGGTGATCGAGACGCACCACAAGCGCATCACCCATGTCCACACCAAGGACATCCGCCGTTCGGTGGTGGATGGGCTGGACCGCAGCAAGGAAAGCTTCCTCGATGCCGTGGTCAAAGGCGCCTTCACCGTTCCCGGCGATGGCTCGCTGGACTTTGAAGCCATCGTGAAGAAGCTGGCAGGCTACGGCTATGAGGGCTGGTTCGTGGTGGAAGCCGAACAGGACCCCAAGGCCAATCCGCCGCTGGAGATGGCCAAGAAGGGCCACAAGGAACTGCTGCGCGTGATGGCGGCGGCGGGATATGAGGTCGTGCTGTGACCTTTTCGGGGAACCGCATGGATGGCAAAATCTGCGTCGTCACCGGGGCGACGCAGGGTTTGGGTGCGGCTATTGCTCGCCGCTTGGCCGCCGCTGGCGCTGCGGGCATCGTGATTACCGGGCGCAACATGACACGCGGGCAAGCCACAGCCCGCGCCTTGTCGGAGGCGCATGACCTCCCCGTCCACTTCCTGCGCGCCGACTTCGCCCGCGTGGAAGACTGCCGCCATGTCATCGCCGAAACCGACCGCCTCTTTGGCCGGATCGACGTGCTGGTCAACGCCGGAGCCTCCACCGCGCGAGGCACCATCGTGGATACCTCGCCCGAAACGTTCGACGCGCTGTTCCACACCAACGTCCGCGGCCCCTATTTCCTGATGCAAGAGGCGATCAAGCTGATGATCCGCGACGGCATCAAAGGGGCGATCTGCAACATCGGCTCGATCTCGGCCCTCGCTGGCCAGCCCTTGATCAACGCCTATTGCGCCTCCAAAGGCGCACTGACGACGCTGACCGCCAACACGGCCTTCTCCGTCATGGCCAACCGCATCCGCGTCAACCAGCTCAATGTCGGCTGGATGTCCTCGGACAACGAACGCGCCCTGCAAGAGGCATCCGATGCCGATTGGGAGGCGAAAGCGGCCGCCAAACTGCCCTTCGGCCGTCTGGTGGACCCCGAGGAAGCGGCCCGTGCCGTCAACTTTCTCGTCTCCCCCGATGCAGGCCTGATGACCGGCGCCATCGTCAACTTCGACCAATCGGTCTGGGGTGCGGTTGCCGGAGGAATGCCCGTCCCCGACGCCCCGATGCGACTGGCCTAGCGGCTGGTCACGATCGGGATGCGGGGGCTTTCCCGATCCTTTTGAAGCCGGGCTGCAAGCGCCACGGTCAAAGCCTGTGCCAGACACATTGGCGCCGCAAGGCTCCGCGAGAAGGTGTATTCATGCTCCGGAATGGCAAAGAGCACCTTGGCCGACTTCGCCAACGGCGACAGAGTGCTGTCCGAGATCGCCACCAAAGGCACGCCACGCGCAGCCACTTCGTCGACGATGTTCACCACCTCTGTCGCGTAAAACCGGAACGATACGGCAAACAGCAGGTCACGGGGCTGGATGGTTTTTGCAATATGCGTTGCAAGACCACCCCCCGCATCCAGCAGAACGGTCCGCTTGCCCAGCATCGTCAGCATGTAGCGTAGCAGGTCCACCACGGCGGCCGAGCGCAACTGACCCAGAAGGTAGATCGTATCGGCCGCCTCCATCATGTCGGCTGCGGTCGCGATCTGCTCGGCCGAGATGTTGGCCAAAAGATCCTGCAATGATGTCAGGTCGCGCACCACCAGATCGCGCAGAAAACCCAGATCGCTTCGGTCTTCCTTTTCGCCCAACTCGTCTTCCAGCGCCTTGATCCGGGCATCAAACCCCGGCGCTGCGGTGGTCAGACGGCGCTGAAACACCGCCTGCATCTCTTTGAAGCCGCGAAAACCCAGTGTTTGCGCATAGCGCACGAAACTGGAGGCGTGGATCCCCGTCTTCTCGCCAATCGCGTTCACCGACATTACCGCCACCTCATTGGGATTCTGGGTAAGATAAAGCGCGATTTTCTGATAGGTCTTGCTGATGCCATCGTACCGGTCGTGGATCAACCGGACCAAATCTTCATGACTTTGGGGTGGGAAACTATCCGTCATCTACGTCATCCACTCAGGCTTTCTTAAAGCATGCAGTCAATACGGCCGCCCCGCAATCGCAAATTCCGATGCCAAACGACATTCACACCAAACATTGCAGAATCAGTGTTGACATAAAGGCGGGCAAGCAATTTATGTTGCGAACGAAGTGTTGCAGAATCTGGAGAAGTGCATCTGGCGGTGCGGAGGAGAAGGCTTGCGCCGTTTTCACGCGCTGTTTGCAACACAGAATGACCGCCCCAAAGGGCGATCCGGCGTGAGGGAAGGTGGGCCGGACACCATCAGTGGAGGAGAGACCATGAAGAAGTATCTTGTTGCCGCCGCCGTCGCCCTGATGGGCACGACCGCCATGGCCGACATCGGCGTTTCGATGGCCAAGTTTGACGACAACTTCCTGACCGTTCTGCGCAACGGCATTCAGGCCTATGCCGACAAGAACGGCCAAAAGGTTCAGATCGAAGATGCGAAGGACGATGTGGCCAAGCAATTGGACCAGATCAACAACTTCATCGCGTCGGGCGTTTCGGCGATCATCGTGAACCCGGTTGACACCTCGGCCACGCAAGCCAT
>NZ_CBBQHX010000061.1:0-15337 GCF_964946895.1 Stagnihabitans sp. | reverse complement strand
AGCCGCCCACCCCAAGCTGACCCTGACCGCCATGTACAACGTGCTGGAAAAACTCCGCGCGGGTGACCGGATCGAGGGCCGCGACCGCGAAACCTATGACCAAGGCCTGATCGGCATCCTGCGCACCCTCCACGACCGCATCGACGCCGCCGTGGCGCAGGCCTATGGCTGGCCGCTGGACCTGTCCGACGATGACATCCTGCACCGTCTCGTGGCGCTCAACCGCGAGCGGGCGGCGGAAGAGGCGCGCGGCCAAATCCGCTGGCTCCGCCCCGCCTACCAAAACCCCGCAGGCCAGACCGCCGTGGCCCTAGCCACCCAAACCGAACTTGACGTCGGGGTGGCCGACAGCACCCCCAAAGCCCCATGGCCCAAATCCCTGCACGAACAAATCACCGCCGTCCACATGGCGCTCCGCGACTTGGGCGAGGCTACCCCCACCCAAATCGCCCACCGCTTCACCAAAGCCACCCCCCGCAGCATCCAACCCCTGCTGGAAGCCCTGACCGCCCTAGGCCAAGCCCGCCCGCTGGACCAAGGCCGATTTGCCGGGTGACGCCCAGCGCTGCCAAGAAGGCACTCAGGGCTGGCCTGCACTGCCGCCGCTTGAACGGCTCGCCTATGGCCAAAAGATCACCGAAAAATGTCAGCCCAGCTCCCACTGACAAAGAGAATATTTTTGGCTGCAAAACCAAAACCACCCGGCCTTGGCACCAAAATTCGCTTTCACTTCTTGGAAAGGAACGGGGTGCAGCGGGCCACTTTGCGCGACCCAGCCACTACCCCATCCGAAAAGCCACCCGCACCGGACAGCGTAAACAAGGCGTAACCCCTTGATAAACTTGGTGCCCCCAGCAGGGATCGAACCCGCGACCCCCTGATTACAAATCAGGTGCTCTACCATCTGAGCTATAGAGGCGTGGCGGTGACATAGCGGTGATCGGGCTCGGTTGCAAGCCTCAGGCGCGGCGTGACGCGGCCTTCGGCGGCGCGGAACGGAAAGCTGTTTCGCTGTCTGGAAAACCCCGTATATTCCGTCGCAAGCGAGCAAAGCCTGGCAGGAGCATAGATGCGGATCGTTTACCACCTTGGCGCCCATTGTACCGACGACGAACGCCTGCTGCGCTGCCTTTTGAAGAACCGTGGAATCTTGGCCGCCCAAGGCATCGCGGTGCCGGGGCCGACACGGTACCGCAACCTGATGCGCGACACGGCGATCGCGCTGAAGGGTCAGGCGGCCTCGGCCGACACCCAGGCGCTGGTGCTGGAACAGATCGTCGAAGAGGACAAGGCCGAACGTCTGATCCTGTCGTGGGACAGTTTCCTGTCCTTCCTGCCTTGGGCAATCGACGGCGGGCTTTATCCGGCTGCGGGCGACCGCACCCGGGCTTTCGCGCAGGTCTTTCCGCAGATGCAGGCCGAATTTCATCTGGCACTGCGCAACCCCGCCACCTTCCTGCCCGCCGTCTTTGCCAAACAGCAGACGATGAAGGGCGGCAAACCGGTCTATGAAGACTTCATGCGCGGGGTCGATATCTTTGCCTTGCGCTGGTCCCAGGTGGTCAGCGCCATTCTGGCGCAAAACCCCAATGCGCCCCTGACCGTCTGGTGCGACGAGGACACGCCGCTGATCTGGCCCGAAGTCCTGCAGGCCGTCGGCGGTTTCGCCCCCGGCACCGTGCTGGAAGACGAGGACGACCTGCTGACCTCGCTGATGCCGGCCGAGGGGATGAAGCGCCTGCAGGCCTATATCGACAGCCACCCGGTGACCTCGGTCGAGATGCGCCGCCGCATCGTCTCGGCCTTCCTGGACAAATTCGCCCTGCCGGAAAAGATCAACGTCGATGTCGAACTGCCGGGCTGGACCGAAGCCACGGTCCAGCGCCTGACCGAGGCCTATGAACAGGATGTCGCCAAGATTTCAGCCACCCGCGGCGTGCGCTTCATCGCACCCTGAGCCTCGATTTTTCGACGAAAAATCGTTGACGGATGCCGGCCAGCAGAGGGGCAGGACGTTTCGCAGAAGAAAGGTATCTTCACGATTTTTCTGCGAAAAATCAGGCGCCGGCGCGCCTCAGCTCATGCCAAGGGCGGCCTTGTAGACTTCCAGCACGGCCTCTTCCTCGGCCAGCTCATCGGGCTTGCGCTTGCGCATCGCCAGAACCTTGCGCAGGACCTTGGTGTCATAGCCGCGGCCCTTGGCCTCGGCCATGACCTCTTTCAACTGCTCGGCCAGATCCTTCTTTTCGGCTTCCAGCTGTTCAAGACGCTCGATGAACTGGCGCAGTTCGTCGGCGGTGACGGAGTAGGCGTCGTTGGGGCTGGACATCGGAAGGCCTCGCTGAAGGGTTCTGGCATCTTCCCTACCCCGAGGCGCAGGCGAGGTGCAAGGCTGGACAGATCGCGCCGAAGCGGCTAGGCGGCAGGAAAAGCGGAGGTCGCGATGGCAGTGTTGATCTGGGGCGGGGCGGTTGTGGTGATGCTGGGCATCGCGGGTCTGATGGGCTGCGCCCGGCACTCCCTGAAGGCCAAGCGCCTGCCCGAGGCCGAGGCGCGGGCGGTGATGCACAAGGTCGTGGTCTGGAACCTTGCCGCGATGGGCGTGGCGGTTCTGGGGCTGATGGCGGTGGTGATCGGACTGGTCCTGCGCTGAGGCGCCCCTGCCCGGCGCCGGAGGGCTGCCTGCCCTCCGGACCTCCCGGGGATATTTGGCGAAGGCGAAGAGGCAAGAACCGGGTCAGCCCGCATCCAGATCGGCGAATTTCTGGCCTTCCGAGATCAGGTCGTCCAGCACCTGCGCCACGCTGAAAACCTCGGGCTCCAGTTTGCGCAGATCGGCGCGCAGGACCAGCAGGCCGCGGCGGTCGGCCTGATACATCGGCCCCCCCTGCCAGCGCGGCATCAGGCCCGAGAGCAGCGCCACCGCGTCGATATCGCCGGGGCGTCGGGCGCGGCCATCGGTCAGCATGCGGGCGCCCTCGGCAGCCAAGGCGGCCAGGCAGGTCTGCACCAGCGCAGAACCGCCGCGCGGCATCGGCGGCAGCATGTGGCGGGACGGGCCGAAGCCATAGGCGTTCAGGGCCTGGGCCAGGGCCTCGGGGCTGTGGCCCTGGCCCAGAAGGTGGTGTTCGGCCGCCTCCAGCGCCAGGCGCAGGCCCAGTTCCACCGGCCCGCCCGGGCCCACCGGAACAACGCGCCAGCCCAGGCGCCGCGCCAGAGCCGTCAGGCACAGGATCTGCTCGGCCGTGGCCCGCGGCCCGATGGCAAGTTCGGCCAGCCCGCCCGCCACTTCGGGCACGGTCAGCCCGGCCCCGGCAGGCACCGCGCCCATCACCGCCTGCGGCACCGCACCCGGCAAAGGGTCGAGCGGAGCCGCCCCCGGCGCCGTCAGGATCAGATCGACCCCGGCCAGAGGGTCCGCCGTCAGACCCGACGACAGCCGCGCCCAATCGGCATCGCGGTCATCCTCGCTCAAGACACCCGCCGCCACCGCCTGTTCCTGGGCTGCGGCGATCCGGCCCAGCACATCGGCCAGCCGGGTCCGGTCAGGGTCACACAGCGTCACCCTCAGGCCGCGCGCCAAGCCTTGCGAGGCCAGATCGAACGCCAGATCGCCAGCGCCCCAGATCCCCACCGCCTCCAGACCCGGCAGGGTCTGGCCAGCGACCTCAACTGGCATCTGAAGGGCGCGGCGTTCAGCCTGAAAGGCGTGCAGCAGGCCCTGCGATTGCGGGCTGGCGGCCAGATCGTCAAAGGCGGTGGCCTCTACGGTCAGGCCCAGATCGAAGGGCAACAGCGCCGCCGCCTCGACGCAGTCGATGATGCGGGCCGGTGCGGGCAAGGGATTGCCACGGTCCGCCAGCCGCGCCGCCGCCACCGCGGCCTGAAAGCCCGCCATGTCGCGCAGGCCGGTCATCAGCACCGCTGTCGGGCGCGTCGGCAAAGCCTCCAGCGCCATGGCCAGCGCGGCCTCGCCCAGATTTTCGGTCACCACGCGGTCGATCAGCCCGATCGACAAAGCCTCTGCCGCGCGGATCGGCAGACCGGTCAGCAACAGCCGCAACGCCGGTTCAGCGCCGACCAGACGCGGCAGGCGCTGCGTGGTGCCCGCCCCCGGCAACAGGCCCAGGCCGACCTCGGGCAGGCCCAGCACGGCCGAGGCGCTGGCAATGCGGTACTGCGCGGCCAGCGCCAGTTCGCAGCCCGCCCCCAGAACGCTGCCATGCAGCGCCGCAATCACCGGGCGCGCAAAGGTCTCGATCCTGCGACACAGCGCCGCAAGCTCTGCCCGCCGGGCGCCCTGCCCCGCCGCGCGCAGATCGGCGCCCGCGGAAAATCCCCGCCCCTCGCCGCGCAGGATCACCGCACTGACCGAAGCATCCGCCGCCACCGCATCCAATGCCTGCTGCAAGCCCTGCAGCACCGCCCCTGTCAGGGTATTGACGGGCGGATGGGCCAGCACCAGCACCACCGCCGAGCCGAACCTGTCCAGTCGCACAGCCCCGAAGCTGACCTGTCCCGCCGCCTGCCCAGATATCTGCACCGTTTCCCCCCGGTTATCCTTGGCCCATTCAAGGACCAAAGCCCGCATCTTGTCCATGGGGCAACCAAGGCCTTGCGGCCTCAGACCGGCATGTTGTCAAAGCTGGCCTCCTCGGCCGCGTCGAGGGCGTGCAACCGGGCTTCGCGTCTTGGCGCAGATTCGCCGCCAAACAGCACCGAAAGCCCTTCCATCTCTGCCTTCAGCACCGCCAGGGCCGAGGTTTCGGCCGATACGACGGCGTCAGTCCAGCCGCCCATCACGTCAGCGGCGAAGGTCATGGGGTCTTTTGCCACGGTCATGCGGCACACTCCTTGCAAAATGGGGTATAGGGAAGCACGTCCAGCCGCGCCTCGCTGATCTGGTTGCCGCAGCGCTGGCACGATCCGTAGTCGCCGGCTTCCACCCGGTTCAACGCTGCCGCGATGGCGCGCAATTCGGCCTGCGCGTCGTTGCCCATGCCCTCCAGCACCTCATCGCCCTCGCGCTGGGTCGCCAGCTCTTCCCAATCCCGATCCTGATGGGAATCGAGTTCGGTCTTGATGTGGCCGATCCGCCCCTGAAGCTCGGCCTGCCGCGCTTCCAGTTCCGCCTGACGCACTGCTACGGATTTCATGGCACACTCCTTGATTGGGCTGATCCTAACCCGCCCCCCCAAGGCCTGCTTTGATTCACATCAATTCTGCAAAGGCTTACGGACAGCCCCCATCAAAGCTATGATGGGCCACCGCGCCCAAAGGATCAGAGGTCTGTCATGCACCCTCGCGTTCATGCCTTTTTCGACGAAGCGACCAACACCATCACCTATGTCGTGGCAGAGCCAGACGGGGCGGCCTGCGCCGTCATCGACTCGGTTCTGGATTTCGACCAACCCTCGGGCCGCACCGACACAAGGTCGGCCGATGCCGTGATTGCCTTCATCAAGGAACAGGGTTTCCGGCTTGAGTGGATTTTGGAAACCCACGTTCACGCCGACCACCTCTCTGCGGCGCCCTATCTCCAGCAGGCGCTTGGCGGCAAGCTGGTCATCGGCGACCGCATCACTGTGGTGCAGAACACCTTCGGCAAGGTGTTCAACGAGGGGACAAGGTTCCGCCGCGACGGATCACAGTTCGACCGGCTGCTGACCGACGGTGATTCGGTGATGATCGGCCAGATGCGCTGCGATGCGCTGCACACGCCCGGCCACACCCCGGCCTGCATGACCTTCGTGATCGGCGACGCCGCCTTCGTGGGGGATACCCTGTTCATGCCCGACTATGGCACCGCCCGCTGCGACTTTCCCGGCGGCTCGGCGGCCATGATGTACGACAGCATCCAGCGCATCCTGGCCCTGCCCGAGGACACCCGGATCTTCGTCTGCCACGACTACAAGGCCCCCGGCCGCGACGCCTACGCCTGGGAGACCACGGTGGGCGCGCAAAAGGCGCTCAACAAACACATCGGCGGCGGCAAGCCCAAGGCCGATTTCGTCGCCCTGCGCGAGGCGCGCGACGCCACGCTGTCAATGCCGAAACTGATCCTGCCCTCCTTGCAGATCAACATGCGGGCGGGGCAAAAGCCGGAACCCGAAGACAACGGCGTCTCTTACCTGAAACTGCCGATCAACCTGCTGTAACGAGGATTACATGAACCCAGACTGGATATGGGGCCTGGCCGGAGGCCTGCTCATCGGCCTCGCTGCCTCCGGCTATCTCTTGGTCAACGGCAAGATCATGGGCATCTCCGGCATCTTCGGCGAGCTGGTCGACAGCACCGGCTGGGCCACCTGGACCGACCGCGCCGCCTTCGTGGCAGGCCTGGTGCTGGTGCCCTGGGGCCTCAGCCATGCCGTGGCGGTGCAGACCAACCTGACCGGCAACTGGCTGGTGATCATCGCCGCAGGGCTGCTGGTCGGGCTTGGCACAAGGCTCGCCAACGGCTGCACCTCGGGCCACGGCGTCTGCGGCATGTCGCGGCTGTCGCTGCGCTCCATCGTGGCCACGGTGTTCTACCTGCTGGCGGGCGGTCTGGTGATGGCCGTGCTGCGCCACGTTCTGGGGGTGATCTGATGCTGCGGCTGCTGACCGGTCTGATCTGCGGCGGCGTGTTTGGGGCGGGGCTCGTTCTGTCAGGCATGACCAACACGCTGAAGGTGCAGGGCTGGCTGGACGTCTTTGGCCACTGGGACCCGACGCTGGCCTTCGTACTGGGCGGCGCCATCCTGCCCATGGCGGTGGCCTGGCGTCTGGCGGCCCGGCGCGGCGTCTCGATCCTTGGCTACAACCTGCCGCCGCCACCCAAGCGCGAGGTCGGGCCCAACCTTGTCATCGGCTCCGTCCTGTTCGGCGCCGGCTGGGCGCTGGCCGGCCTCTGCCCCGGCCCCGCGCTCGCCTCGATCAGCTACGGCGGGCCCGGCGGAGTGGTCTTTCTAATCGCCATGGCCTTGGGTATGGTTCTGGCACCACGCCTGCGCGCCCGTATTGACGGCACCGCGCCCGCCCCGAGGAGCACTATGGACATCCGCGCCCTGACCCCCGCCTACGCCGTCTCGCCCCAGATCACGCCCGAAGATCTGCCCGTCCTGAAAGCTGCCGGCTACACCACCGTGATCGACAACCGCCCGGACGCCGAAATCCCGGGCCCGCTGCACGGCGCCACCCTCAAAGCCGCCGCCGAGGCGCTTGGCCTGACCTTCGTGATCAACCCGATCAGCCCCGGCAATTTCTCTGATCAGGTGCTGGCCACCCAGAAAGCCGCGATCGCGGCCGCCACGGGCCCGGTCTTCGCCTATTGCGCCTCGGGCAACCGGTCGTCCTGCGTTTGGGCGCTGGTCTCGGCCGGAGAGCGCCCGACCGAAGAGCTGATCAGCATTCCGGCGCGGTTCGGCTACAACCTGGAAGGCCTGCGCGACCGGATCACGGCTGCAGCCAGGTAAACCGGCGGCTGCTTGCGGCCTCAAGGCCGGGAGGGTTTCACACCCTCCCGGACCCTCCCGTGGGATATTTTCACCTGGATGAAGGGGCAAGGCAGGGGCGCGTGAGCCACGCGGGGGTCCAGGATGGGCCGCACCGCATGGCGTGACCGACTTGGCAGGGGCGTGGTGACCCACGCGCGCGATCGGCATGGAGCGGAACGCGGCGCGTGACCGGGCCTGGCAGGTGCCACAGGGCAGAGGCAGCCGGGCGGGTTGCGCGCTCAATCCGTGCCGGTGGCCAGAAAGCTGGACAAATCCCCCGCCCCCATCGCCGGAAAGTCCATCGCCGGCAGATCCATGGCAGGATAGTCACCCGCAACCTCTGCCACCGCGCGCCCGCCGGCAAACCCCATCGCGCCGTCCATCGCGCCCCCGGCGGGCTGCGCGGCCTTGTCGATCAGGCGCACCGCCCGCATGCCGCGGTTCTGGCCCAGCTTGCCATCGGCGACATGGCGGCCATCCAGCCCCTCCAGACTGATGCGGTCCAGTGCGGCGTCCTGCAGCGGCAGGATCATCCCCTCGGCCAGGGCCATCACATGGGACAGCGGCATGGTCAGCCGCGCCAGCACCGCCTCGACCCGTGCGGTGGCGCTGTTGACCCGCTCGGTCAAAGCCTGCGCGAAGACCGGGCCGTGATCGGGCGCCGCTTCCGCCGGCTGCGCCGCCACCGGACGGGCGCCCCGCCCCTCGGCCGGCAGGGCCAGCAGGATCTCGCCACTGCGCAAACCGCCCGCCAAGGACACCTCGGCCCGCAAAAGCCGCAGTGGCGCATCCTCCAGCAACAAGGTCAGCGGCCGCGGATCATCCAGGAACGAGGCATAGCGAAAGCCGCCCGCCCAGACCAGATCGGCCTCTTCCGCCAGCGCCTGCTCCAGACCCGACAGCGCCGCGTCAATCACCGCCACCACCATGGCGGCATCGGTCCGGGTCGGCTTGCGCGGCACATGGTCCGCCGCGCGAATGCGGCCGATCGTCTGCGCCTCGATGAAGCCCGACAGGATCGGTTGCGACAGAATGATGGCGCCCAACCCCTCACACGGGCCATCCAGAATGGCGATCAGCCCACGGTCCGGCACCAGTTCGGCCAGCTCTGCCAAGGACCGCCGTTCCACGGCCAAGGACCGCACCTCCAGCGCCAGTTTCATCAGATCCCGCGCCGCCCGCGCCAACCCCATGCGCCAGCCCCGATCGGCGCCCGGCCCGCCCTCTGCCGTCACCGCGCGGGTGGCGGCAATCTTGCGACGGATGATTCCAGCCTCTGCCATCGGGGTCCCTGCCTTGCCTGTCGCCAGAATGGCCGGAACCGGTTAGCAAAGGGTTGAGATCGTCTGCCCCCTGCGATCTTTGTCACGCCTATTCGCTGACGATGCTGACCTGATAGGACAGGAAGGCCTTGTCGCGAACCGGGATGATGCTGTGATATTCCGGGCTGCCGAACACCATCTCCACCGCCGCGCGGTTGGGATATTCCACCATCACCACCGACTGCGCCGGAGCGGTGCCAACCACCATTTCATCGATGACAAAGCGTTTCGTGATCCGGGCCCCGGCGCGTTGCAGCAAAGGGCCGGTGACGCGGAAATACTCGGCCAACGCCCTTGCCTGATCTTCGGCAATCGTGACCAATGCAATCACCGTCACCGGTCCGCCCGTGGATAAGTCCGTCACCTGCGCCACGCCCCCTCATGCAACGTGAAGAGGTTCCAAAAACCATGGCGGGGCCCTCCGGCGCAATCCCAACTTGCCTGATGGGCAAAAAACCGCCCCTTGCGCCAATCAAAAGGGGCGGCCCGCAGGCCGCCCCCTCGTCACAAAGTGCCGTGCCGCTTACTTCAGCGCCTTGTCGGTGATGTCATGCGTCCAGGCGCCCGTGGGCTCCTTGGTGATGACCGGGTCCGAACCGCCCGCCATCAGCGTCTTGACGGTGCGGGTATAATCCGCCTCGTCCAAGGCCCCGTTCGAGCCTGCGGTCAGCTTGGCCACTTCGCCCATCATGAACTTCTGGTGCGCTTCGGTCTGCGCCCCGGTCTGGTCGGCTTCCATCACGATGCCCGCGGCTTCGTCCGGATTGGCTTCGGCATATTTCCAGCCCTTCATCGAGGCGCGGACGAACTTGACCATCTTGTCGTCAAAGGCGGCGTCCTTCAGGCTGGGCTCCAGCACGTAAAGCCCGTCTTCCAGCGTCGACACGCCCATGTCTTCATACTTGAACGTCACCAGATCGTCGGCCTTGATGCCGGCATCCAGCACCTGACCATATTCGTTGTAGGTCATGGTCGAGATGCAGGCCGCCTGCTTTTGCAGCAAGGGATCGACGTTGAAGCCCTGCTTCAGCACCGTCACACCCCCGGCCGAGCCGTCGGTCTTCAGACCCAGTTTGCTCATCCACGACAGGAAGGGATATTCGTTGCCATAGAACCAGACGCCCAGCGTCTTGTCCTTGAAATCGGCGGGCGAGGCCACGCCCGAGGATTTCAGGCAGGTCAGCATCAGGCCGGAATGCTTGAACGGCTGGGCAATGTTGACCAGGGGCAGGCCCTTTTCGCGGGCCGCCAGCGCCGCCGGCATCCAGTCCACGATCACATCGGCGCCACCGCCGGCAATCACCTGTTCGGGCGCGATGTCGGGGCCGCCGGGAAGGATGGTGACGTCAATGCCCTCGTCCTTGTAATAGCCCTTGGCCGCCGCCACGTAGTAGCCGGCGAATTGCGCCTGCGTCACCCATTTCAGCTGCAGCTTCACCGTTTCATTGGCGAACGCCGCCCCGGCTGCCAGCGCGAACGCCGCCGCCGTGATCAGTAGTTTCTTCATCTTGCAGACCTCCATGTTGATATTACCTCCCCCTTTGCGAGGGATGCCAGAAGGTGACGGCCCGTTCCGCCGCCGCCACCAAACCGTAGAAGACCGACCCCGCCACCGCCGCCACGGCAATTTCGGCCCAGACCAGCGGAAGGGCAAGCTGCCCCACCGCCGTCGAAATCCGAAATCCCATGCCCAGCGTCGGAGAGCCGAAATTTTCAGCAACAATAGCGCCGATCAACGCCATCGTCGCCGCAATCTTCAAACCGTTGAACAAAAACGGCATCGCCGCCGGCAGGCGCAGCTTGACCAGCGTCTGCCAGTAGCTCGCCCCCCAGGTCGCCATCAGATCGCGCTGCATCCGCTCACTCGCCGAAAGCCCCGCCACCATGTTGACCAAGACCGGAAAGAACACCATCACCACGACCACCGCCGCCTTCGACTGCCAGTCAAAGCCGAACCACATCACCATGATGGGCGCGATTCCCACGATCGGCAGCGCCGCCACGAAATTGCCGATCGGCAAAAGCCCCGCCCGCAGGAACGGCACCCGGTCGACCAGAATGGCCACGACGACGCCCGCCCCCGCGCCCAGCACATAGCCCGAAAGCCCGCCCTTCAGAATGGTCTGCACGAAATCCGCCCACAGGATCGGCAGGTTGCCGGCAATCGCCCCACCAATCCGCACGGGCGCGGGCAAGATCACCTCTGGCACCGCCAGCCCCACCACGATCCCCTGCCACAGCACCAGAACCGCCACGCCAAACAGCGCCGGAATGGCAATCCGAACCGCCCTCAGCCGCGCAAACCGCGACCGCGCGAGGCCCGAATTCACCCCCCATGCCGCCAGCCAGAACAGAATTGCGACCAGAATGCTCATGCCCGCACCCCCATCCGCCGCACCACCACCGTCTCCAGTGCCCGCACCAGCAGGATCAGCACCCCCGCCAGGATCGCCGCCGCAAACAGCGCGGCCCAGACGATGATGGGTGACCCGAACTGGCTGCCAATCAGCATCCGGGCCCCAAGTCCCTCAATCGCCCCCGTCGGCAACTCGCCCACAATCGCCCCCACCAGCGACGCCGCAATCCCCACCTTCAAACTGGTGAACAGATAGGGCACCGAGGATGGCATCCGCAGCAGCCAGAAGCCCTGCACCTCAGACGCATTATAGGTCTTCAACTGATCCAGTTGCATCTGATCGGGGCTGCGCAAGCCCTTCACCATGCCCACCAGCACCGGAAAATAGCTCAGATACGCCGCGATGATGGTCTTCGATACCAAGGCATTCGACACCCCCAGATGATCGCCAAACCCCAGAGAGTTCGACAAGACCACAATCATCGGCGCAATCGCCACCACCGGCACCGTCTGGCTGATCACCGCCCAAGGCATCATGCCCAGTTCCAGCGTCCGGCTTTGTACAATCCCCACCGCCATCAAAATCCCCAGCAGCGTGCCAAGGATAAAGCCACTGAAGGTCGAAACCAGCGTCACATAACCATGATACACAAGGCTCTTCTTCGACGTCACATTGTACGCCGTCAGCCCCTTCCACAACTCTGCCGCCACCTGATGCGGCGCGGGCAGCACCGGCCGCTCCTGCACCATCGTATCGGCCAGAAGCCCGCTGAACGTCACCTCCGTCCCGTTCCGCGTCGCCTGATCATAGGTCCAGGCCGCGTTCAGCCAAACGCTGCCCGCGTACCACAGCGCCAGAATGACCGCCAAAACCCCAAGCACCGGACCCGCCTTCACGATGCCCCCCCTTGCGGCCAGGCGATCATGGAAATCGACACGATCCCCAACACCACCCCCGCCACCTGCAACCCCGTCGGCCTTTCGCCAAAGAACACAAACGCAATGACCGTCACCGCCACCAACTGGAACACCAGGCTCAGCGCCAAGGCCAGCCCCAGCCCATTGCCCTGCATCACCTTGACCATCAGGAAGTTGCCCAGACAAAACGCCGCCAGCGCCGCCACCAGCATCCCGACACTGCCCCCCGCCGCATAGGTCTTGAGCAGGCTGTTGGCCACCATGAACACCCCGGTCGAGGCCGCCAGATAGAACAGCACAACCGCGTTCATGTGGTTCTCCATTCGTAAACGGCCCGCGCGGGCTGTAGGTACGCAAAAACGACGAAGAAACGACGCGAACCATACGCAAACCCGACAGCGGTTTCACTCATCGCCATGCCCCGCCCGCAGACCCTCGCGCACCCGGTGCGCAATCTCGATGAAGGCCTTCGAATCGCGAATATCCAACGGCCGTTCCCGCGGCAGCGGGCTGTCGATCACATCGGTAATCCGGCCCGGACGTGGGCTCATCACCACGATCTTGGTCGACAAATACACCGCCTCGGGGATCGAGTGGGTGACAAACCCGATCGTTTTCCCCGTGCGATTCCAAAGCTTTAGCAGTTCCTCGTTCAGCCTGTCGCGCACAATCTCGTCCAGCGCGCCGAAGGGTTCGTCCATCAGCAGAATGTCCGCGTCAAAGGCCAGCGCCCGGGCAATCGAGGCCCTCTGCTGCATCCCCCCCGACAGCTGCCAGGGAAACTTCTTGCCAAACCCCTTCAGCTCCACAAGGTCCAGCACCCGCTCCACGCGGCTGGCCTGCTCCTCCTTGGAAAACCCCATGATTTCAAGAGGAAGCGAGATGTTCTTCGCAATCGTCCGCCACGGATAAAGCCCCGCCGCCTGAAAAACATAGCCATAAGCCCGCTTTTTCCGCGCCTCATCCGGCGTCATGCCATTCACGGTCAAGGAACCCGAAGTCGGATGCTCCAGCGCCGCAATCGCCCGCAGGAAAGTCGTTTTCCCACAACCACTTGGCCCGATGAAGCTGACAAACTCGCCCTTGCCCACGGTCAGGTTGACATCCTTCAAAGCCTGCACCGGCCCGTCGCCCGTCTGGAACACCAGATTGACACCCTTGGCTTCGATCACGGCTTGGGTCATCGTATCTTTCATCAAATCTTATCCATTTCCGTGCCACATTGCCCCAAAGGAGTCCCCCCATGAAGGAATGCCGCAAACTCCGCCCCACCGGACTTTACACCGGAAAACAAGGCTTTACCTACAACGAAGGCATCAGCCGCGAGTCGGTTGGGTCTGATGCCATCTGCATGCACCTGCTGACGATCCCGCCCGGAGGCCGCGCCAAAGCCCATAAACATAGCCTCCACGAAACCGCCATCTACATGCTGGAAGGCGTCACCATCATGCACTGGGGCCCCTCCCTCGAACACACGATGGAGGTCACCGCCGGAGACATCCTCTACATCCCCGCCGACATGCCCCACCTGCCCCTGAACCCCGGCCCCGGCAACGCCGTCGCGGTCATCTCCCGCACCGACCCTCATGAACAGGAAAGCGTGGTGCTGCTGCCGGAGTTGGAGGCCCTCGTCAGAGCCTGAGACTGCGCAACCCGGCATCACATCCGTCCCAGCCATTCCACGCCCCACCAGACGGCTCCGGCAACAGCACCGGCCCCCACGAAAGCGAGACCGACCGTGTTGCCATATTGGTCGGGGCTGAGCGTCATCGGCTCGAATAACCCGTGTAACGGCACGGCATAAAGCAGTCCGACCCCCGCCCCGACAGAAGTCGCCCAAATCACGCCGCGCCCCTGTCCAAGGAAGACCCGAAGAGCAAGCAGCGGCACGGTCGCGATCACGGCAAAGAAAGTCGCCCCCATGGCATTTGCCCCTTTACCTCCCAGCCACAAAATAGCGGAAAAGGTCGCCATGGCCGCCAGAACACTGACCATCCAACCGATGATCGAGCAGCCGGGGCAAGGCCCCCCGGAAGTGTCCTTTGGCGGTCCGGCCCACTCCTCCTCCTCCATCACACCCCCGTCGCCGGAACACCCGTCCGCACCACCGGACGCGGGTTCGTCAAGTCTTTCCAGGCACTTAGCGCCCGGTTGACCGCTGGCCGGGCCTCGCGGGCGACGAACTGCCCATGCCCCTCCCGCGTTTCCACCTTGCCATCGTTGATCGCCACATGCCCCCGGGTCAGGGTATAGCGCGGCAGGCCTTTGACCTTCTGGCCCTCGAACACGTTGTAGTCGATCTTCGACTGCTGGGTGGTGGCCTTAATCACCTTCTCCTTGCTCGGGTCCCAGACCACCAGATCCGCATCCGCCCCCACCAGAACCGCGCCCTTCTTCGGATAGCAGTTCAGGATCTTGGCGATATTGGTCGAGGTCACCGCGACAAACTCATTCGGCGTCAACCGCCCCGTCTCAACCCCATGCGTCCACAGCATCGGCATCCGATCCTCCAACCCCCCGGTTCCATTGGGAATTTTGGAGAAGTTGCCGACCCCGAACCGCTTCTGTGCCGTGGTAAAAGCGCAATGGTCGGTCGCCACGCAAGACAGCGACCCCGATTGCAACCCCGCCCAAAGGCTGTCCTGATGCACCTTGGCGCGGAACGGCGGAGACATCACGCGCCGCGCCGCATGGTCCCAATCGGCATTGAAATACTCGCTCTCATCCAGCGTCAGGTGCTGAATCAGCGGCTCGCCCCAGACCCGCTTGCCCTGCATCCGCGCCCGCCGGATCGCCTCGTGGCTGTCCTCGCACGAGGTGTGCACGACATACAAAGGCACACCTGCCATGTCAGCGATCATGATGGCGCGGTTGGTGGCCTCGCCCTCCACCTGCGGCGGGCGGGAGTATGCGTGGGCTTCCGGCCCCACATTCCCCTCGGCCAGCAGCTTCGCGGTCAGTTCCGCCACCACATCGCCATTCTCGGCATGGACCATGGCAAGGCCACCCAGATCGCCAACCCGTTTGAAAGATTGATACATTTCATCATCGTTGACCATCAACGCGCCCTTGTAGGCCATGAAATGCTTGAAGGAGGTCATGCCGGCCTTGACCGACAATTCCATATCCTCCCAAACCTTTTGCCCCCACCAGGTCACCGCCATATGGTAGGAATAGTCGCAA
This sequence comes from Stagnihabitans sp., assembly GCF_964946895.1. NCBI lineage: Bacteria > Pseudomonadati > Pseudomonadota > Alphaproteobacteria > Rhodobacterales > Paracoccaceae > Stagnihabitans > Stagnihabitans sp. Next base: position 80 of record NZ_CBBQHX010000061.1, on the reverse strand, counting down.
GACGCCCGGCCACTCTTGTTGTGCCACATCTGCGCGGCATCCATCAGCCCCTGCCCCTGCCCCGGCAGCACGAAGTCGAC
>NZ_CBBQHX010000060.1:0-15984 GCF_964946895.1 Stagnihabitans sp. | reverse complement strand
GCAATCCCCTTTTCTTTCAAGCGGATAGCTTCCTCGACGGCGATCTCGTCGAAGGGGTTCATCGACATCTTCACGTTCGCCAGATCGACACCGGACCCGTCCGCCTTCACGCGAACCTTCACGTTGTAGTCGATCACACGTTTGACAGGCACCAGGACCTTCATCGCGCAAATCTCCATTGGGGGGCCAAAAGGCCACGGCAAGCTCTCGCCCCGGTGTTTAAACCGTCTTGCTGCGCTGCAACAGGCCAAAATCGACGCGGCTTGTCGCAGCCACGCCATGCAGCGGCGATTGCCGGACGTGGCAAAAGGCGGCATTCTGGGCCGGTGCAGCCGGGAGGATGGCCTATGGCAGGACTGTTGAGCGAACCCAAGATTGAGGTCTTTCCGCCGCGCCGCTTTGTCGGACGGGTGCGGCCCTACACGATGCAGACGCGCGATGCTATTCCGGCACAATGGGTTGACTATATGGCGACGGGGGCGCGCGGGCCGGGGGATTACTTTGGCGTGGCGTTCAACGCCGATCCGGGCACGGGCCGCTTTGACTATCTGTGCGGGCGCGAGGCTGTTGACGGTGCCCTGCCAGAGGGGGAGGGGCAGGTGAGCATCGCGGGCGCCTATGCCCGGTTTGCGACATCGGGCCATATCGCGACCATGCCGGCGGTCTGGGCCGAGGTCTATGGCCATTGGCTGCAGGGCGGCGGATTGCGCGGAAGGCCGGGGCCGGCGGTGGAATATTACCCGCCGCAGTTTGATGGGATGACCGGGGCGGGCGGGTTTGAGGTTTGGGTGCCGGTGCAGGGCTAAGAGGTTGAGGACGCTGCGTTAATCTGGCTTTGGCCGAGGCGACGGCTGGCGGGGTTCTGGCGTTTTGGCGTCATTTTTGCGGAGCTACATTGTAGCTACACCGGCGGTTCGCGGCGGCGTTAACCAAATCTTCCGAATCATCGGGTTAGCCTGCCGCAAGGCGCGCACGGCTTGGGACAATGCGCGCCTTGCGGCAGGGTCAGAGCGTGATTTGCAGTTTGACGTCGGTGGCGCGAGCCTCGGCGGCGCGGTGGAAGGCTTCGATGGATTGGTCGAAGGGGTAGGTGGCGGTGATCAGCGGTTTGAGGTCGATCTTACCGGAGGCGAGGAGGGCTATGGCGCGGTCATAGACGTTGGCGTAGCGGAAGATGGTTTTGACGGTGGCCTCTTTGACCTGCAGGCCGACGATGTCGAAGGGCACCGGGTCAACCGGCATGCCGACCATGACGACGGTGCCCCCGGGGGCGACGAGGGCGGGGGCTTGCAGGATGGCGGGGGCGGCGCCCGAGCATTCGAAGACGACGTCTGCGCCCCAGTTGGCGGTGGTGCGGTCGATGTGGGCTTTGAGATTGGTGGTGCGGATATTGACCGCCTCGATCCCGGCGTAGGCGCCGATGATGTCGAGTTTGGGTTGGGCAAGGTCGGCGATGATGACGCGGGAGCAGCCTGAGGCGAGGGCGGACAGCGCGGTGATCATGCCGATGGGGCCTGCGCCGAGAACGACGGCAAGATCACCGGGTTTGATGCCGGCCTTGGCGGCGGCCTGAATGCCGACGGCGAGGGGTTCGACCATCGCTCCTTCCGCGAAGGAGACGGTGTCGGGGATTTTGAAGGTGAGGGAGGCGGGGTGGATGACTTCAGGGGTCAGGCAGCCGTGCACGGGCGGGGTGGCCCAGAAGCGCACCGCCGGGTCGAGGTTGTAAAGGCCGAGGCGGGCGGCGCGGGAGAGAGGGTCGGGGATGCCAGGCTCCATGCAGACGCGGTCGCCGGGGGCGAAGGTGGTCACGGCAGAGCCTGTTTCAAGGACGGTGCCAGAGGCTTCGTGGCCGAGGATCATCGGTTCGTTCACGACGAAGGGGCCGATCTTGCCGTGGGTGAAGTAGTGCACGTCCGAGCCGCAGATGCCGACGGTGTGGATGGCGATGCGCAGGTCGTTGGGGCCGAGTGAGGTGTCGAGCGGCATGTCGCGGAGCGACAGTTCATGGATCTTTTCAAGGACGAGGGCGCGCATGGCAGGGCTTTCGAAGCTTGGGCCGGGAACACGAATTTTCTACGAAAATTCCGGGGGAAGCGGGAGGACGAATTTTCGGCGAAAATTCGGGTGTCAGGCTTGCGGGCGGGTGAGGCCGGGGACCCAGAGCACGTCCTGCGTTCCGTTGGCATTGGCGATGCGGCCGGCGACGAAGAACCAGTCCGACAGCCGGTTGAGGTATTTGATCGCCTCGGGGTTGACGGGTTCGTGGGCGGCCAGTTCGACGGTGAGACGCTCCGCCCGGCGGCAGGTGGTGCGGCAGAGGTGAAGGTGGGCGGCCAGCGCGGTGCCGCCGGGCAGGATGAAGCTGCGCAGGGGCGTGAGGGAGGCGTTCATCGCGTCAATCTCGGCCTCGAGCCGGTCGGTTTGCGCGGCGATGATGCGCAGGCGGGGGTAGGGGGCGGTGGCGTCATTCTCGATATCGGGGGTGCAGAGGTCGGCGCCGAGGTCGAAGAGATCGTTGGAGATGCGGGCCAGTTCGGCATCCATGCCGTGCAGGCGCGCCATGCCGACGGTGGCATTGGTTTCATCCACCGTGCCGTAGGCGGTGACGCGCAGGTCATGCTTGGGCACGCGGTCGCCGTTGCCGAGCGAGGTCAGGCCAGCGTCGCCGGTGCGGGTGTAGATCTTGGAGAGAACGACCATCACGGCGCTCCTTTCGAACGGGCCCAGGCGAAGATGACGATGGCCACCACGGCGAGAAACTGGGCTGCAATGCGCAACTGCATGAGTTTGTTGGCGTATTTACGGTTGAACTCTCCGCCTTTGCCGAAGCTGCCGATGCCGATCAGCAGGATGACGAGGACGACGAGGCAGACAAAGGTGGCGAAGAGGAAGAGCGGGTCGTGCAGGAGCATGGGCGGGGTTCCTTCGGTTGACGCCAGACATAGAGCTTGAGCGCGCAAAAGCGAAGGGAGAAGCAGGGGGTTTCACACCCCCTGCACCCCCGTGGGATATTTGGGCCTGAATGAAGGGGTCAGAGGCAGGCTTTGGAGTATGGAATCAACGCGGCGCGGACGGCGGCTATGGTGAGGGCATGGGCGGTGGGTTTGGAGTCTTGGAGGCGGGGGAGGTATTGAGAGAGGAGGGGGGCAGGGATTTTGGTGTTGCCGAGGGCCTGGAAGAGGGCGGCGGTGGCGGCCTGGGCCTGGGGCTGGTTCCAGTAGTAGCGGATGCGGTCGGAGTAGGAGAAGTGGCGCATCAGGTGAAGGTCGCGGGCGGTGCCGTGGTAATAGGCCTGCCAGTCTGACGGGTTGGCCAGCATGAGGGAGTCCATGGCTTTGGGGAGGGTGCCTGCGGTGTAGTTGGTGAGTTCTGACGCGATGAGGTCAAGGGCGTAGAGGGCTTCGCGCAGGGCAAAGGTGAGGCCGGGGCCGACCTTGAGGATGGCGAAGCCGTCCTGGACGAGGGCGGTGAGGGCTGCGGTGGTTTGGTAATCGGTGGAGTGGGCTTCGTAGAGGATGTTGGCGGGGCGGTTTGTGTTGAGGGCTGTGGCGAGGGCAGGGGCGTAGGGGATGACGTCGGTGTGGCCGAACTCGACCCCCGGTTGGACGACGAGGGCTATGACGCGGGGAAAGGCGGTGAGGTGGAGGGCGGCGAAGGAGGCTTCGTGCAGGGCGATGGTGTGGGCGGCGTCTGTGGGGTTGGAGATTTCGATTGTGGTGAGGGCGTGGGTGGCGCCGCCTGGGACGGGGACTTCGGTGCCGATGATGTAGGCGGGGGGCGGGAGGTTTTGGCTTTGGGCCCCGGCTTCGGCGGCTTGGGCCAGGAGGGCGGCGCGGGTGGCGATGGTGGCGGGGGGGAGGGGGGTGGGGTCACCCAAGCAGGACATGGAGGCGTCGAGGTGGATTTTGGCAAAGCCCGCGGCGGCGTAGGCGTGGGTCATGGTCAGGGCTTTGGCCATTGCGTCCTGTGCCGGGAGTTTGCGCCAGGGGTTGGGGCCGAGGTGGTCACCGCCGAAGAGGATTTTGGTTTCGGGGAAGTTGAGGGTTTGCGCGATGTTGAGGACGAAGGCGCGGAAGGCGGCCGGGGTCATGCCGGTGTAGCCGCCGTCCTGGTTCACTTGGTTGCAGGTCGCCTCGATGAGGGCGAATTGATGGGTGGCGGCGGCCTCGATCAGGGCGGCTTCGATGACGGTGGGGTGGGCGGAGCAGACGGAGGTGATGCCGCGGCGAGTGCCTGCGGCGTGGAGGCGGGGGAGGGACAGGAGGAAATCGAGGGCTTCGGTCATGCCAGCACCACAACTTTGGTTAGGTGGCGGGGGGCGGTGGTGTCGATGTTGCGGGCTTTGGCGTAGTTTTCGCCCAGGATTTGCAGGGCGGGGAGGGCTTCGGCACCACGCAGGGGGGTCGGGTGGGTGAGGGGCAGGGAGATGTTGCCGGGGCCGCCGAAGCCTATGACATAGGCGCCTTTGGCTTGGAGTTCGGTCACGAGCTTGGCTTCGTCGGCGGCGGTGTCTGGGTGGTAGAGCATGACGACGGCGGAGGTGTTGTCGATCAGGCTGACCGGGCCGTGGCGGTATTCGCCGGGGTGGAAGGCTTGGGTGAAGGTCAGGGCCATTTCCTGCAGTTTCAGCGCGCCTTCGAGGGCCACGCCGTATTGGCTGCCCGCGCCGAGGAAGACGACGTGGGTTTTGGCGTGGAATTCTGAGGGGAGGGTGGAGGCTTGGGTGAGCAGGGCCTCGGCGGCGGTGGCGAGGGCCTTGGTGGGGGCGTGGCTTGCCAGCGCGTAACCGGCGAGCAGCATCAGGCTGGCGGAGACGGTCATCACCACGCCTTCGGCGGGGTGGGTGGGGAATTCGACAGGGGTGTCGGAGTTGAGCGAGAGGGCGGAGCCGGGGGCGCAGGTGATGCCGGTGACGTGCTGGCCGCGGGCGCGGGAGGCGCGGGCGGCGTCGACGGTTTCGGTGGTCTCACCCGAGCGGGAGAGGGCGATGATTTTGACCGGGGTGCCGGCGGGGAGGTAGGCGTGCGGGCGGATGGTCCATTCGCCTGCGGGGATGGCGAGGGCGCGGATGCCGCTTTCGTTCAGGGCGGCGGCGATGGAGAGGGCGAGGTTGTAGCTGGTGCCGCAGCCGAGGATGACGTGCTGGGTGGTGCGGTCGGTGATGGGCGCGGGGAATTTCGCGGCCCAGTAGGGGAATTGTTCGACGATGCTTTGGACGGTGGCGTTCATATTGGGAGTCCTTCGGTAACGGGGATGGCGGCGAGGCGGTCGCGCCAGTCCGGGGGGAGTGTGTCGGTGATGAGGGGGGTTTGCCGGGTGAGGGGGGCCACGCGATACGGCAGGGCGCGGCCGAACTTGCTGCTGTCGGCGAGGATAAAGGTGCGGGTGGCGCGGGTCAGCATGAGGGCGTTGGCGCGGGCCTCATCGGCGTCGATCGAGTAGAGGTTGAGGTCGGGGGCGACGGCGCCTGTGCCCATGAAGAGGGTGTCGAACCAGAGGTCGGAGAGGGCGCGCTCGGCGAGGAGGCCGACGAGGGAGGCGTTTTCGGGGCGGTAGCGGCCGCCGATCAGGAGGACGGTGATGCTGGGGAGGTTGGAGAGTTCCTCGGCGATGGGGACGCAGTTGGTGGCCACGGTCAGTGGCATCGGCGACAGGCGGATGCGGCGGGCCAGTTGATAGGTGGTGGTGCCGGCGTCAAGGAAGAGGGTGGCGCCGGGGGTGATGAGGGGGAAGGCGGCCTCGGCTATGGCGCGCTTGGCGGCGAGGTTGGCGCGGGCGCGGGTGGCGAAGGCGATTTCGCGGGTGGTGCCCTCGGCGAGGCGGGCAGAGCCGTGGTCGCGCTGGATCAGGCCTTGCTGTTCAAGCTCTGTCAGGTCGCGGCGGATGGTGGCGGGGGAGGCGCCGATGGCGGCGGACAGGTCATCGACCGTGGCGGGGCCATGGGCGAAGAGGTGATCGCGAATGCGGGTTGAACGGTCGGATTTCATCCTGTCCCCTGATCAGATGGGGACAGGGATAGGCGATTTTATGATCAGGTACAATCAAAAATATGACGATATCTGATCACCGCAGCGCAGCCTCCAGCGCTTGGGTGAGGAGTTTGGTGATGTCGCGATGCACCTCTGGCCCCGGGACCACGGCAGCGGCGGGGGCCTCGGCCGGGGAGAAGGCCATGCCGCCGAGATGGGAGCCGCGCTGTTCCGGGCGGGTGACGGCCTCGACGTAGAGGCGGGCGAGGGGGCGGATGGCGCAGAGCATCTCGGCATCGACCAGCAGGGGATCGCGGGTCAGGGCGGCGCGGCGGCTGACGGCAGGCGGCGGCTGATCGGCCAGCCAGAGGAGCAGCGTGCGCGGCGGCAGGTGGCCGAGCAAGTCCTTCATCCGCGCGAGCCAGGTGGAGCGCAGTTCATCGGCCAACACCTCAAACCGTTCGGGGGAGCGTTCGTGCAGGGTGAAAAGAAGGTGCCGCGTGAAGGCGAAATCGGTGAAATCGACATCGCGGAACAGCGTCTTCAAGAGCGGCGTTGGCCCGAGGAAACGGTCATTGCGGCGCGGATGCACCGTGTAATAGCGATTCGACAGGTTGGCGGCCCCGACGACTTGCAGCACGACCGCCTCGGCCTTGGCCGCCACATCCAAGAGGCTGGTTTCGTTCAGGTAAAGATCAAGGCCCGCATTGGAGACGCCGAGGTTGACCGAGCCAAAGCCAACCTCCTCCTCGACAAGGTCGGGGAAAGGGTCCGGGATGAACTTGCCATAGGTTTCATTGCCGCCCATGAAGACGACATAGGGCCGGTCGAGCGACCGGCGCGGACCGCGGAACAAAAGGTTTGACGTGCCGTAATGGCACGGAAAATAGTCTAACGCGCCCTCGCTTTGCAAAGCATAGGCCATGGTACCCACCCGTCGTTTTTACACACCCAAGGGCAAGACTGCCCGATTCCCCTTTCCAAACGGCTAAAGGTGCAATTTCGGGCAAATGCGGGATGTTTTCGCCCGCATTTCGCCGCAGCGCAGCGGTCTTGCCGCTTGGACAGGCGGGGGCTAGGGTGCGCGCAGACACAAGGGGTGAGACATGGCCATTCAGTCGGTTGGGATCGTGGGCGCGGGGCAGATGGGCAACGGGATTGCGCATGTCTTCGCGCTGGCAGGCTATGACGTGCTGATGAACGACATCAGCGCGGAAAGCCTGACCAAGGCCTTGGCCACGATTGACCGCAACATCGAGCGGCAGGTGGCGCGCGGCAAGGTGACCGCAGAGGCCAAGCTGGCCGCGATGGCGCGGATCAAGACGACGCTGAACATTGCCGAGCTGGGGCCGCTGGACTTGATCATCGAGGCGGCGACCGAGAAGGAAAGCATCAAGGATGCGATCTTCAAGGCTTTGGTGCCGCATCTGGCGGCGCATACGATCTTGACCTCAAACACCTCGTCGATTTCGATCACGCGGTTGGCGAGCCGGACGGATCGGCCGGAGAAGTTCATGGGGTTCCACTTCATGAACCCGGTGCCGGTGATGCAGCTGGTGGAGCTGATCCGCGGGATTGCGACGGACGGGCCGACCTGGGATGCTTTGCATGAGGTGGTGTCGAAGCTGGGCAAGACGGCGGCGAGTGCCGAGGATTTCCCGGCGTTCATCGTCAACCGCATTCTGATGCCGATGATCAATGAAGCGGTTTACACGCTGTATGAGGGTGTGGGCTCGGTCAAGTCGATTGACGAGAGCCTGAAGCTGGGGGCCAACCATCCGATGGGGCCGCTGGAATTGGCGGATTTCATCGGGCTGGATACCTGCCTTGCCATCATGAACGTGCTGCACGAGGGGCTGGCGGATACCAAGTATCGACCCTGCCCGCTGCTGACGAAGTATGTGGAAGCCGGGTGGCTGGGGCGCAAGACGCAGCGCGGGTTCTATGACTATCGCGGCGAAGTGCCGGTGCCGACGCGTTGATTGCGCCGAAGAGCGGGGGCCAGCCCCCGCACCCCCGGGATATTTGTGAACACATGAAAAGCAGGCGCGAGGTCTAGAGTTGCGCCAGCAGGTCCGCTGTGGGCCAGCCGTCGGCGGGCAGGCCGAGGCGTTTTTGTTCGACTTGCACGGCGGCGCGGGTGGCGGCACCAAGGACGCCGTCAATTTTGCCGACATCGTGGCCCATTTTTGTCAGCTTGGTTTGCAGGGCGGTCATCTGGTCAGGCGTCAGGGCCGGGTCCGGCGTGCCGGGGGTATAGGGCGCGGCGCCCTGAATCCGGGTGGCGAAATAGGCGGCGGTGGTGACGTAGACGAAGCTTTTGTTCCAGTTGAACAGGACTTTGTAGTTTGGATAGACGAGGAAGGCCGGGCCCTTGCGGCCTTGCGGCAACAGGAGCGAGGCGGGGAGGTTGGCGAATTTGCCCTCTTTCGGCTTGACGCCCATCGCGGACCATTGGGCGGTGGACAGTTCGGTGTCGAGGCTGGATTGCGACCAGTCGAGGGTTTGCGGCACCGTGACCTCTTGCATCCAGGGCTGGCCGGCCTGCCAGCCGTAGAATTGCAGCATGTGGGCGGCGGACAGGATCGAGTCGGCGGCGGAGGTTTTCAGGGTGATCTTGCCATCGCCGTCGCCATCCTCGCCGCGTTCGAGGATGTCTTTGGGCAGCATCTGCACCATGCCGATTTCACCCGCCCAAGCGCCGATCGTCTGGCCGGGGGCGAAATTGCCCTGCGCGGTCAGGGCGATGGCGGCCAGAACCTGCGGCTGGAAGACATCGGGGCGACGGCAGTCATGGGCGAGGGTGACCAGCGCGTTGCGGGTGTCAAAGGTGCCCTGAACCTGGCCGAAATCGGTCTCGAACGCCCAGAAGGCGAGGATGATGCCGCGCGAGACGCCGAATTTCTTTTCGGCGGCGGTGAAGGCGGCGTCATACTTTTTGGCGTAGATCGCGGCGTTCTGGATGCGGCTTTTGGAGATCAGCGCCTGACTGAAATCAAGGAAGGTCTTGCGGAAGAAGCCCTGACCGTGGTCGGCCTTGAGAACGGCGGGGTCGATCTGGGCATCGTCCAGAAAGGCGTGGATGGCGCTGTCGGGCAGACCCTGCGCCTTGGCATCGGCGGCCATGGCGGACAGGAAGCCTTGGAAATCGCCGCCACAGGGCGCGGCAAGGGCGTGGCTGGCCAGAAGCGGGCAGGCGGTCAGGGCCAAAAGGGCGAGCTGGGACAGACGCATTGAAAAACCTCCGGTGTATCGGGCGAGTCTAGCGGAACCGATGGGCTTAGGGAACCGCGAAGGCTGTGGCACAAGCGCCACGCGGCCTTCGCAAAAAGGACACGTTGGTCTGTCAGCTTGTTTTTAACCAATTCCGCGCAAGACTGAGGCAGAGGGAGGCGACAATGCTGGAATTTCTGTCAAAAGACGTACGCGAAGGCCTGGATGCCGCCCGCAAACATCAGGAGCGGCGCAAGTCTCGGCTGCGGGTGCAGGTGGGCGAGGCGGTGTTTCCGGTGCTGCGGTCGTGGGACAACGGCTTTGTGCTGGACGGCACGCTGAGCCCGCAGTTGCGCGGGCTGGTCGATGTTTATGATGGCAGCCGCCATGTGTTTCAGTGCCTGATTGTTGCCTCGGTTGCGGAGGCTGGCGAAATCATCTGTGAAATCAAGACGATGACGCCGGTGACCGACAGGGCCGCACTGGATTTCTGGCTGGACCCTGTCTTGCCGGTGGGCTTTCTGCCGAAGGCCTGAGGCTTACTGCAGATCCTTGAACGCCTCTGCGAGACGGGCCACGGCCTGTTCGATCTGCGCATGCGGCATACCAAGGTTGAAGCGCAGGAAGTTTTCCCCGCCCGTGCCGAACGAGCCGCCGAGGTTGGCCGCGATTCGCGCGCCCTGCTGCACGCGGGCGGTGAATTCGGCCGGTGTCATGCCGGTGCCGGTGAAATCGACCCAGGCGAGATAGGTGGCCTGCAGTGGCATGGATTTCAGGCCGGGGATGGCATTGATGCCGGCATCGAAGGTGCGGCGGTTGCGGTCGAGATAGGCAGTCAGCTGGTCAACCCACGCGGCGCCCTCGGGCGAGTAGGCGGCGGTGGCCATGTGCATGCCGAAGGAATTGGGCGATATGCCCATTTTCATCATCGTATCTGCGAAGCGCTGGCGCAGGGTTGGGTCGGCGATGATTACGTTGCCGATATGGGCGCCGGCGATGTTGAAGGTCTTGGTGGTGGCAGTCATCATCACCAGACGGTCCTGCACGCCATCCAGCGTGGCCATGACGGTGTGCTTTTGACCGTGCATCACCAGGTCATGGTGAATCTCGTCCGAGATCAGCAGCAGGTTGTGGCGGCGGCAGAAATCGGCGACGCCTTGCAGTTCATCGCGGGTCCAGACGCGGCCGCCGGGGTTGTGGGGCGAGCAGAGGATGAACATCTTCTCGGCCCCGGTCATCTGGGCGTCCCATGCGGCGAAATCCATTTTCTGCAGGCCATCCTCGATGGCCAGCGGGCATTCCACCACCTGGCGTCCGGCGGCTTTGATGACGCGGGCGAAGGCGTGGTAGACCGGAGTGTTCAGCACGACGCCGTCACCTTGTTGGGTGAAGGCGTCAAGGGCCAGCGCCACGCCGTTGACGAGGCCGTGGGTGGTGAAGATGGCCTTGGGGTCAACCTCCCAGCCGTGGCGGGTTTTCATCCACCAGCGGATCGCGGCGATATAGGCGGAATCGTCGCCGAAATAGCCGTAGACCCCATGGGCCAGCATCTTTTCCAGCGCCTGCTGCACGCAAGCCGGGGGCTGGAAATCGGTGTCGGCCACCCACATGGCCAGACCATCCTTGGGTGAGACGCCAAAGATCGCCTCCATCGAGTCCCATTTGACGGAGTGGCTGCCAACGCGGTTGATCAGGGTGTCGAAGGTCATGCTGCGGTCCTTTGAGGGTCTTGGCACGGGTTACAGCAATGTGATGCCAAGTTCATCCGGTTTTTGCGAGGGGTTCGGATGTCGCGACCCTCTTGCGTCAAACCTTGGCAAACCGTAAATCCTGCAGGATGATCCGCCCCATCCTGATCCACCCCGACCCGCGCCTCAAGAAAGTTTGCGACCCCGTGCCGCAGATCACCGAGGATTTGGTGAAACTGGCCCGCGACATGCTGGAGACCATGTATGACGCGCCGGGGATCGGGCTGGCCGCGCCGCAGGTGGGCGTGACCAAGCGGCTGATCGTGATGGATTGCATGAAGGCGCCGGAGGTGGCGCGGCCGTTGATTCTGTTCAACCCCGAAGTGGTGTGGAGCTCGTCCGAGCTGTCGACCTATGAGGAGGGGTGTCTGTCGATCCCCGAGCAGTATGCCGATGTCGAGCGGCCGAATTCGGTGACGGTGCGCTGGCAGGACGAAACCGGGGCCAACCGCGAGGAAACCTTCACCGGACTGTGGGCAACCTGCGTGCAGCACGAGATTGACCACCTGAAGGGCAAGCTGTTCATTGATTATCTGGGCCTGATGAAGCGCCAGATGATCACCCGCAAGATGGAAAAGCTGAAGCGCGAGTTGGCGCGGGGCGATGGCCGGGGCGATTCTCGGGGCTTCAAATGAAGCGCGAGATCCGGCGCTGGCCTGATGCGGTTCTGTCGCAGAAGGCCGGGGTGGCCGTTGTCGACGATGCGACCCTGGCCTTGGCGCAGGACATGCTGGTGACGATGTATGACGCCGAAGGCCGTGGTCTGGCCGCGCCGCAGGTGGGCGTGCTGAGCCGGGTGTTCGTGATGGATGCGACGTGGAAGGTTGGGGCGGGTACGCCGGAAATCTTCATCAACCCGGAAATCATCTGGCGCTCGTTGGAGCAGGTGCAAAGTTCGGAAGGGTGCCTGTCGATCCCCGGCGTGCTGGCCGAGGTGAGCCGGGCGAAAGAGATCATCCTGCGCTGGGTGATGGTGGATGGCTCGGTCTCGGCGCAGAAGCTGGTCGGGTTCCGGGCGATCTGCGCGCAACATGAAATCGACCATCTGGATGGGATCGTGACTTTGGATCATTTGACGGCGGAAGACCGGGCCAAGGCCGAAGCGGTGCTGGCGTGATCCGCCCCTGCCTGCCTTGGCCGCACCAGATGCTGCGCAGCGTGGCCGCCGATGTGGCCGAGATCACGCCAGAGGTGCGGGCGATCTGGGCGGACATGGTGGACACGATGGAGGCGATGCCGGGCTATGGTCTGGCCGCCGTTCAGATTGGCGTCGCTTTGCGGCTGGCGGTGGTTGATTGTTCGACCGAGCGGGGCCGCGCGGTGCTGATGGCCAACCCGGTGGTCCTGCACGCCTCTGGGCAGATGCGGGAGCATGAGGAGGCGAGCCCGAACCTGCCGGGTGTGTCCGCGGTGATCAGCCGGCCAAGGGCGGTGACGGTGCGGTTTGTGAATGCGCAAGGCCAGATGGAGGACCGTGATTTCGTTCATCTTTGGGCGACCTCGGTCCAGCATCAGATCGACCATCTGGCGGGGAAGATGTATTTTGACCATCTGTCGGGCCTGAAACGGTCGATGCTGATCGGCAAGGCGGACAAGCTGCGGAGGCGCGGATGAGGGTGGTCTTCATGGGCACGCCGGAATTTTCCGTGCCCGTGCTGAAGGCCCTTGCGGGCGCTGGTCATGAAATTGCTGCGGTCTACACCCAGCCGCCGCGACCTGCGGGGCGCGGCAAGGCAGACCGGAAAAGCCCGGTGCAGGTCTGCGCGGAAGAGTTAGGGATTCCCGTGCTTTACCCGGTTTCGCTGCGCAGCATTGAGGCGCAGCAAGACTTTGCTTCGCTGCGCAGCGAGGTGGCGGTTGTGGTGGCCTATGGGCTGATCCTGCCGCCGGCGATTCTGGCCGCACCCCTGCATGGCTGCCTGAACATCCACGCCTCGCTTCTGCCGCGCTGGCGGGGTGCGGCGCCGATCCATCGGGCGATCATGGCGGGGGATGCGCAGAGCGGCGTCTGCATCATGCAGATGGAAGCGGGACTGGATACCGGGCCCGTGCTGCTGCGCGAGGCTGTCGCGATCGGGGCGGAAGACACGACGGCGGATTTGCACGACCGTTTGTCCGCCATGGGCGCGCGGCTGATCGGGCAGGCGCTGGACCGGCTGGAGGCTCTGGTGCCGCAGGCGCAACCCGAAGCGGGCGTGACCTATGCGACCAAGATCGACAAGGCCGAGGCGCGGGTGGACTGGAGCAGACCTGCGGTGGAGGTGGATCGCCGGATCCGCGGCCTGTCCCCCTTCCCGGGCGCCTGGTGTGAGGTGGGCGGCGAGCGGGTGAAACTGCTGCGATCGCGGGTCGTGGCCGGCGCGGGTTTGCCGGGGCAGGTGCTGGGGGGGTTCACCGTGGCCTGTGGCGATGGCGCCGTCGAGGTGCTGGAAGCGCAGCGTGAGGGCAAGAAGCCTGCCGCCGCGCAGGACCTGTTGCGCGGCTTCAGCTTGCCGGCCCGTATGACCTGACCGCGCCGGATCGCCTTGGGCCTGATCCTGCGAGCTTCGGGATGGCGTGATGATCCATTCGCCGCGGGTGGTTTTCCCGGACGGACTTTGCCCGAAGTGCGCCAGATGATGCGCGGCTAAGCCCGCCATTTGCGCCTTGCCACATACGCCCGCCGGAGGCCCTTGGCCCGGCCAAGCCGCTACTTCCGGCGCGTGTGCTCTTCCAGACGGGGCATGATCTCGACGAAGTTGCAGGGGCGGTGGCGGTAATCCAGCTGCCATTTCAGGATCTCGTCCCAAGCGTCGCGGCAGGCGCCGGGAGAGCCGGGCAGGGCGAACAGGTATTTGCCGCCCGCCACGCCCCCCGTGGCGCGCGATTGCACGGCAGAGGTGCCGATCTTCTGCATCGAGACGATGGTGAAGACGGTGGCGAAGGCCTCGATCTCTTTCTCATAGACGTCGCGGTGGGCTTCAACGGTGACGTCGCGGCCCGTCAGGCCGGTGCCGCCGGTGGACAGGATGACGTCGATGGCCGGATCGGCGATCCATTGGCGCAGCTGGGCCGCGATGGTGGCCCGGTCATCCGGCACGATGCCGCGCGCGGCAAGGATGTGCCCGGCCTCTGTCAATCGTGCGACCAGGGTGTCGCCGGATTTATCATCGGCGGCCGTGCGGGTGTCTGACACCGTCAGCACGGCGATGCGGACCGGGACAAAGGCTTTCGTTTCGTCGATGCGGCTCATGTTACCCTCGTGTCAGAAGTGCCAGCCTCAGGGCCAGCCCGGTGAAGATGGCAGCAGAGGCGCGCGAGAGCCAGAGCGATAGCCTGCGGCTTTGTGCCATGCGCTGCCCGATTGATCCCGCCATGACCCCGACGAGGCCGTTCACGGCAAGCCCGCCGACGGCAAAGACCACGCCCAGCGTCAGGAACTGCGGCAGAACGGGGCGCAACGGGTCCACGAACTGCGGCAGGAAGGCGAGGATAAAGAGGATCACCTTGGGATTGAGCAGATTGACCACCAGCGCCTGCCCGAACACCCTGCCAGCCCGCGCCGGTTCCGCCGGTGATGCCAGCGACGGACCGGACCGCAGGGTCTGCACCGCCAGCACCAGCAGATAAGCCACCCCAGCCCACCGGATGGCATCAAAGGCCCAGGGATGCGCCGCCACCAAGGCCCCCAGCCCCAGCCCCGCCACAGTCACCTGCCCCAACCCGCCCACCGCAATCCCGAGGTTCGCCGCCATCGCCGCCTTGGGGCCAGAGCGCAGCCCCTGCCCCAGACAGAACATCATGTCCGCACCGGGCGTCAGGTTCAGGGCCAAGGCGGCGGGAATGAAAGACAGCAGGGTCGCAGGCTCGACCGGGATCACGCCAGCCGCGCCTTCAGGGCGAGCAGATCGGCCCAGGCCTCGCGCTTGGCGCCGGGGTTGCGCAGAAGATAGGCCGGGTGGGTCATCGGCAGCACCGGCTTGCCCAAGGCTTCGGTCCAATGGCCGCGCAGGCGCAGGATGCCCTTCTGGTTCAGAAGGGCCAGACAGGGTGTGTTGCCCATGGCCACGATGATATCCGGGTTCACCAGGCTGATGTGCCGTTCGAGGAAGGGGCGCATCATGGCGATTTCGTCCGGCTCGGGGTCACGGTTCTGCGGCGGGCGCCACGGCATGACATTGGTGATATAGAGCGCATGCTTCGGATCAGGCGACACGCGTGACAGCCCTATGGCCTCAAACATCCGGTCCAGCATCTGGCCGGCGCGGCCGACGAAGGGCAACCCCTCCAGATCTTCCTCCCGCCCCGGGGCCTCGCCCAGGATCAGGACGCGGGCCGTGGCGGTGCCGTCAGCGAAAACGGTGTTGCGCGCGCCCCTCTTCAACTCGCAATGGTCATAAGAGATCAGCGCCGCGCGCAGATCTTCCAGCGTCGCCGCCCCCCGCGCCGCCAGACGGGCGACCGAGACCGGATCGACCTGCGCCACCTCTGCCACCGGAGTGGCAGCCTGGACGGACAGGGCGGTTTCCACCGGAACCGGACGCTCCAGCCGCTCGGGCAGGTCATAGCGGTTGAGCGCGTCTTCCTGCACCCAATCGGCCACGCCCATCTCGACCTGCCAATCGAGCGCCGCGAGCGCCGCCTGCCAAGCCTGAGGGTCCATGATGTCAGAGTTGATTCCCATGCCCGCAGGTTAGGGCCGCTGGCCCGCAGGAACAACCGCAACTGAACGGGCTGGGACTGCAGCGGGTCAGCGGGCCTGCACGGCGCGGATTCTCTGGCCGTGCCCGAATGATTCACCCTGTCTGGCGGCCGCAGGAGAGGGCCCGCGACGCCAACCTAGGTGGAGTGCCGGGCCTAACCACAAGATATTGTGTCACAATTCAGAATTGCGAAGAAAATGCGACGGGTGGTGATTTTTGGTCTTGCGGGTTTTGATCGTCGGACCTAAACACCGCCTCACCGAAGCGCAGCAGCGACGGTGATGGCGGCGGACGGAAGCGGAAGCGACGGGAAGCGGCCTGAAATTCTGAAGATGCGGCGGACGAGGATCGCTAGGGAACTGGCGCGCT